>CAZJIO010000003.1:77068-78532 GCA_964546035.1 uncultured Eubacteriales bacterium | reverse complement strand
GACAACTTGCAAAGCAAGTTGTCAATTTCTCCGTCCCCGTGACCATTTTCTCTTTTATTCCGTAGCTTTGTTAAGAATATGGGTGAATAACATAAGAAGTAACAGTAACACCACTAATATGGGAGGTAGTAATTCTAAAGTTAGTTTTGAAAAGGCTAATCCCATACCTGCTGTTAACACGGAAGCACCGATACATGCAGAACCTATTTGATAGCCGATGAGTCGTTGAGAAACAAAAGCATCAAATCGTTTCGGCGTTTCATGCATCATGCATGGATAAATGGGTGCAAAGCCGAAGCCAATAAGCATGAGTCCAATCATGGTAATGAGCGGAATGGGCTGGATGAACAACAGCAGGACACCTATTAAACTAATACTGAGTCCTATTGAAATCATTTTGCGGTTACCAAGTTGATCAACAACAAATCCTGTTAGTAAGCGACCACCCATGAGGCAAGCATAATATAGGGAGATCCAGAGACCAGCGGATACTTTTGGTATATTTCTGGACTCTACCAACATACTATTAGCCCATAAGCCAATGGCATATTCAGAGGCTGTATAAACTAAAAAGATGATAACACTCATCCATGGAGCGAGAGTGCTGAAGATCTCTGCATTGGATTTTGGAGCAGTTTTATCTGGCACCTGTTTTTCTTGGCCCTTATTTTTCCACATACCGATGCTTAATAGAAGAATAAAGGCAAGGGTCAATTGACCAAGAGAAATGTTGAAATAACCATTTCGCCAGGAGAGATTGCTCCCTAGGGTTTTTGTCATGATGAGAGGACCAAGGCTGGCACCCACCCCCCAAAAGCAATGCAACCAACTCATATGCCGGGATGAATAGTTATTTGCCACATAATGATTCAAACTAGAATCAACAGCCCCAGCACCCAATCCAAGGGGAACTGCTAAGGCTACCATGAAAATAAATGAAGGCACTTGAGAATAACCCAATAGAGCTAAACCTGTCATTAGACAACTGATAAAAACTAACTTACCCGTACTGACATAATGAAGGATATGACCACTCATAAAACTAGAAACAGCACCCAGACTAAAAAGGATGATGGTAATGGTGCCGGCGGCTTCTAAAGGTAAGCCAAAGTCCATTCTGATATTGGGCCAAGCCACACCAAACACACCGTCAGGCAAACCAAGGCTAATAAACGCAAGATAAATGATCACTAGAAGTATTTTTTTAGACATTTTTTACACCTTTCTTATCCAGTAGGAAAGTTTAACTTGCCTAGGAAGTTATAAAATGAGGGATGAAACTTCAAACATCATAACATACGAGGCGTTAAATGTGAATGGTTTTGTCCTTTGGGTGTACTGATGCTATAAATGAAATTATAATATGATATTAATAATACTTTATTGTTGACAATAGTGTGTGATATACAGTATAATGAATTTATAAAGGATGTGATGTAAATGTCTCAATTAGATGAGATTATT
>CAZJIO010000003.1:72099-77058 GCA_964546035.1 uncultured Eubacteriales bacterium | reverse complement strand
CCTAACTTTGGAAATAAGAAGAGGCACACTTGTTATCAGTGTGCTCAGTCAACTTAAGGAATCTCAATATGGCTATTCCTTGGTACAGTCCTTAACAGAAAAAGGGCTAACTATTGATCAGAGTACCTTATATCCACTGCTTAGAAGATTAGAAAAGCAAGAACTTCTAGATAGCACTTGGCTAACGGATGAGGCGAGACCCCGTAGGTATTATGTTTTGAACGAAAAAGGTAGGCAAGTGCTCAACAGACTCATGTTAGAATGGAAAGCAATGAATACAATTGTGACAGGACTCTTAGAAGAGTAGAAAGGAGCTTATTATGAAAAATTGGATTGATCGTTATCTCTTTGCCGTTGGAGAAAAGTTATCAAAGAAAATAAAATCTGATATTACCGAAGAATTACATTCTTCAATTTTAGACGCACTTGATGAGCGCATAGAAGAAAAAAGAGGACAGTTTGGAAAAGATTATGAAGCCACAGAAGAGGATACTTTGGCTGTTCTAGAAGCATTTGGCGCACCAGCAGAGGTTGCAAAACAATATTTGCCAAGCCACAGATATTTAATAGGACCTGAATTATTTGATGTGTATCAGTTGGTAATGACCATTACGCTTATAGCGGTTGCCATAGGACTTACGATTGCAACGGTTATTTCTGCCCTTCAAACCAACTCGGATGTCTATAAATTTGTATATCAGTTACCGGGTGAAATTCTTTCTGCTCTCATTAGTTCAGTAGGTTCCGTTACCATTATATTTGCTATGATTCAATACTTCACACCGGAGCATAAACTAAATGGTTTTAATATGAACAAAGAATGGCGTGCAAAAGAATTAGAAGCAATCCCATTTCCATATAATAGAATTAAACGTTCTGAGACAATCGTTGCCATATGCTTTACCTTGTTGAGAATGATGATTCTGAATTTATTTCCGGATATCATTGCACTGTTTCAATTTAAGGATGGGGTTACAACTAAAATTCCTTTGTTTAATCTTGAGATATTAAAACAGTATATGTTGTTTTTTAATATCCTATGGATTGCTCAACTATTGCAATATGGCTACAACCTAAAGAGGGGTAGCTGGACAGTTATCTCTCGGATCTTTGCCATTGTCCTTGGGTTTGTATCCCTTGCCATTGTCTTATATGCCTTAGGAAATAAAGACCTGATCAATCAGCAAGTGAATACATTTCCAGAGTTATTAGGACAAATTTTAAAAGGTGCCATCGCCATTGCAATTTTAGGAACCGTTTGGGATAGTGTCAAACATGTTTATTATATATTTAAAAAATGACAAAAAAAAGACAGATCCTTACGGCGTCTGTCTTTTTGCTACAAGCGTAAAGATCTGGGCAATAATGCCGATGATGATACCAATTAAAGATACAAAAATATAACTGAGTACGCTGGTTAAATCTTCCCACCCAGGTGACATATTTTTCAGGATCACAACAAACATATAAATGATACCGATACCAGAAAAAAACGCATTAACCAAGAAGAACATTTGTCCACCTAGAAATCCTACAAGACAAGGAATAAAAGCGGATATCAGGGCAAGGATAGCAAAGGCTGTTAAAATTGATGGGGTAAGTTGGGTATCTAATACCAAACGGGTTATAATAAATCCTCCGTAGACAAGGAGCCAGTAGACAAGAAAAACCCAAAGCCAATTCTTAGAATTTTTCAGAGGTAATTTTTTCACTCATTTCACCTTCCTTTCAAATAATAGTATCCATATACTTTACCATTTTTGGGGTATTGATTCAATAAGATTCGCATAGTTGTCCTAAGTTGTCACTTTCTCCGTCCCCATGACAACCCTTACTGGACAGGGTTACTTACAAAATGGTAAAATAAGAGAACAAAATTTGAGAATTAGGAGGAGCAGCTATCATGTCTTTATATGAATTAATTGAAAGCGGTTATCAAAAGAAAAACGATTTGAATTGTGCGGAAGCGATACTTTTAGGAGCTAATGAAGCCTATGATCTTAAATTAAGTGGAGAGAGTTTGAAATTATCGGCGGGTTTTGGCGGTGGCATGTGCATAGAAGAGGCTTGTGGTGTTGTGACGGGTATGGTTATGGTGCTGAGTCATTTATTTGCCAATGACAAAGGGCATAACAGTCCTGAAATGAAAACTAAAATACATTTTGCCCTTAAAACCTTCGAGGCGCAGTTTGAGACCTACAATTGTAAAACGCTAAAAGCGGCGTATAGGACAGAAGACAAAGGTTGTCATGCTTTGATCGCCGCAGGGGCTAAAATATTGGACACAATGATTTAATTTGACTTAGAGCCTGCTTTAAGGTATACACTAAGCAATATAACCTAATAAATGTATTTTAGAAAGATAGGGAGGTATATCGATGCAATATAGAAAGTTAGGTAAGACTGGTTTAAAAGTAAGCGAAATTAGTTTAGGCAGTTGGCTGACATATGGCAACTCGACAGAAAAACAAACAGCCATAGATACCATTGATAAGGCTTATGAACTTGGTGTTAATTTTTTTGATACCGCAAATGTTTATGCGACGGGTAAATCTGAATTGGTTGTTGGCGAAGCCCTTAGAAAGTATCCAAGGGAGTCCTATGTATTGGCTTCTAAGGTTTTCTGGCCTATGGGCGATGGACCAAATGACCGTGGTCTTTCACGAAAGCATGTCTTTGAACAAGCCCATGCCAGTCTGAAACGTCTCGGGGTTGATTATTTGGATATTTATTATTGCCACCGCTACGATCCAGAAACGCCTGTAGAGGAAACTTTACGTACCATTGAAGATCTTGTTCGTCAGGGAAAAGTCCTTTATGTAGGTGTCAGTGAATGGACAGCAGCTCAAATTCAGGAAGCATTACAGGTTGCTGATCGCTATTTATTGGATAGAATTGTTGTCAATCAACCCCTATACAATATGCTAGCACGTAAAATTGAAACAGAAATCATGCCACTGAGCGAAAGAAATGGCATCAGTCAGGTGGTATTTTCGCCATTGGCACAAGGCATACTCACAGGAAAGTACAAGGATATCAATGATTTACCACCAGGGAGTCGTGCACTAGATCCGAGTGCTAATTTCTTTATCGATCGCTATCTGAATGAGAACAATATCGCTTTAGTGAAAAGATTAGACGTGATCGCTCAAGAGCTCAATATCAGTATGACCCAATTGGCAATTGCTTGGATATTGAGACATAAAAGTGTCGCTAGTGCACTCGTAGGCGCAAGTAGACCTAGTCAAATTGAAGAGAATATAAAAGCTTCAGGCATTCAACTGTCAGAAGAGGTGCTTCAAAATATCGAAAGTATTTTACAACCAGAATAGAAGAATAAAAGGAGTCGTCATAGATGCAATATAGAACATTAGGTAAAACAGGTTATCAAATATCAGAAGTTTCATTTGGTGCATGGGCTATTGGTGGCACATGGGGACCTGTAGTCGATGAAACGAGCTTGAGAGCTTTGGAAGAGGCAGTAGATAGTGGCATCAATTTCTTTGATACAGCAGATGTCTATGGAGATGGACATAGTGAGCAACTATTGAGTCAACTCTCAAAGGGCAAAAAAGATAAAATTTATATTGCAACAAAAGCAGGGCGTCGTTTAAATCCTCATGTTGCAAGTGGTTATACCATAGAAAATATTACAGGATTTTTAGAAAGAAGTTTAACAAATCTTAAGGTTGAGTGTGTTGACTTGCTTCAACTCCATTGCCCACCGACAGAAGCTTACGAGAACGAGGCACTCTTTTATGGATTGGATCAATTGGTAAAAGCAGGAAAAATTGCCCATTATGGCGTGAGTGTTGAAACTGTAGCAGAAGCTCTTAGAGCAATAGAATATGAAAATGTAGCTACCATTCAAATCATCTACAACATGTTTAGATTGAAGCCAGAAGAAATATTTCTTCCAAAAGCCTTAGAAAAAAATGTGGGTATTATTGCGAGAGTCCCACTTGCAAGTGGTATGCTCACAGGAAAGATGACCTTGAAGTCTGAATTTGATAAAGGGGATCACAGATCTTTCAATAGACATGGCGAAGCCTTTGATAAAGGTGAAACTTTCTCAGGTGTGGATTATGCAATTGCTCTAGAAGCTGTTGAACGTCTTAGAGCTATGAAACCTGACAATATGACCATGGCCCAATTTGCGCTGAAATGGATTTTAATGAACCCAGCACTGAGCTGCGTGATCCCAGGCGGAAAGACGCCAGAACAAGTAAGACAAAACACAGAGACCTCTCAATTTCATGGGTTAGATGCCTCCACGATGGCTGGGGTTAAGGCTGTTTATGAAGACTTAATCAAAGCTGACGTACACCCTTTGTGGTAACGATTTAGTAATACTATGAGCGCGTAAGACAACGCACAAAAAGTTGTCTTGGGCGCTCTTTTTGTACTTTTTTTTGGCAATAAATCATAAGCTTATTTAAACAGTAAGTGTTGAAAGGAGTCATTATGGTGGTTGTAGACCCATGCACTTGTGAACAGGTAAGCGATGAAGAAAAACTGAGAAGGATTGAGGAGGTGATTGCCACTTACAAAGACAAGGAGGGGAGTTTAATACAAATTCTACATATGGTTCAAGCCATCAACGGGTATTTACCAATGGCCATCCAAGAACTCATTGCAAAGAGATTAGACAAACCTTTGTCAGAAGTTTCAGGTGTTGTAAGCTTTTACTCATTTTTCTCAACAACACCAAAAGGTAGACATACTATTAATGTCTGTCTGGGAACAGCTTGTTATGTAAGAGGTGGTAAAATAATTGTTGAAAAATTACAAGAGCTCTTAGACGTAGAAGTAGGCGGAACGACTAAGGATCATGCTTTTAGTCTTCAAGTTATGAGGTGCATTGGCGCTTGTGGTCTGGCACCTGCATTGTCCATAGATGGTAAAGTCTATAAGCAGGTTAATCCACATAAGCTCAAGGCCATTCTTCAACAATATGAC
>CAZJIO010000003.1:70828-72059 GCA_964546035.1 uncultured Eubacteriales bacterium | reverse complement strand
CTTTCGTTTATCTCATTAAAAATAATTTCCTTGAAAAACAAGAGAAAGTCAGTTATACCATCAACATCTGTTACGGCGCAGGGTGTATTTCTTCTAACTGTAAGGATATTAAAGAAGTGCTTCTTAAGCATTTAAAAGAGTTCAATTGTGAAGATCAAGTGTTGGTGAATGAAACAGGCTGTATAGGGGCTTGTTTTTTAGGACCTTCTATGTGCATTCAACCCGGGGATATCTACTATGTTCATCTGAAACCAGAAGACATATATGAAATTGTTTTTGAACATATAATCAACGATACCATCGTTGAAAAAAGATGTTATTATGACGAAAAGCAAGGTCGATATCTCAAGCATTTAAATGAAATTCCGTTTTTTAAAAACCAAGAAAAAAGGGTGTTGGCCAATTGTGGTAGCCTTGATTTTAATTTCCTTGACCAGTACATAAGTAAGGATGGTTATAGAGCCTTAGCGAATGCTTTAAACAGAGGGCCAGAAGCAATCATTCAAGAAATAAAAAAATCCGGTTTAAGAGGTAGGGGTGGGGGCGGGTTTCCAACAGGTCTTAAATGGGCATTGGCGCGACAATCGGTCAGCTCTCAAAAATATGTGATTTGTAATGCAGACGAAGGAGATCCCGGAGCTTTTATGGATAGGAGCCTTCTGGAAGGGGATCCCCATGCCATCATTGAAGGGATGGCCTTGGCAGGGTACGCCATCGGTGCCAACAAGGGATTTGTTTATGTGAGAGCAGAATACCCCTTAGCCATTGAAAGACTTGAAAAAGCTATTGAAGTGGCTAGAAAGGAATCGCTTTTATCGGATCATATTTTTGGAAGCGACTTTGCATTTGATATTGAAGTCAGAATTGGTGCGGGTGCTTTTGTGTGTGGTGAAGAAACAGCGCTGATCCATTCCATTGAGGGTAAACGAGGAGAGCCAATGCAAAAACCACCCTTTCCATCAGAGAAAGGCCTCTTTGGAAAGCCCTCAATCATTAATAATGTAGAAACCTTTGGAAATGTTCCCCTCATTATAAACAAGGGAGCAGATTGGTTTAAAGGTTGTGGTACAGAAAAAAGCAAAGGCACTAAGGTATTTGCATTAGCGGGTGCTGTTCAGAATACTGGCATTATAGAAGTGCCAATGGGCACTTTATTGGGGGATATTATTTTTGACATTGGTGGGGGGGTTAAGAATAATATCCCCCAATAAAGTGCCCATTGGCACTTCTA
>CAZJIO010000003.1:64998-70818 GCA_964546035.1 uncultured Eubacteriales bacterium | reverse complement strand
CAGCACAAACCGGGGGACCCTCAGGGGGCTGTTTAACGACAGCAAGCTTAAATACACCAATCGACTACGATTCACTTAAAGAACTCGGGGCTATTATGGGATCGGGTGGTCTGATTTGTATGGATGAGGACAACTGTATGGTGGATGTTGCCCGTTATTTTATGGAATTTGTTCAAGATGAATCCTGTGGTAAATGTGTGCCTTGTCGATTAGGAACCAAGAGGATGTTGGAGATTTTGCAACGGATCACAGACGGTAACGGTCAAGATGATGATATAGAAAAGCTCATTGAATTGGGTGAGACGATCTGCAAAACAGCCCTTTGTGGCCTTGGCCAGACAGCGCCTAATCCAGTTCTAAGTACCATTAAGTATTTCAGAGAAGAGTATGAAGAACATATCCGTGATAAAAGATGTCGTGCAGGTGTATGTCATGGCATTGTCAAATCACCTTGTCAAAATGCATGCCCAACAGGCGTGGATGTACCAGGTTATTTAAGACTGATTGCAGCTGGAAGAGAAAAAGAAGCATATCATCTCATTCGGAGAGAAAACCCATTTCCGGCAGTTTGTGGTAGAGTTTGTACCCACCCTTGTGAGAGCAAGTGTCGGAGAGGTCAATTAGACGAAGCCCTTGCCATTATGGATCTCAAGCGGTATGCCGCGGATGCCTTTTTAAAGTCTGGGCAGCCCATGGAGCAACGTATTTATCCCTCAAATGGCAAATCTGTAGGCATCATTGGTGCAGGTCCTTCGGGACTGACTTGTGGTTATTATTTAGCTTGTACTGGTTACAACGTGTCGGTATATGAGTCTAGCCCTATGCCAGGGGGGATGCTGACTTGGGGTATTCCTGAATATCGCTTACCCAATCATTTGTTAATGGAAGAAATTAAGTTAGCAGAACAAGTAGGGGTTAAGATTTATTTGAACACTGAAGTGGGCAAAGACGTGACTTTTGATGCACTCAAAGAAAAGCATGATGCCATTTATATAGCGACGGGAACACATTTTCCAAATAAAATGGGCATAGAAGGTGAAACACTTAAAGGCGTTTATTATGGCATTGACTTCCTAAGGGATGTTAAATTAGGAAAAGAAGTGAAAGTAGGCAGTCGGGTAGCTGTTATTGGAGGTGGGAGCACGGCAATGGATGCTGCTAGAGTAGCCCTTCGATTAGGAGCTGGGGAGGTACATATTCTATATAGAAGAGAACTGGAAGATATGCCAGCTGATCTGAGAGATATTGAAGAAGCTCTTCAAGAAAAAATCATCTTTCACACCATGGTGCTTCCTGTTGAAATTATGGGTAAAGAGCATGTAGAAAAAATAAGATGCAAATATTTAGTGCCTGGACCATTTGATGCCTCTGGCAGAAGAAAGCCAGTGGTCAAAGAGGGTGCCGATGTTGAGTTTGAATTTGACATGGTTATACCCGCTGTGAGTCAGCATTCTGACTTACCGTTTATTCGAGAGGATGAAGTGGAATTGACTAAGTGGGGGACTTTTATAACCAATACTAAGAATATGACCAATCAGGACGGTGTATTTGCTGGTGGGGATGTTGTTCGCGGACCTGATACGGTAATTTGGGCCATTGCAGATGGCAAAAGTGCTGCTAGCTCCATCGATCTGTACTTAGGTGGATCCGGTGTTCTGAACAAAGGGTATGAAGTCGATATGCCAGTGATTCAAAGTGAAGAAGAAGTCACAGAACATGAGCGTTTCTCTATTAAAATACGCGCCTCGGATGCAAGAAGTAAAAATTTTACAGAGGTTAACCAAGGGTTCCATAAGCTAAATGCCATTGCAGAGTCTATGAGATGTTTGCATTGTGACAGACGGTAGGAGGGGGCAAAATGATTGCATTAACCATAAATAATAAACCAATTAAAGCCCATGAAGGCGAGACGATTTTAAAAGCTGCAAAAGCAAATGGCATACTAATTCCCAATCTTTGCTATCTTGAAAATGTGCATAAATCTGGTTCGTGTCGCATCTGTGTCGTAGATGTAGCCGGCGCTAAAGGGCTGCAGGCTGCGTGTATTACTCAGGTAGAAGAAGGCATGGTGGTACACACAAATACTCAAGAAGTCAGAAATGCAAGAAAAATTCTTTATGAATTAATGGTATCTGATCATCACAAAGAATGTTTGAGCTGTTCAAGAAATCTAAGCTGTGAATTGCAAAGTTTAGGAGAGCTGTTAGGGATTAAAGAGCAGCGCTATGAAGGCGCAAAATCTAAGGAAGTGGTGGATGGGAGTAATCCTTCAATTGAGAGGGATATGACCAAGTGTATTTTATGTAGAAGATGTGTAACGCTATGCAATGAGATTCAAGGTGTTGGTGTTTTAAATGCACAAAATAGAGGCTTTGATACGATTATAGGTCCACCTGAGGGTTTTGAACTGATGGAAGTGAATTGTACCTTTTGTGGGCAATGTACAACGGTTTGTCCTGTAGGTGCTTTGAAAGAAAAAGATGCCATTCAAGAGGTGTGGCGTGCCCTTTCTGATCCTCGTTTAAGGGTGGTGGTACAAACTGCACCAGCTGTAAGAGCAGCCCTAGGTGAAGAATTTGGATATCCAGCCGGTACTTTGGTGACAGGAAAAATGGCAGCAGCATTAGGTGAACTCGGTTTCGATGATATATTTGACACAAACTTTGCAGCTGATTTAACCATTATTGAAGAAGGTAATGAACTTCTTAAAAGGCTCAAAAGTGGGCATGCTTTACCAATGATTACAAGCTGTAGTCCAGGATGGATTAAGTACGTTGAGCATACTTTCCCTGAACAACTCCCACATTTATCCACTTGTAAGTCCCCTCATATGATGTTAGGTGCTATGACCAAATCCTACTATGCTGAAAAAATTGGCGTCGCACCAGGGAATTTTTATGTGGTATCTGTCATGCCTTGTACAGCCAAGAAATTTGAGGTAACCCGCCAAAAAATATGCAAAGATGTAGATGCTGTCTTAACAACAAGAGAATTGGCTAAAATGATCAAGGATGCAGGCATCGATTTCTGCAACCTAGAAGATCGGTCCTTTGACAACCCCTTAGGATTATCTTCAGGAGCTGCAGATATTTTTGGTACGACAGGTGGGGTAATGGAAGCAGCGCTTAGAACGGTCTTTGAGGTAGTGACAGGGGAAGAATTTCCTTTTGAAGAACTCCATGTAAAACCAATTATGGGTCTTGAAGGGATTAAAACCGCTGAAGTAACTCTTGAAAACAACCTGCCAGAGTGGGCGCATCTAAAGGGGAAAACCTTGAAAGTTGCAGTGGCGAGCGGGTTATCCAATGCAGCCAAACTTTTAAAAGAAATCGAATCAGGTCATTCACCTTATCATTTTATAGAAATTATGTGTTGCCCAAATGGTTGTATCAGCGGGGGAGGTCAACCACGACCAATAACAGAAGAAATTCGAATAAAAAGGATGGAAGCTCTTTACCGAGAAGACGAAGGAAAAGCCCTTAGAAAGTCTCATGAAAACCCATTTATCTCTCAGATTTATAAGGATTTTCTAAAGGAACCCCTAGGACTTAAGTCTCACGAGTTGCTCCATACCACTTATGTGAAAAGAGGGAAATTTAACGAGTATTTAAAAGAGTAGGATTAAATGATAGAAATAAACTGAGTGTTTTGATGTCCTCAGTTTATTTTTGTGTTAAAATAGATATAATTATAGCGTCAAAAGCAAAACGGAGGACCTGTCCATGAAAACAGCGATTATTATTAACAGTGATGCACTAGGTAAAGGCGATGAGGAACTCGGGAAAAAGTTAATAGGTGCCTTTCTACGTAAACTTTGGGTTCAAACAGAATTACCAGAGATGATTGTTTGTTACCATTCTGGTGTGAAATTAGTGGCACTCGGTTCACCTGTTCTAGATGTGCTCCATGGTCTGTACGAAAAGGGTGTAGAAATTGTGGCGTGTGGTACCTGCATGGAATATTATGAACTTGATCAACACATTGAGGTAGGAAGAATAACCGATATGGTTGAGATTGTCTCAATCATGATGGGTTTTGAAAAAGTTATTACAATTTAGGGAACTTTATTTTGCGTGTATGGAGGTTGTTTATGAAAATTGGAATCATCGTTTATTCTCAAACAGGTCATACTTTATCTATTGCTCAAAAACTTTATGAAGGATTAATTAAAAATAATCATGAGGTCATACTTGAGCAAATTACCACTCAGCCCACAGTAAAGCCAAATGGATCTAAACCTCTTCTGGATTTTCAGCCAAAGGTTAATGAATATGATATGATTTATTTCGGGGCACCCGTTGAAGTATTTAGTTTGTGTTCGGTTATGAAGACGTATCTTGCGAAAATAGATGATTTATCCGGGAAAAAAATAAAGCTTTTTACCACAGAGCATTTTCCATTTCCCTGGATGGGTGGACGACAAGCAATTGGTAAAATGAAAGGACTTTGCATTGAAAAAAAAGGGGATGTAGAGGGAACGCTCATCATCAACTGGACAAATAAAAAAAGAGAAGAACAAATTGAAAATGGGGTTTTGAGCATCTTGGTCGAGTAAGAAAGGTTGGTGGCATTATGAAAGTATGCATGAAAAATCGTTGGTTAGCATGGATTATTGGGGTATTATTGCTCTTTTCAGTACCCTTTCCAGCCTATGCCCAAGAAAACAGAGAAATTCTCATTACCATTGATGGTGTAAAGCTCAATACGGATGTGCCACCATTACTCCTAAACAATAGAGTCATGGTGCCTTTTAGAGCCATTTTTGAGGCTATGGGAGCTGAAGTCCAATGGGACGCGAACACCCAGGGAGTTACAGGAACCACGGTAGATTTGGCGGTAGAACTCACGGTGAATCAACATGAAGCATACGTAAATGGCAAGGCGTATACCTTAGATGTCGCGCCAATCATTGAAGATAATCGGGTATTGGTTCCCATCAGATTTGTAGCTGAAGCCTTAAAAGCCAGTGTCAGTTGGGTGGGTTCGGATTATCAAGTCGTAATTCTAACAAAGGGACTCCTGAAAAATGAAAAAACAGGTAAACAACTCTATATGGGCATGTCACATACAGAATTAGTCGCTACGTTAGGTGAACCCCAAAGAAAGGACTTAAGCCAATTTGGTTTTTATTGGTACATATATAATAAGGATTACAAGGACTATATTCAAGTGGGTGTAGCAGATCAAAAAGTTGTCGCTTTGTCCGTTTATTCTCGACATTGGATCATTAATCAAGGTGGTAGAGTGGCAGTAGGGCAGTTCAAGAGTAGCTTGCCAACAGGGAATTTTGATCAAAAATTTAAGGTCGTTTATTACTATGATCAGCACGTAGGGAGTGATTTTAAACTGTTAGCCTATGAAGTGTTGCCTACGGATCGCTATACCCAGCCGAGTTATAGTGATGAAGTGCTAGGGGCCTGGGAAAAAGAAGTGTTCGATCAAACCAATGTATTAAGAAGTGTTGAAGGTGGGTTACCCCCCTTCATTTGGAGTAGTGTATCAAGTCGTTCAGCAAAAAAACACAGTGAAGATATGGCAAAACAAGATTATTTCTCTCATACTTCTTTATCAGGATTGTCCATGGGTACGCGCATGGAAAATGAGGGTATAGATTACTCCTATGCAGCTGAAAATATTGCAGCTGGCTATTTTGGATCTAGCGCAGTGACCTTTGGGTGGTGGAATTCCTTGTCTCATAAAGGCAATATACTTGGAAGATCCGTTAACCTTGGCGTAGGTATTGACTATTCAGCGAGTACCCAATATCGCACCTATTTTACTCAAGATTTCTATACGGCTAAATAAATAAGGCAAAAGGAT
>CAZJIO010000003.1:60229-64970 GCA_964546035.1 uncultured Eubacteriales bacterium | reverse complement strand
GCGGAAAAATGATTTAATACAAGATGCAACGGATAGCTTTTTTAAAAACAATCATGCCATCATGTTACTGATTGATCCTGAAAATGGAGCTATTTTAGATGCGAATGCTGCGGCTTGCCACTTTTATGGATATGAAGGCAAGGAACTCAACAATATGAATATTAATCAAATCAATACCTTGTCTCGTGAAGAAATTATAAAAGAAATGCACGATGCTAAGACAGAAAATAGAAAACATTTCTTTTTTAATCACCGATTATCAAATGGAGAAATACGCAATGTGGAGGTCTATAGTGGTCCCATTCATTGGGAGGGCAAGGATGTCCTGTATTCCATTATTCACGATATAACCCAGCGCATAAATGCAGAAGCAGAAATCATTGAGTTAAACAGAACCCTAGATGAGAAAGTACTCCGTCGTACGCTGCAACTCAAATCTTCTAATGCGATGCTAGAAGAAGTCAATTCCATGCTAGAAGAAGAAATTGCTGAAAGAATTAGGATAGAAGAGTGTTTGAATCAGACCATGCTTGAAGTTCAAGATCTATATGATAATGCACCTTGTGGTTATCATTCATTGGATAGGAATGGTCTATTTCTAAGGATGAATCAAACGGAACTGGGATGGTTGGGTTATTCAAAAGAAGAGCTAATTGGTAAAATGAAATTCACTGAGATCATCACACAGGAAAGCCAAAATATCTTTAAAGAAAATTACAATGCATTTATTGAACGAGGATGGGTTAATGATCTTGAATTTACCATGATCAGTAAAACCGGTGAACTTCGAGAAGTGCTTCTTAGTGGATCTGCCATTAAAGATGACCAGGGGCAGTTTATCATGTCCCGTTCGACGGTATACGATAATTCTAGAAGGAAAGAGGCAGAGGATCAACTGGTAAGTCTCAACAATGAGCTTGAGAAAAAAGTAGAAGAGCGCACCGTAAATCTTAAAGAAACCAATGGTATGTTAGAAGAAACCAATGCCATGTTAGAAGAAACCAATGCGATGTTAGAGGAAGAAATAACGGATCGTATCAAAGTAGAGCAGCAGTACCAAATTTCTGAGGCAAGCCTTAGAAGTGCGCAGAAAATTGCTCATCTTGGTAGTTGGGTTTGGGATGTCCCATATAACAAATTAGAATGGTCAGATGGGATGTATTTGATATTTGGGATTGAAAAAAATAGCATACAGGGCAGTTTGAAAGAGGTCATTACTAGAGTCATTCATCCGGATGATTTAGAGCTCGTATTACCCTCTGAGGGTATTCAATCTTTAGTGACCAAAAAAACCTTGGAATATAGGGTTTATTGGCCAGATCAATCGATACATTATATTTGGAGTAAAATAGGTGACATCATTTTTGATGAAGAAGGAAAAGTGCTTTTTATTGCAGGCATTTCTCAGGATGTTACTGAGAGAAGAATCATCGAAAATGCTAAAATTCAAGCAGAGGCTGCAAGTGATGCAAAGAGTACTTTTCTCGCTAATATGAGTCATGAAATTCGAACCCCGATTAATGCAATTATTGGTTTTAACCACTTAATTCAGAAAACGCAGTTGACAGTTACCCAACGAGATTATGTTGATAAAACTATTTTATCTGCTAAGAACTTGCTGGGGTTGGTCAATGATGTGCTGGATTTTTCGAAAATTGAGGCCAATAAGATTGCTCTTGAATCCAGCCTATTTGATTTATATGAGGTGTTAAACAGTATTTCAAATATTGTTAGTTTTGATCTGTATGAAAAAGAATTAAAACTTAATTTTTCTATTGATCCAAGTGTTCCTCAATTTGTAAAGGGAGATGCCTTTAGACTCAATCAAATTCTTCTTAACTTGGTTAATAATTCTATCAAGTTTACTGAAGAAGGGACCATCACGATTACACTAAAATTAGAACAAAGAAACAAGCATCAAGTACTTATTAGGTTTTCTATTGAAGATACAGGTATTGGCATGAGTGGTGAGCAACAACTGAAACTTTTTAATGCTTTTTCTCAAGTTGATATGTCGACGACTCGTAAATATGGAGGATCTGGACTCGGCCTTTCAATCTCTAGGAACCTCATTGAACTCATGGGTGGAAATATTAGTGTGAAAAGTGAGTTGGGTTTAGGGAGTGAATTTTCTTTTACAGTTTGGTTAGAAGCTAATAAGGCTATTAAAAGTGACGGAAATAATTATTTTAAATTTAATAATCTTAATGTACTTTTGGTGTGTGGTCCAGGACATATGGTCTCTGTCATTGAAAGCCAATTTGAAGACTTTAATCTTTTGATAAAAACAGTGAGAGACCTAAATGAAGCAGTTCAAGAATTAGTCGGGACCCAGGAGTATCAATTAATATTAGTGGATGTGCAGTTGGCAGAGAATATTAAAGAAGCCGCAGATGAAATAAAGCGGGCTATCGGTAATAAGTCTTCGTTAACTATGCTCATCAGTTCCTATAAAGTACAAGAACTTGAACTACTCGGTTATGATGAATTTATTAGTGGTATCTTTTACTATCCCATGGGTAAATCACAAATATATGATAAATTGTCACATATTTTTGCAGACAATCTTGATGTTC
Source organism: uncultured Eubacteriales bacterium (assembly GCA_964546035.1). Taxonomy (GTDB): domain Bacteria; phylum Bacillota; class Clostridia; order Lachnospirales; family Vallitaleaceae; genus CAZJIO01. Next base: position 62,394 of record CAZJIO010000003.1, on the reverse strand, counting down.
CACTGACGAGTGACGAAGGTAAGAAAGTAGAATCCTATAATAAACTGAGTCATACACTGGTGCTTCTGGTAGAAGATAACGAAATCAATCAAGAATTAGCAAAAGCAATTTTAGAAGAGTTTGGACTCCAAATTGATTTAGCGGAAAATGGGTGCATTGCTCTAAGAATGATGCTCAAGAAGAAATACGATCTGGTATTAATGGATCTGCAAATGCCTGTAATGGATGGATACGAAGCTGCAAGAAGAATAAGGTCCATATCTGCATACGATGACATCCCAATCATCGCAATGTCTGCCCATGCAGTTATCGGTATTAAAGAAAAAGTTTATGAGACCGGCATGAATGATTACATAACAAAACCCTTTGAAGTTTCTAAAATGATAGCTACTCTAAAGGAATGGATCAAATAACAAACTAAATCACATTGACCTTGATGATTGAAAACGACCCATTTATATGCTAAAATATGAAGGAAGTTTTAAGTGATATATTGGGACAAGAATAGGAGGGTATGATCATATGAAAGATTTTCCAGTAATTGGAATAGTTGGAATGCCTGGCTCAGGAAAGACAGTATTGTCGGAAAAGTTTATAGAAAATGGTTGGAAGAAGGTTTATTTTGGCAGTGTTACATTAAAAGAACTAGACCATCGAAATTTACCATATAATCCACAGAATGAAAAAAGTGTTAGAGAGGAATTGCGTAGAGTGCATGGACAAGATGCATTTGCAAAAATCCTATTACCGGAAATTGAAGCTTTGTCACAGGAGGGACCTGTTGTATTAGATGGGTTATATTCTTGGTCAGAATACAAATGTATAGAAGCGAGATTTGGTAAGCGATTAAAGATCATTGCGGTAGTAACCAACAGTGGCTTACGGTATGAACGTTTAGGCGGCAGAACCATACGTCCACTGACGCGGGAAGAAGCCATCAAAAGAGATTTTGCTGAAATTGAAAATCTCGAAAAGGGCGGTCCTATTTCTATTGCAGATTATTATGTGGTTAACAACACAGATGTCGAAGCCATGTTTGATCAATTCGAAGCACTTTATAATGAATTGAATGATATCAGTAAATAAGGTATCATCCACCTGACTTAATGACCTAAATAGTAAGTGACTTGAAAAAAATTGCAATTATCCTGAACGCCTGTTATGATAACCTAATAATTGCATTATATAATGGGAGGCGTTTATTCATGGCAAAGATACAAATTGTTACAGATAGTACGGCTTATATAGCAAAGGATTATGCTGCACTTCATGGTATTAAAATTGTTCCACTATCGGTGACATTTTCTGGAGAGACAGAGGATGAAGGGTATCCAGGAGAATTTGAAGCTTATTTTGACAAGCTTAAGAGTTCGCCAGATTTCCCAACGACCTCACAGCCCTCTATTGATGCTTTTTCACAAGCCTATGAGGCTTTGATTTTAAAAAACAGTGAAATTATAACGATTGTCTTATCTTCTAGGCTAAGTGGTACCTACAACAGCGCTTCGGTAGCGGCAGAAAACACTGCCCCAGATCAAATCAGTGTGATCGACTCAGAAACCACTGCAGGAAATCTGAAGATGCTGGTAATCATGGCAAAAGACCTGGTGGAAAAGGGTTTGCCGCGTAGTGAAATTGTGGAAATGTTAGAAAGTGCAAAGAAAAAAACCAGTATCAGTTTAACAGTGGATACCTTAGACTATCTAAAAAAAGGTGGTCGCCTATCGGGTGCACAAGCACTTATTGGGTCCATGTTAAAAGTTAGACCTGTTATTGCGCTTGTTGAGGGTGTCCTTGAACCCATTGGAAAAGTACGTGGAAAGGCAAAAGCTTTAGAATTGATGATTGGTCGAGTACCGGAAAATGTAGAAATCATCAACATTTGTCATATTTACGCTATAGATGAAGCCCTTGCTCTAAAGGAACAGTTTGCAACTCAATTTCCAAAGGCTGAAGTCTTTATTAGCGAATTAGGACCGGTTATTGGCTCTCACTTAGGACCTAAAGCCATAGGCATTTGTTCTAAATGGTCCTAAGCAATTCATAAGAAAACACATAACTGGGGATTTTATTGCAGGTTAAAACTGTCATAAAATCCTCGGTTTTTTAAATTTAGAAGGTCTCACTACTTCCAATCTATACGAGCCTATGATACTATAGAGGGT
>CAZJIO010000003.1:55767-60219 GCA_964546035.1 uncultured Eubacteriales bacterium | reverse complement strand
ATAAACTATAATAAGTGTAGAAAGCAGGTATTATGCCAAATAATTTCAGTAGCCTAGGTGTTACACCCTCAATAATAAAAGCAATCGAAGAAATGGACTTTGTTATGCCATCAGATGTACAAGAAGCAGCGATTCCCCATGTGCTCAATGGCAAGGATCTCATCGTCATGTCCAAAACCGGAAGTGGAAAGACGGGTGCTTTTGGCATACCCATGTTGCAAATCATTGATGCAATGGTGGTTGGCGGTGGTCCCCGTGGATTAATTCTGACACCTACACGGGAATTGGCCGTTCAAGTGGATCAAGATCTAAAAAAAATGTCCAAGTATTTAGAAATTAAGACAACGGTCGTTTATGGTCAGCACGATATGAATGCTGAAATTCAAGCGTTAAAAGGTGGAGCAGCCATCGTTTCAGGAACGCCAGGCCGTGTTTTTGATCACATTAAGCGCAAAACCTTAGAAACAAAAAACATACAGTTTGTTGTCCTGGATGAAGCGGATCGTATGCTGGATATGGGTTTTTTAGATCAAGTGGTACAGATTATTAAACAATTACCAACTAAAAGGGTTACCTTATTATTTTCTGCGACAATGCCTTCAGAAATCAAGCGTATATGCCAATCCTATATGAATGGTCCCAAAATCATCGAACTGCAATCTGAAACCAAGACGGTGGATACGGTTAAGCAGGTTTATTACCGCGTTCAACACAACGAAAAACAGCTCCAATTAAGCCGTCTTTTAAAGGTAGAACAGCCTTCAAGATGTATGGTTTTTTGCAACACGAGGGATGAAGTGGATCGTGTACAAGTCTCATTAACAAGAAAAGGTTTTGTGGCTGAAGCCCTGCATGGCGCTAATACTCAGAGCAAGCGCATGAAAACCATACAAAAATTCAAAGAAGGGTCATTGCATATTCTCGTTGCCACAGATGTTGCTGCCCGAGGGATACATATTGAAGATCTGCCCTTGGTCATTAATTATGATGTGCCTAGAGACAAAGACAGCTACGTCCATCGTATTGGACGAACAGCAAGAGCTGGTAACACGGGCAAGGCAATTACCTTAGTAACAACAGAAGACATCATGTCCTTATATGAGATCGAAGAACATGTAGGCCTCCTGTTAGATGAATTGGAGCTGCCGACGGATGCCTATGTCAAGGAATGTGTGGACAAGGCCCCTCAACCCCAAAGGGTACCAGCACCTATACCAGAAATCAAACATGTGGTTCAAAAACCAACATTACCTGAGATCAAGCACATAACACATAAACCTGTCCTACCAGAAATTAAACACACAGCGCATAAATCAGTACAACCAGAAATCAAACAAGTAGCGCATAAACCAGTCCTACAAGAAGTTAAACACGTAAGCCATAAACCGGTCCTAACTGAATCAAAACCAGTAGCTCATAAACCTGCCAAACCGGTGGTTAAAAAAGATCAAGAAGTGACCATCGTTTTGAAAAATCTTGGTCCGGTTAAGGTGATTTACCGTGATGAACCAAAAGTGAAAGCTCAATTTAAAGACTTAAAGCTGGTAAAGGGACTCATCCAACTGTTTAATAAAGATAAAATCTAATAAAATGAAAGAGATCATCCTATGAAACATAATTTGCTCATCATTAACCCAGGTTCAACTTCAACAAAAATAGGCGTTTATAGGGAGGAAGAGCCCCTATTCATAGAGACATTAAGGCATTCTGCGGCAGAATTAAGCCAGTATGAAAGCATTAATAGTCAACTGCCCTTTAGAAAAGCATGCATCCTTCAGGCCATTAGTGAAAAAAACTTTGATCTTCAGGGCTTATCAGCAATTGTTGGAAGAGGCGGACTTTTGAAGCCTATTGAAAGTGGCACTTACGCCGTAAATGACCCAATGCTAGTAGATCTTAAGAAAGGCGTTATGGGACAACATGCCTCCAACTTGGGTGGTATTTTAGCCCATGAACTAGCCCTTGATTTAAATATCCCAGCTTTTATTGTGGATCCAGTCGTCGTGGATGAACTGGATGAAGTCGCTCGGATTACTGGCTTGCCAGAAGTCACAAGGAAAAGTATTTTCCATGCTTTGAATCAAAAAGCCATTGCAAAAAGGTACGCTAAAGAAGTTGGCAAAGCTTATGGTGAGGTTAATTTGATTGTTGCGCATATGGGCGGCGGTATTTCAGTGGGTGTTCATGAGAAGGGACGCGTCATAGATGTCAATAATGCCCTAGACGGAGAAGGACCCTTTTCCCCAGAACGTTCGGGAGGTCTTCCTATGAGAGACGTCATCGATATGTGTTTCAGTGGCAACTACACCCTTGAGACCATGAATAAGAAAATCAATGGGGGTGCCGGCTATGTTGCACACCTAAAAACCAACGATGCGAAGTGGGTCAAAGAAGCTGTAGCAGAAGGCAATCAACATGCCCATCTCATCCAAAAAGCCATGGGCTATCAAGTTGCAAAAGAAATAGGGAAGTGTGCAACAGTCCTTTCAGGTCAAGTTGACGCTATTTTATTAACCGGAGGTATCGCTTATAACGAGGCCATCGTTATGGAAATAAAAGAAAGAGTCAGCTTTATTGCCCTGGTTATGGTTTATCCAGGTGAGGATGAACTGCTGGCCTTAGCCCAAGGTGCACTCAGAGTGCTTAAGGGTGAAGAAATAATAAAAGAATATACCTGATCCATCCATTGAAATAGGAGATGAAACAAGATATGATTCGAAAACTTGAAGAAATAGAAGCCCTCATCATAGGCAAGCCCAAAGGTAGAATGGTCATCGTAGCCGCCCATGATGAAAATGTCTTGACTTCCATTAAAGAGGTTTATGAAAAAGGTTATGTCGAACCAACCCTCATCGGAGATAAAGAAAAAATATATAAAATTGCTGATGAAGTAGGTTTGGATATTTCTAGAATGAGTATTATTAAGGAAATGGACGATGTTCAAGCGGCAAGAATAGCAGTCAATATGATCAATAACAAAGAAGCGGATATTTTGATGAAAGGCTATCTGCACACAGCAGAACTCCTTAGAGTGGTTTTGGATAAGGAAAATGGTTTGAGAACTAAAAATGTCATCAGCCATGTAGGCGTTTTTGAAGTAGAGCCCTACGGTAAATTGTTGATGGTGACGGATGCAGGAATCAATATCAAGCCAGATTTAAAGCAGAAAGCAGAAATCATTCAAAATGCAGTTAATTTGGCTATGAAAATTGGTATTGAACGTCCTAAAGTGGCTGCTTTATCCGCAGTAGAAGTGGTGAATCCCGCAATTCCAAGCACCATTGATGCAGCGGCACTATCTAAAATGGCTCAAAGAGGTCAAATTGTTAACTGCCTGGTAGATGGTCCATTAGGAATGGATAATGCCATTAACCTTCAAGCAGCAAGACATAAAAACATCGAGAGTGAAGTTGCTGGTGATGCAGATATCCTCATGGTCCCAGATATTGAATCAGGGAATATATTGGTAAAGACCTTAAGCTTTTTATACAATGCAAAGTCTTGTTCAGTGTTGACAGGTACAAAAGTACCGATTGTCGTCACTTCAAGAGCAGATGACAGCATTACGAAATACTATTCCATCATTTTATCTTTGGCCATGCGCTCATAAACTAAGGAGGAGAATAAAAAATGAAAAAGCAAGTTTTTTCAATATGGGTTGAAAATCAAGCAGGGGTTCTTTCTAAAGTGGCTTCACTTTTTGGAGAAACCGGTTTAAACATTGATAGTTTGGCAGTTGGCACCACTGAAAACAGTTTTGTGAGTAGAATTACCATCGTTACAGAGGGGTCAGAAGATCTATTAGCAACGGTTATCTCTAAAATGAATGAGATTACCAACCTCATTAAGGTTAAAAAAATTACGGATGACAGTTCTATTTTAAGAGAGTTGGCCCTCATGATGGTAGAAGCACCCTTAGAAAAAAGACAAGATATTGTAACCATTGCCGAAGTTTTTAGAGCGGTGATTGTAGATATTGGAACAAGAACCATGACCCTTGAAATCAGCGGTGGCAAGGATAAGATACAAGCCATAGAAGATTTGATGAAACCCTTTGGAATCAGAGAGATTGTTCGAACTGGCCTCATTGCCATTGATAGAGGGAATAGAAACGAATAAGGAAAGAGGACCACATGTTTGGATATGTGAATGTTTATAAACACGAACTTAAAATGAAGGATTTTTACAAATACAAAGCCTATTATTGTGGCCTATGTCGTACTTTAAAAGAGCGGCATGGTGCTATGGGTCAAATGACCTTAACCTATGACATGACCTTTTTGGTGGTTTTGCTGACTTCTTTATATGAAAGCCCTTCAATTAGAAAGCAAGGCCGTTGCATGGTACATCCTGTTAAGCAACAAGTCTTATTAAGCAATGAAATGTCCGAATATGCGGCAGATATGAATATCGCTTTGACTTATCATCACTTCCTAGACAATTGGCAAGATG
>CAZJIO010000003.1:55525-55744 GCA_964546035.1 uncultured Eubacteriales bacterium | reverse complement strand
ACTCCTTAAAAAGAACTATAAGAAAATAAGCAAGCAATATCCAAGACAATGCCAGGTCATAGAAAAGTGCTTAGAGGAACTTCAGAATTACGAACGCAATGGAGAGATGAATCTTGATCTCGTTGCAGGTAGTTTTGGAACCTTAATGGCGGAACTCTTTGTTTACCACCTGGATCAATGGGAAGAAAGCATGAGAAAAACAGGGTTTTTTCTGGGTAA
>CAZJIO010000003.1:52485-55502 GCA_964546035.1 uncultured Eubacteriales bacterium | reverse complement strand
TAAATTTATCTATATAATGGATGCCTATGAGGATCTTCAAGAAGATTTGAAAAAGGGCAGTTATAATCCACTGATTGGAAAGTCTTCTGAAACCTTTGAAATGGATTGTAAGAACCTACTAACAATGATGATGGCGGAATGCACAGATTATTTTGAGAAGCTGCCATGTGTCTTAGATATAGAAATACTCCGGAATATTTTATATGTAGGGGTATGGGAAAAATATGACAAAATACAAAGTGAAATGATCGAAAAGGAAGGAATAAACCATGATAACGGATCCTTATAAAATACTGGGCGTTTCCCGTAGCGCAACCAGTGACGAAATTAAAAAGGCTTACAGAGAATTAAGCAAGAAATATCATCCAGATTCCTATATGGACAATCCACTTTCTGAATTAGCCGAAGAGAAGTTTAAGGAAGTTCAAGGGGCTTATGAGCAAATCATGAAGGAAAAAGAAGGCGGTTATAGCCAAGGAAGTTATACCACTGGTAATAATGGAGCCGGTGCCCAAGGGGAAGCGCCAGAAATGAATTCGGTATATAGCTATATCAATGCCAGACGCTATAGAGAGGCACTTAATATCCTTGCTGGCATTTCTCCCCAAACGGCAAAATGGTACTATTGTAGCGCTATTGCTAATAATGGGATAGGAAACAATATTGTGGCGACAAATCATGCTCAGCAGGCAGTGGCTATGGAACCAACCAATCAAGAATATGTTAATTTGCTGAATCAAATGCAATTTCGTAGCCAAAGGTATCAAAATACAGGATATAACAATGGTAGATCGAATATAGGTACAGGAAATTTTTGTTGCGACTTATGGTGTGCAGATTCATTATGTGAGTGTATGGGAGGCGACTTGTGCTCATGTTTCTAAAGGCTAAAAGAATCGCTTTTTTAGGTTTGTTGTTGGCCGTTGCAGTTTTACTGATTATTGGGAGTGGTATATTCGAGGTGAGCACCTTGTTTCTTTTAGGGGGAGCTTCCTTTTGTGTGGGAATTGCCATACGAGAGTGTGGGATGAGGCTTGGGGTAGGGTTTTTCATTGCTGCGCTGCTCTTGAGCTTGATCCTTGCACCTAATAAAGTATATTGCTTTACCTTCGCAGGTATGGCCATATATCTGATCATGATTGAGCTGGCTTGGGAAAGGCTTGCTCGGGTCACTTGGAGAAAAAATCGAAATCTGATTCTGTGGCTTTTTAAGTTCATGGTTTTTAATGGATTATATGTGGCAGCACTTATATTTCTACCTGATCTCATTTTCCCGGGAAAGATCAGTGGTGGACTTTTAGCACTACTCATCGGGGGTGGGCAGCTGGCTTTGATCATCTATGATCAAGCTTATAATTATTTTCAGAGATCTATATGGACGAAGTTAAGTGGTTATTTACGACTAGGATTTATTAAATAAGTTTGAGGAAACGGAGACTTACGATGAAAAAGATTATATTAAATGTTGTGCTGTGTTTCATGATGCTATTCATGGTTGGGTGTCAAGCAGATCCTTTGATAGAGGAAGTAGGTGGGGTGGTGTCCCCTTCAACGGAGGGAGAACCCCAAGCTGAAAAAGCTGAAATAAGCCCAGCTCAATTAATTTATATGACTCAAGTAGAGGAACACTTTTTGTTAACAGCACAAATCGGGAATCAGTTTTTTGCCTATGAAGTGCCGGCGGATGTGAATGAGATTAAGCTCAGTGGGGGTAAAGAAATAAGTGCTGCTGAGTTGATATTGTCAACGGAGCCAGACAAATCAACCCTCCTTAAGCCCATTGATGGTTACTTAAAAGGGACTTATTATGTCTCGAAGCTATCAGATACTGCAAGTACCCTTGTGTTTATGGATGATGCAGATGGAGCACATCTAGATTTACTCGAGATCGAACACGAAGCTGAGGCAACGGTTATTGATATAACAATACTACCTGATTTCTCAAAGGTTTATTACACACAACTGATGGGAGAGGAAGTAACCAGATATGAACATGATTTAGCTACCAACACTTTGATTACCCTAGAGGATGACGGATCGGTTGTAAGTGTGGATGGGCTAGGCAACCTACTTCTTGTTAAAAAAGGGGATCAAAACGATGCGATTGTGGTGAGAACCATAGAGCAAGAGCCCATCACAACAACAGATGCTCAAAATTACGATGTGGTCATTCTAAATGGTATTGTAACGGATCCAGAATCCAATACTTTTAAATTTGGTTACAACATAGGCATTATGGGAGACACCATTAAAACCATAACAAAGGCTGATCTTACAGGGACAAAGGTCATCGATGCGACAGGTTTGATTGTTAGTCCAGGATTTATTGATATGTTGGCCTTTAACTTGAATTCAATATCTTCTAAGTATAAAATCACCGATGGCGTTACAACGAGCCTATCCATGCATGGATGTACCGAAGATTTTGATTCTTTTTTCAATCATTATGAAAGCAATCCACCTTATGTGAATTACGGAGGGTCGGTTTTTGCGATCAAAATCCGATATGAAGCAGGTCTTGGTGCCAATGGAACGCCAACAGAAGAACAAATAGCTTACATGGCCGGCCGCGTTAGAGAAGAGATTGAGGCGGGTGGTCTTGCTTTAGCTTTTAGCCCGGAGTATTATCCTGGAACTACGCCTGAAGAAATAAGAGCGATGATGGCAGTAGCCGTTGAATATGACATTCCTACTGAGTTTCATTCTAGATATTCAGCCATTTCAGGGGAAGAAACAGGTCTTGAAGGGATAAAAGAAGTCCTTGGATATGCGAGAGAATTAAATGCACGGGTGCATTTTATGCATTTGCATTCCACTGGTGGGACAGGCATGATGACGGAAGCCCTCGCTTTAATTAATGAAGCAAGAGCTGAAGGTTATCACGTTACTTACGACATTTATCCCTATGACTCTTGGATTTCTCAAATCACTTGGGCTCGTTATTCAGAAGGGTGGCAGGAACGCTATGGCATTACCTATAGTGATTTGCAAATGGCAGGTACAAGCGAGCGCTTGAC
>CAZJIO010000003.1:51839-52440 GCA_964546035.1 uncultured Eubacteriales bacterium | reverse complement strand
GGATTGTGTATTGCTTACGCTATGAATGAGGATGAAATGTTATTAGCCTTAAGACAAGACGATGCCATGGTGGGAAGCGATGAAACCATTAGTCAAGAAGGCGCCGCCAATGACCATTTTAGAGGAGCTGGTACTTTCTCTAAGATTCTGGGCAAATATGTGAGGGATGAGAATGAATTCTCTCTCATGGATGGATTAAAGAAAATGACCATCAACAGCGCCAAATTTTTAGAGGCTTTTACACCGGCAATGGCTATTCGAGGACGTCTTAAAGAAGAAACCATTGCAGACATCACAATTTTTGATTATAAGACCATACTGGATCAGTCTACAGCAGAAAAACCAGCGACCCAATCCATAGGGATTCATTATGTACTTGTATCAGGACAATTAGGTGTTGATGAAAATGGCCTAGTGAGTTCGATGCATGGTGGTAAGCCAATACGCAGTGAATTTAACTAGTCACCAACGGAGGTTTTAGCTTGAGAAAGAAAGCAAGTGGTTTATTGTTTATTCTAACTTTAGTCGTGATTTTGTCTAATACGCTTTTTGCAGCAAACGATGTGGCAATCCAGCTCACATTTACAGGGGCTAAAAATCT
>CAZJIO010000003.1:51169-51829 GCA_964546035.1 uncultured Eubacteriales bacterium | reverse complement strand
CGCCATCAATAAGCAATTGGTGGAAGACAATCCAGAGCTTCTAGAACTAGAAATACTAGGGTACTCCTATGACAATCAACCCATTTATGTCATCCGGTTGGGGGAGGATTTATGGGATGAAGGTGCTTATGTCAGCAAAATGCATGGTTTGGTAGAGTCAGGCACCCATTCAAGGGAAGTTGCAAATCCAGTGTTAACCACGAAAATGTTATCCGACTATGTTAAGGATTATAAGGATGATACTTACTTAAAAAGCCTCAATATAAAAGAGATTCTGAAACAATCGATTTTTCATTTTGTTATTAACAGTAATCCAGATGGTTATAACATCTCTAAATTTGGCAAAGCTGGCCTTGCAACTCAAGCAGGGTTGGCGAATCTCGCCAAGGTAATCGATACAAGATACTACAATTTTAAAGCAAATGCTAGGGGTGTTGATCTGAATAGAAATTACCCAGATCTGTATTATAATTACAAAACAGGTAAATGGGTAAACATTTGGGGCGTTAAGTTCAATAGCTTTAATTCGGGGGCACCTTCAGGTCAGTTTTATCGTGGAAAATATGCTGGAAGTGAAGTTGAAACCCAAATCATGATGGGCTATTTATTGAAATATGATTTTAGGTTTTATCTGAGCTTTCATAGTAAGGGTGAAGTGAT
>CAZJIO010000003.1:31641-51030 GCA_964546035.1 uncultured Eubacteriales bacterium | reverse complement strand
AGGTGGTTATATGAGCGATTTTATTGTGAACAACACTCTAAAACCGGCCATTACCATCGAAACCATCCCCTTATCTACCACCTTGCCTTATGTTTCTGAAAAAACATTAAATGACGCCTATGCAGAAACTTATCAACTGCCCTATGCCTATATGAAGCTAGCCCTTTCAAAGGGTTATTTTAAATATCGATTGTATGTTGGTGAAAAGTATGTACGGGATTTTCGTGAAAAAGTGTACGCAGATGCACTGGCTAAAAAGTTAGGTGGCATTGTCATTGAAGGTAAAGGGACACCTCTGCTCTATTACCCTGGGGGCGTGAGCCGAGAGATGTTTTTATCTCGCCTCATGGCATGTTCCATTTCGGAAGCGGAAATTGATTTGACCAATAGTGAGCTGTTCATTGATTCTAGGGATCCCTTTGTAAATTATGCAAAATCAAAAAACATCATCAATGGGTTCAACCAATATTTTAATCCTAAAAGACCCATTACATATTTAGAAAGTGGCATTATGCTCTATAATTTAGACCGAGCACTAGACATGGAGATTGAACCAAAAGAAATAGAACAAGAAACTTTGACCCAGTTAGAAAAGCTCCCATCTTGGGCTTTTATGCAAGTAACTTACTGCATTGCTAATGATTATTTCGAAGTGCCTAAATCCTACACGGGCTATATAAGTCAAAAGGAATTTGATGAAATATTAGCAAGATATCAGGAACGCATCTTCTTAAAAGGAATGTAAAAAAGAACTTTACAAATGTATGCCAATATGTTAAAATTTCATTAAATTATTACAAAAGTATTACGGATTGAACTGGAGGACGAATTAAGTGCAAAGATTTGAGAAGTTCAAAGAGCATTTTATTTGGAAGCGTAAAAAGGAAATCCTTTTATATATTGGCATATTAGTCGTAGTTCTTGGCACAATCAAAGTCACTGAAGCCATGGTAGATCAGAAGTATCTCGAAACCACTGGAACGGTACAAGCACAGTGGGTACCCAACAGTTACCGAGTTTTTGTAGATGGTAAAGACTTCGGATTGGTAGCTTCTAGAGAAGATGCAGAGGTAGCAGTTAAGCAAGCCCTTCAAAATCTCATTACTGAACTGGGATATGATCCTGAAGTAACACCTGAAATTAGATATTATGAAGAGTATTCTAAAGATGAATCCTTTACCACTTTAAGTGCATTAGTACCCAGCATGCAACAAGTGCTTAAAGAGGGGATTGATGTCCTCAAAGTTAAAGCCTATGCAATGAAAATCGGCGATGATTTTGTTGTCGCACTCAATAGTGAAGAAGATATTTTGAAGGTCCTTCAAAATGCACAAGATGTCTATGTGTCTAGTGATGCTCAGTTTGCGGTAACTCTTGAAGAAAATCCTTATAACGGTTTAGTAGAGTCTCCAAATATTGTTGCCATGCAAGATACCTTAGATAAAAATAGAAGTTTTAAAACCAATGGTGATGGCGTTTCTATAGATACATCAGTTACTGAAAATACAGATCCATCACATCAGGGAAAGACGGTTGACGTTGAATTTACTCAAGAGGTTATGGTGGTTGAAACCTTTGTGGATGCCAGCGAAATTTTGACTGTTGAAGCGGCTACAGAGCTCATTACTAAGGAAAACCAAGAACCTAAAAAGTATGTTGTTAAAAGTGGCGATTCTGCCTCTGTAATAGCATCGAATAATGATATGGATTTACAAACACTTTATAATCTGAATGCAGGCTTAGATGAGAATACCGTTCTTCAAATTGGAGACGAGCTCATTGTTATGGTCCCAGAACCGGAATTATCCGTTACAACCACAGAAGAAGTTGTTTATCCAGTAGCTATTCCAAAAGGTACAACATACACTGAAAACAGTTCCAAATATGCAGGATCTAATACGACTATTGATAATGGTTCTGATGGCGTTAAACAATTAACGGCGACTATTACGAAGTTAAATGGTAAAGAAACAAATCGTGTCATTTTAAAGGAAGAGGTTATTACTGAGCCTGTCAATCAGATTATTGAAAAGGGGTCTAAACCACTACCAGCAAAAGGTGCTACAGGCAATTATATATATCCAGTTATTAATTATACTTTAAGCTCATCCTTCGGATACAGATGGGGTGACTTCCATGAAGGTACTGATTTTGCGGCACCAACAGGCACTTCTATTAGAGCAGCAGATGGTGGCGTGGTCATATCAGCAGGTTGGAGTGGTAGTTATGGCATGTTGGTTGTCATTAACCACGGAAATGGTGTTACGACACGATACGGACATTGTAGTAAAATTTTAGTGAGTGTGGGTCAACAGATATCACAATATCAAGAGATCGCTAAGGTGGGTAATACGGGTTACAGTACTGGACCACATTTGCATTTTGAAATCAGATTCGATGGCACTGCAGCGAATCCCATGAAATATTTATCACATTAAAAATCATCAAGCATACCCTCAAAAGGGTGTGCTTTTGTTCTGTCTAGAGCTTTACATCAAAGGAAATAGCAATTGCAAAACAAGTGTCAAATATGTTAAAATGAATTGATAATTTTATACCATCGCTTACAGAAGCATTTTAATCGAGAGATTAACGCTTAAAATGATTATTTATATGGAAAAATAAGTTTATGAAAGGTGAATAATATGTGCGGTTTTGTTGGATTTGTAGACAGTACGATTGATAACTCGAGTGAGGTTATTAAGGATATGATGAATGTGATCATTCATCGAGGACCTGATAGTGAAGGCAGTTATACCGATCAAAAAGCCACTTTGGGTTTTAGACGTTTAAGTATTATAGATATGGCCGAGGCAGCTTCTCAACCTATGTTCAATGAAGATCGAACGATTGTACTTGTTTTTAATGGTGAAATTTATAACTTTCAAGAAATAAAAGAGGAGTTATTGACAAAGGGACATATTTTTGGGAGTCACACCGACTCGGAAGTGCTTATTCACGGTTATGAAGAATATGGCGTAGATTTGCTACAAAAATTAAGAGGTATGTTCTCTTTTGCTATATGGGACGCTAAAAAAGAGTTGCTTTTTATTGCTCGTGATTTTTTTGGTATTAAGCCCCTTTATTACTCACAAAACACAGAGGACGGTTCCTTTATTTTTGGATCTGAGATTAAATCCTTTTTAAAGCACCCTCAGTTTAACAAAACTTTAAATAAAGAAGCACTAAAGCCTTATTTGACTTTTCAATATTCGGCTATGGATGAGACTTTTTTTAAAGGTGTATTCAAGCTGAAGCCTGCTCATTATCTCATTTATCAAAAGGGATCTATTACCATAGAACGTTTTTGGGATCCCAGATATAGTCCAGAAGAAAACACCATCGAGCATTACGTGGATGAACTTAAAAAAGCGATGGTGGAATCTGTCGCTTATCATAAAATTAGTGATGTAAAGGTAGGTGCCTTTCTTTCGGGTGGCATTGATTCCAGTTATATAACTGCCTTACTCAAACCTAATCATACCTTTACGGTAGGCTTTGCTGACCATGAAGGAGAATTTAATGAAACAAATTTAGCAAAAGAGTTGTCCGATATTCTGGGCTTGCACAATTTTAAAAGAATTATTTCGGCAGACGACTTTTTTAATAGTCTTTCTACCATTCAATACCATATGGATGAGCCCCATTCTAATCTATCCTCAGTTCCCCTCTATTTCTTAGCGGAATTGGCGAGAAAACATGTTACCGTCATTCTTTCAGGAGAAGGTGCAGATGAATTATTTGGAGGCTATGTTTGGTACGAAAAATCTGATAAAATTAAAAGGTATGAGCGCGTGCCTTTCTTTATTAGACGTGGCGTTGGAAATTTAGCACAGAAACTGCCAGCTAGTACCATCACTACTTTCCTCGTAAGAGGTGGAAAAAAGGTAGAAGAAAAATTTATCGGACAAGCTAAAATTTTTGAAGAAGCAGAAGCTGTAAAAATCTTGAAGGCACCCTATCGTAAAAGTCCTTCTGTTGGAGAAATTACAGGTAAAATATATGACCGCGTCAAAGACAATGATGAGTTAAGTAAGATGCAATATTTGGATATTAACCTTTGGCTGCCTGGCGATATATTGCTCAAAGCAGATAAAATGAGTATGGCCCATTCCATTGAGTTGCGGGTACCCTTTTTAGATAAAGAAATCATGAAGCTTGCAGGGAAGTTACCAACTCGATTTAGAGTTAACGCCAAACATGTCAAGTATGCCCTCCGTCTAGCTGCCCTTGAAGTTATTCCAAAACAATGGGCAAATAGAAAAAAAGTAGGCTTTATGGTCCCATTTAAACATTGGATCAGACAAGAAAAATATTATAACCTGGTAAAAGAAATGTTCCAATCAGATATGGCAAAAGAGTTTTTTGATCAAAAAGAAATTGCCCTCATGTTAGAAGAACACTTCACAGGTAAGAGAAATAGAGCACGTGGCATCTATACCATTTATACTTTTTTAATCTGGTATAAAAGATTCTTTGTTGAATGTTAAGAATAATAGAAGAAGGGTTAGGTCAAAAGGATGAAAAATAAAGCAGTTGTACTGGGAGCCAATTACTATATTGGACTTTCCATTATACGTTGTTTGGGTATGCATGATGTTGAAGTTGTGGCGGTGGATTATTCAGAGGAAGGGGCATATGCCCTTAAATCAAAATACATCAGTGAAAAACTAATTGGCCCCCACTACCAAAAAGATCCAGAGGGTTTACTTCAATTTCTCATCGATTATGCTAAAAAACAAACCTTAAAGCCCGTATTATATCCTTCAGCGGACCGTTATGTGGAATTTGTTGATCAATATATGGATGCATTAAGCCCCTATTTCCTTATGTCACAAAGTGAACAAGGTCTATTTACTAAAGTCATGGATAAAGGCACTTTATCAGAACTTGCAAGACAATATGGTATGAATATTCCTGAAACAGTATCCCCTTCTGAAGCAGATTTCTTTGAAAAAGTTCAGTCAGTTATCAAGTTCCCATGTTTGGTGAAGCCTGTGGATTCGCCTACCTTTGTTGCGAAATTTCGTAAGAAGCTTTTTCAAGTATCCGATTTGAAAGAATTGAAAAAGGCCATTAAAATGTCCCAAGAAGCAGGCTGCGAAGTCATTGTTCAACGTATGGTACCAGGATTTGATGATCATATGTATACTTTTGACGCTCATTTAAGTCTAGATTCAAAGGTTACCCACTGGGTGACCTGTCAAAAATATAGACAGTACCCCATTAATTTTGGTGCCTCCGTTTACACCGGACAAAAGTATGTGCCGGAGCTTTTTGAGATGGGTGCAAAATTTCTTGAAGCGATTGGGTGGAAAGGCTTTGCTGAAATCGAGTTTAAAAAAGATGCTGAAACGGGTGTCTTTTATATGATAGAGATCAATGTGAGAACCACAAACCTGAATGTGCTGCTTTTAAAATCAGGGCTTAACATGCCTTATATTGCCTATAAGGAGCTAATCGGTTCGCCAGTGCCACCAAAAGTGATTACTAAAAATACGGGTATTATTTTTTGGTATGCCTTTGAAGATTTAATTGCTGTTAGAGATTATATCAGAACGCGACAACTCACAATCGGTCAGGTATTGCGTTCATATTTTAGTAAAAAGGCTCATTCCACTTGGGACATAAAGGATCCAATGCCTTATTTCAATTTTTTTACATACAAGGTATTAAAACCCATTATAAAGAGAATAGTTAGAAAATAAGCACAATGGAAATGAAAAGAGGGATCTTATGAAAATAAAAGAGCTCTTAGGAGCAATAGAAATAGTAGAAGCTTACAATCACAGAGATCTAGAGATCAGTCATGTTGTTTGCAATTCCCAAAAAGCTTCAGTAGGTGATCTGTTCGTTTGCATTAAAGGTTATCAAACAGATGGCCATCAGTATATTAGAAATGCCGTTGAGAATGGCGCGGTTGCCTTGATTGTTGAAGATTATCAAGTAGGGTGGAGTCTCCCCCAATATGTCGTGGCAAACAGTCGGACTGCATTAGCAGCTCTTGCGGATATGTATTATGGACATCCCTCTGGCAAACTCAAGTTAATTGGTATTACAGCAACCAATGGAAAACCCACCACCTCCTATATGGTAAACGATATGCTTGAACGCCACGGTTTAAAAACCGGACTCATTGGCACAGTTATGGTCAAATACGGTGATTTCATGGAAGCCTCCTATTTAACCACGCCTGAATCTATTGATTTGCACAAAATCTTTGATCAAATGAATAAGCATGAAGTGACACATTGTTGTATGGAAGTCTCTTCATCTGCTATAGAACTGAACCGTATAGGAAGTGTTTCCTTTGATATTGTTGCACTTAACAACATCAGCAGAGAGCATATTGATTTACATGGCTCCTTTGAACAATATTATGAGGCAAAAGCCAGCTTAATTAGAAATGCTCGACCTCATCAGTGGGCAATTCTTAACTTGGATGACCCTTATAGCGCTGTACTAGCAACTCAAACAAAAGCAAAAGTCATTACCTATGGGATTGAAGGACAAACAGGAGACCTATGGTGTAAAAATATTGATATTTCATCAGGTAGAGCGAAGTTTAGTGTAGAAATCATGAAGGCAATCACCGTTGAAGATAAGACCTATGAAAAGGGAACCTTTAATTTTGAACTTTTAACCCCTGGTTACCATACCATTTATAACGCTATGGCAGTCATTGTCATTGGCTTGTTGTGTAAAGTCCCAATGGCTACTATTGGGGAGAGCTTAAGTGCATTCGGTGGCGTTGAGCGACGTTTTGAAATTGTGTACGAAGATGATTTTATGATCATTGATGATCATTTTGCAAATGCAGGCAATATTTCTTCGACCTTTCAAACTTTAGAAAAAATGGATTATCAAAAGTTGAAATTGGTCTACGCTTTACGTGGTAGCCGAGGTGTTACCGTCATACGTGAGGCTGCAGAAACCATTGTGGAATGGTCAAAAAAGCTAGGTATTAAAGATATTATTACCAGCTTAAGCAAATCCCATGTGACTTGGAAGGATGAAGTGGTTCAAGAGGAGTTAGATATTTTCAACGAAATCATGACAGCTGCAGGTATTCAGGTACATTTGTATGAACAACTCGATGCGGCAATCGCTGAAGGTTTGGTAGAAATAGATCGTGGTGACGTCTTATTACTCGGCGGATGTCAGGGTATGGATTTTGGTGCAAAAATTGCACTTGAGCAAATTCACCGATTAAAACCCCATTTAGATGAGAAAAAGTTATTTGTGCCCCTAGAAAAAAGAGTTGCGGGTATTTAGTGACTTGGAGGATAAAAGATGAATGATAGAGTAATCGGTATTATCGGTGGTATGGGTCCAGAAGCTACCGCTGATTTTTATATGAAAATCGTCAAAGGAACAAAAGTGAAAAGAGATCAAGATCATTTTCACGTCATAATTGACAGCAATGCTAAGATTCCGGATCGGACAAAGGCAATCCTACATGGCGGCGAGAGTCCTGTTCCAGAAATCATCAAAGCAGCAAAAAGATTGGGCCAAATGGGTGTTGAAGTGGCTTGTATTCCATGCTTAACTTCACACTATTACATAAAGGAATTGCAAGCCAGTGTGGATTATGAAATTCTCAATATTTTTGAAGAACTGGCAAAATACATTCAAAAAGAATATCCAGAGGTTAAAAAAGTGGGCGTATTAGCCACTTCCGGTACGGTTCAAATGGGATTGTTCAACCAGTACCTCACAGAAAATACCATTATTTATCCTAAGAAACATGTTCAAGAGGAAAAAGTCATGGAGGCTATCTATGGTGAAAAAGGTATCAAGAGCGGTAATTTAGAAGGAAAGCCCGTGGGCTATTTGATCGAGGCAAGTGAGAGTTTGGCAGACGATGGCGCGGAACTTCTCATCTTAGGTTGTACAGAGGTTGGACTCGCATTAAAGCAACAGCATGTTTCTTTGCCGGTTATTGATCCATTAGATGTGGTAGTGAAAGCGCTTACAAAATAAAGGCTGAGCCTTCAACCTAACAATAAGGACGTGTAAAATGAAGCATCAATTTATTGGACTACCTATGCACTTTGGGGCAGATTCCTTAGGACTTACTTTTGGAATTGATGAGCTTAAAAAAGTGCTTTTGTTAGAAGAAAATGACGTCATCGATAAAATAAATATTATTAATCAAAACGAGAATTTTGAATATAAAGATATGAAATATATCAATACCATTGTAATGAACTGCGAAGCTCTGGCAAAAAAAACAGGTGAAGCCATTAGATCTGGGAAGATACCGGTTTCCATTGGTGGCGATCACAGCATTGCTATGGGAAGTATAGCAGGCGTATCGAAAGAGATAGAAATAGGGGTGCTTTGGGTCGATGCCCATGGCGATTGTAATACTGCAGAAACCACCATTACGGGGAATGTTCACGGTATGCCACTGTCGGCAGTTCAAGGTTATGGTCATGAAAAATTGGTGGATTTGTTCTATAAAGGACCAAAAGTAAAAAGTGAAAACGTGGTTATTTTTGGGGTAAGAAGTCTGGATTACCGTGAGAAGCTTTTTATTGAAAGCTTAGGGATCAAAGTTGTCTATTATAAAGATATTGTTAAAAATGGGTTTGAAGAGGAATTTTCACGAGCGATGGTCTATCTCACTGAACGTGTTGAGAAGATTCATGTGAGCTTTGATCTAGATGTTATTGATCCAAGTTTGTTGCCGGGGGTAAGTATTCCAGTAGAAGAGGGGATAACACCGGATCAGGGAGAATATATTGTGGATTATTTTATTAATAGCCCGTATCTTTCTTCTTTAGATATCGTAGAATACAACCCGATTTTTGACAACAATCATGTTACAAGGGATTATGTGGTTAAATTACTGAAAAAAATGATGTAAGAAAGGCAAGAAATGATATGGAAAGAATAACAGTAAAACAAATTACCGAGGCAGTTCAAGGGAAGTGCCAGGAACACTATTTTAATAGAACCATTGAAAATGTCTGTACAGACAGCAGAAAGATCCAAAAAGGTGATTTGTATATTGCCATAATTGGCGAAAACTTTGATGGGCACGATTTTGTTAACGATGTGGTTGCTAAAGGTGCAGCGGCGCTAGTGGTGTCAAAGCCTATTGAACTGAGTGCGGATATCCCATTTGTGGTCGTAAAAGATACCGTGGAAGCCTTAGGACAGATTGCGGCAGCCTATCGTCAAGGCTTTAATCAACCTCTGATTGCGGTGACAGGAAGTGTGGGTAAGACGAGTACAAAAGACATCATTTCTACCATTTTATCTGGGAAATTATCTGTGCATAAGTCACTGGAGAATTTCAATAACGAAATTGGACTTCCTTTAGCAATCTTTGGTATTCAGAAGAGCCATGATGTCGTTGTGTTAGAGATGGGTATGTGGGCAGCAGGTGAAATTAGTCATTTGACTCGGGTTGCCAGACCCACCATTGCAGTAATCACCAACATAGGTATTTCGCACATTGAAAGATTGAAAACCCAAGATAATATTTTGAAAGCTAAGTTGGAAATCATCGAAGGATTAGATGAAAAAGGCTTACTCATTTTAAATGCAAATGATCCCTTGCTCAGGCATGTTGGAGCGGGTATCAAGCAGAGAGTTGTCTATGTTGGTCTTGATGTGGCGTCAGATTATATGGCCTACGAAGTGGTAGACCGTGGTGAAAATGGCGTAGAATTTAAAGTCGACCTTGAGGGAAAGACCCATAGGGTAGAACTGTCTGCAATGGGTATCCATAATGTGACCAATGCCCTGGTGGGTATTGCCTGTGCCATGGAATTAGGTTTAAAACCAGAAGAATTTCTACCACACATTAAAGCTTACCGATCTGGAGAAATGCGCCTTAATATCGTAGAAAAAGAGGGCATTAAATTCATTGACGATACCTATAATGCAAGCCCCGACTCTATGAAAGCTGGATTAAATGTTTTGAAAAGTCTTGCAAAGGAAAGTAGAGCAGTTGCTGTTATCGGTAATATGTTTGAGCTTGGAGAAATGGCAGAGATGGCCCATTATCATCTAGGTAAAGATTGTGCAGGGTTGAAAATTGATTTTGTAGCAATAATGGGTGAAAATTCTGAGGATGTTGCTAGAGGTATTGGAGAAAATTGTCCCTATAAGATCTTTGGTTCACATCAAGACCTTGTAGCCTATATGAAAAGCTATTTAAAGGCATCTGACGTTGTATTGCTAAAAGGCTCACGTGGGATGCAAATGGAGCAAGTACTAAAGTTGTGGTAGTAAACGGATGATCAAGAAGGAGGCGTAATTATGGAAGAACAAAAGAAAGCCTATGAATCGATTGATGCCTATATTTTAGAATTTCCTGGAGAGGTTCAGGCAATACTAAATCAGTTACGAGCGGTTATAAAAGAGGCAGCGCCAGATGCGGGAGAAAAAATCAGTTATCAAATGCCTACCTTTGCATTACATGGGAATTTAGTTCACTTTGCTGCCTATAAAAACCATATCGGATTCTATCCTGCCCCAAGCGGTATCGAGACTTTTAAAGAAGAATTAGCCCAATATAAGGGAGCCAAAGGATCGGTTCAATTTCCTATTGAACAGCCATTGCCTTATGACTTAATACGTAGAATCGTTCGATTTCGAGTTGCTGAAAATATTAGGAATGCTGAAGAAAAGAGGATGAAAGGCAAGTAAATGATAATAATTATCATTTGCACGTGAGAGAGGTCCTGTGATATAATATTGAGTACAAGATACCGACTGTAACTAAAAGGTATGATAACAAAGGAGGATGCAAAATGGCAATACAAGTCTATATTAATTTTAACGGTAACTGTCGTGAAGCTGTAGAATATTATGCTAAGGTATTCGGTACAGAACAACCTAAAATCATGTTGTTTGGTGATGCGCCACCTGACCCAGAATTTATCTTAAAAGAAGAAGAGAAGAACCTTGTTATGCATACAGAGCTTGTTATTTCAGGTACTAATGTTATGTTTTCAGATACACCCTCAAATATGCCTTTAGTTGTAGGGAATAATTTCACCCTGACTGTCGTAACAAAAGATGCGCAAGAGATCACTAACGCATATAATCTGCTCCAAGTAGGTGGTCAGATTACCATGGCGCTTCAGGAAACTTTCTGGTCTAAATTGTTTGGTTCTGTTATTGATCAATTTGGTATTTCATGGCAGTTTAGTTTGGACAGTGGCGAAGTTTATTAATTAAAAAACGGATCTAGTCTTCTTTTAATAGAGAACTAGATCCTTTTTATTGTGATGTTCTATAAATCCTTTAACCCGGGATAATCCAAGGTAGCAAAGTAATCGGCAACAGTTTCTGGTCTTCGAATCATTTGAGTAGAACCGTCTTCTTTTAGCAAAATCTCAGCGGATTTCAATTTACCATTGTAATTATATCCCATTGCAAAGCCATGTGCGCCAGTGTCATGAATGTAAACCATATCACCAATCGTTACTTCGGGTAACATACGATTAATAGCAAATTTATCGCTATTTTCGCACAATCCACCGACCACATCGTATTGGTGCTCAAGGGGAGCGTTTTCTTTTCCTAAGACAGTAATATGATGGTAAGCACCATACATCATTGGACGCATAAGGTTTGCAGAACACGCATCTAAGCCAACATAATCTTTGTAGATGTGCTTTTCATGAATAACTTTTGAAATGAGTGCTCCAAAGGGTGCCATAACAAATCGGCCCAATTCGTTTAGAATGGCCACATCACCCATTCCGGCTGGTACAAGAATTTCTTCAAAGGCTTGTCTGACACCTTCTCCAATGGCCAAAATATCTCTTGAATCTTCAGTTTCTTTATAAGGAACACCAATGCCACCTGATAAATTAATGAATTTAATCTTGACGCCTGTTTGATCTCTTAGATCAACAGCTACTTGGAAAAGTGATTTTGCAAGGGCAGGATAATAGGCATCTGTATGGGTATTGCTGGCCAAGAAAGCATGCAAGCCAAATTCTAAGACACCCTTTTCTTTAAGGATCTTATAGCCCTCAACGAGTTGATCAAAAGTGAAACCGTATTTTGATTCTCTTGGATGAGACATAATAGAATTCCCATATTCAAATTCCCCAGGATTGAATCTGCAGCTGATGCTCCTTGGAATGTCCGCTACCTTCTCAAGATAATCAATATGGGTAATATCATCAAGGGTGATGGTTACATTGAGTGATCTAGCAAGAACGAAATCTTCAGCGGGTGTTTGATTAGAAGTGAACATAATGTCCTCTTCCTTAAAGCCCACTTTATCCGCTAAAATAAGTTCCGCATAGGAGGAACAATCGGCACCGCAGCCTTCTTCTTTAAAAATTTGAAGTAGGTAAGGGTTGGGATTGGCTTTTACCGCAAAATACTCTTTATAACCTTTATTCCAAGAAAAAGCTTTTCTTAGAAGTCTAATATTTTCACGAATACCCTTTTCATCATATATATGAAAGGGGGTTTTGTATGCAGTGGTTATAGCTTGAATTTGTTCCAAATTAACGAAGGGTATTTTTTTCATTTTTGGTGCTCCTTATAGGTCATTTACCTGGAAATTGAGGTCAGTGATCCTGTGATTAAATGTGAGTAGTGGTACTAAATGCAACTACTAATGTGTAATAAATTTATTATACATGAAACCCAGTTATAAATCAAACCTTTTATTAGTAAACTTATAGTAATTAAACACTAGGATATTGCGCGTGGATAAATTTAGATACATACCTAAAGAAGCATTTGGTGATAAGACCCTTGTCCGGATAAGAGATATCGGGAGTGTGGTTGAAAATTACAGATTATTTAAACAAAAGGCGGATTTAACGGGTTCTATTTGCGCCGTGGTCTTAAAAGCAGAAGTACATGGCTTGCAAATGAAAGATGTCGCCCCTGCTCTTTATGGTGAGGGCGTTAGACATTATTTTGTTGAAGAGATATGTGAAGGGATTAAGTTAAGAAAAATATTGCCCCAGGAGGACGCTGAAATTTTTGCTATGGCTGGTTTGCTGCAAGATGAAGAAAGCTACTTTATAGAGTACAAGGTAACGCCGTGTATCACCTGTCTGGAGCAACTCAAAAGATGGAATGATTATTGTAGCTTTTTTGGAAAAGGATCAGCGGTGATCCATTTAGATACCCATATGAATCGATTGGGCTTATTAGACGAAGATGTCAAATATCTTGGTAAAAACTTTGACCAGATGACTGGGAATTTGGATGTTTTGTTTTATATGAGTCACTTTTTTGATATTAAAGGCACGGATCATACCAACTGCTCCATGCAAAATGATGTACTAAAAGGCTACCTCGAGCAGCTGCCAGACTACCCCGTTACTTTTGCTTGCACAGATAGTGTCATACTCCTTGAAAACGAGATTTTTAACTATGATATGATCAGGCCGGGTATTGGACTTGTTGGAGGAGCGCCAAATCAATTTAGCCCAATTTCTAAGGAGGCGAGACACACTTTTGAATTGTACGCTAAAATATCTCAGATTAAGACTGTCAAAAAAGGAGAGAAAATTGGCTATGGTGGTGCCTATACTTTAAGAAGAGATACTAAGCTAGCCCTTGCGCATATAGGTTATAAGGATGGCTACTTGAGAGTTTTAAGTGAAACAGACCAGTTCCCAAAAGGGGTTTTTATGCAACTGGAGCAATACCAAGTACCAATCATTGGTAAAATATCATTAGGCATGACCATGCTAGATGTAACGGATGTACCGATGGAGGTGCTAGAGCACGTTCATTATGTTGAAGTGGTTGGCCCACATGTGGATATTAAGTTCTTAGCAGATCAAGTCGGTTGTTACGAGATTCTTGCTGCTTTAGGTAGAGAAAATCCTAAAATTTCAGATTATACCCTCGATGAATTCAATGAGCAATTTCTATTAAGCACGAAATAAACTTATAAATAGATAATCTCTTGGCCACAGCATAAGTGGTCTTTTTTTTGTGTTAATAAGGGTATTGAAGGTTGACAAATGGCAGAAATAATGATAAATTTGATGCAAACGATTGCATAATACGGAGATTATGTCTAAGACGACGAATGAGAATAGGGCTACAACACCTTATTTTGTCCGATTTTATGAAGAAGGCTTCAAAAATTGACCTTATGAAATCGATGCAAACGTATGTTAAATATCTGGGAGGATCTACATGAAACAAATTAGAAAGAGCGCAATAGTATTACACCCAACATCACTGCCAGGACCCTATGGCATTGGTACTCTAGGGAAAGAAGCCTATGAATTTCTAGATTTTTTAATCGCATCAGGACAAAAAATCTGGCAGGTACTGCCCTTAGGTCCAACAGGGTACGGGGATTGCCCTTATTCTGCATTATCTGCCTTTGCTGGAAATCCCTATTTAATCGATATGGATTTATTAATAGAGGAGGCTTACTCACTGAGATCGAATGCGGATCGCTCCTTGGGTTTCCAGAGGATTATGTGGATTTTGGGAAAATCTATGAAAACAAATGGGATGTACTCAGAATAGCTTTTGAAAGGTTTATACATAGAAACGGTGAACAAAGAGCGGATTATAGAGTAATTTGTGAAAAACAAAGCTATTGGTTAGAGGATTATGCGCTTTTTTCCGCCATTAAAAAACATTATGAGGGTAAGCCTTGGTTTGAATGGGATAGGGGTGCTAAGTTTAGAGAAGGGGAAGCTCTGCACCAATTAAAGAGCTTATTACAAGATGAAATTGCTTTTCAAAAGTTCATGCAATACGAATTTTTCAAACAATGGCAGGGGATTAAGGCTTACGCCAATAAAAATAACATCCAGATTATAGGGGATATCCCGATGTATGTTGCCCACGACAGTTGTGATGCTTGGGCCCACCCAGAAGTGTTTTGCTTTGATGAAGCACTTAGTCCATTAAGAGTTTCAGGCGTTCCACCGGATTATTTTATGGAGACAGGACAACTTTGGGGTAACCCAGTCTTTCGTTGGGATTATCTCCGTGAGAGTGATTTTGAATGGTGGATTGATCGAATCAGAATCAATTATGAACTTTATGACATCATTCGATTTGATCACTTTAGAGCCTTTGCTGCTTTTTGGTCCATTCCATACGGCGAATCCACAGCTATTAATGGAGAATGGGTAAAGGCATATGGTGATGAGCTATTTGCTAAAATTCTAAAATGCTTTCCAACGATCACAATTATTGCAGAAGATTTGGGTTTAATCACAGAGGATGTGATTGAATTAATTCGTAAATATGACTTTACAAGTATGAAAATACTACAATTTGCTTTTGATACAGATGAAGGTTCGTCGGGTTTCCTTCCACACCAGTACCAGGAAAACACCTTTGTCTACACAGGCGCACTGGATAACGATACTGTAAAGGGATGGTTTTTTAGTGCTAAGGTGAAAGATCAGGCATACCTCTGTGATTATGTTAGAACAAATCCGAATGAAGTCGTTTGGGATCTGATCAAAACAGCGTTTGGGTCGGTATCTAGGTATGCAGCAACGACAATGCAGGATCTACTTGTACTGGGTAGTGAAGCGCGCATGAATACACCTGGAATTGCCAATGGTAATTGGGGATGGCGTTATAAAAAAGAATACTTGAAACCTGAAATAGCAGAGAAGCTAAAATATATCACAACACTCTACGGTAGATAACATAAAAGGAACTTGACTCTTAGGGGAGCAAGTTCCTTTTGCGCTGCATAGAGCACTAATACCAAGAACGTATAATAATTTCTTTAATTCGATAGAAATTGTCTAATTATAAGAGATGGTGTATACTCATTATAAGAATATATGTTGTTCAAATGATTAATAGTATGTTTTCTGAGAAGGAGATGTCCGATATGATACGAATACAACCTGTGCAGAAATACCTGCTCCTTATTCTGGTCATGGCCTTAATGACAAGTTGCGGGAGGGGAACTGGTCATGAGACTGTTCAAGAAAAAAAGGAAAGTTTAGTTTTTCGAATCACATGGAAAACTTACTCGGGAAGGGGAGAGGCCATTAAAAAAATTGTGGCATCTTATAATGAATTTCAACAAACGCCCTATGAAATTTTAGTCGTAGATGGCGATGAAGAACTTGGAAGTATCGAAGAACTCATAAAGAGTGAGGATACAGTGGATTTATACATGTTACCCTATCGATATGTGGGATATCTAGGGTATAAAGAAGCCCTACAGGATTTAACCAGCAGTTTTGAAGATGAAGAAAGTTTTTTTTATGAAAACCTTTGGGAACTTGGTATAGTTGAAGAAAAAGTGTATGGTATCCCATGGTTGGGACATTCAATGGGGCTCATTTATAACAAGGATCTCCTTGATAAATCCGGGGTTGATCCTGCCAGTATCAATAGTTTAGAAAACCTTATGGTTGCTTTAAAAGCTGTTCAAGAAAAAACAGAGGCGAGAGGTATTGGTTTGGTTGGCGCTGATCATAACGATGTTTCCTGGATGGTCAATCAGTTTATTTATGGATTTGGTGGATCACTCGTCGATGCTACTGGCACTCAGGTGACTATTAATTCCAGTCGTGCTCAGGCGGCCATCGAATTTTATAAGGATGAACTGGGTCAGTATTCTCAAGAAACTTGGACCACTGATACAGGGGTTGAAGTCATGAATCATTTTAGAGAACAGAAAATTGCCTTTGAGATTCAAGGCTTATGGGGCATTACAGATATATGGAAGAATGGAAGACCTTTTGAAACTGGCGTTATACCACTAGAAAATATTGGCCTATATCCTGAAATAGGACCTATGATGTTGTCCCTGCAGCCGAATTTAAGCGAAGAAAAAAAAGCAGCAGCTATAGCGTTTATAGCCTATCTTATTTCAATTGAGGCACAAGAAATGATTATGGCTGGTGAGTATAGTCCAGAACATGATACCTATTATCCCTTTAGGTTGCCTGTCAGAAAAGATATGGCTAGTAGCGTTGTATTTGAGAAATACCCTGAATTTTCCGCTTTTTTATCAGGTTTTAACGAACCCAGTATTGATGTACCCGTTCCGAGATGGCAATCCATCAAGGATGAATACTATGCGCCAGGACTACATCTCGTGATGGAAAATAAAAAATCAATTGGAGTGTTCCTTGAAGAAATCCAAAATAAAGGAAATGAAATGCTAACTAAAGAATAGGGGGTGGCAAGAGATGACTGCAAAAATTATGATAGTGGATGATTCCAAGACAGACAGGTTGATTATTAGTAATATGCTCAGTGATTATGAATTGATTTGTGCGTGTGATGGTGTAGAAGCCATGGAAATCATTCAGAAAAATCTAGATTTGGATTTAATCATCTTGGACTTGAATATGCCTAGGATGAATGGCTTTGAAGTACTAGAAGCCCTTAGAGAGGATGAGAAAGCTAGGAAAATAGTTACCTTGATTTTAACCAACTACGATGAAACCGAAAATGAAATCAGAGGGCTAGACTTAGGCGCAGTGGATTACATTAGGAAGCCTCTGAATATCGAATCTCTAAGAAAGCGAATTGATGTCCATTTAAATTTAAGAAGTGCACGCAGAAGCATTGAGCAGCACAATCAGATTTTAGAAGAAACGGTAACCAAAAGAACCAGAGAATTGGTTATTACGAGAGACATTACCATTCAAGCATTAATTGGTCTATTAGAAGTGAGAAACATTGAGTCGAGTAACCATACTAAAAGAACACAATGGATGATGAAAGCCCTTTGTGAGCACCTGAGAAATAATCGGGAATATGTTCATATTTTTACAGATGAATATATTAAAGAGTTGTTCAAAACAGCACCTTTACACGATATTGGCAAAGTTGGCATACCAGACAATATTCTGTTAAAACCAGGTAAACTGGACTATGAAGAATTCGAAATTATGAAAAAGCATACCACTTTTGGTGTCGAGGCACTTAGTCATGATTTGCAAAAGGATGTGCCATCTTTCATTCAAACGGCAATAGAAATTGCGGGAACACACCATGAACGCTTTGATGGATCAGGTTATCCATCAGGACTAAAAGGAAAAGATATTCCCCTATCTGGGCGTCTTATGACCATAGTGGATGTATATGATGCACTAACCAGTCAAAGGGTTTACAAACCTGCTTACGATCATGAGTATGCTCTGGACTTAATTAAAGGTGAAAGTGGCAAGCAATTTGATCCAGACATTGTAACAGCCTTTTTAGAAATTGAAACTGAAATTCTCAAAATAACGGGTCAATTTCTCCAGAATATGCCAAAAGAGGAGTGAGATCTTGAAAGGACAAAGATACATAGTCGTTTTTTTGCTTGTCATGTTATTATTCGGTTTTGATATTTTTGCAGGCTCTGATGCCCTTGTATTCACTGAAGAAGAAAAACTTTTTATTAAGGAGCATCCTGTAATCCGTCTAGGAATTGATCCTCAATTTATTCCTTTTGAATTTATAGATACAGATGGTGCCTATAAAGGTATTGCATCAGATTACTTAGCGTTGGTCAGTGAGAAGATTGGCATTGAAATGCAGATTGAAAGAGGTTTAACCTGGTCGCAGGCCTATGAGTTAGCTGTTGAAAAGCAATTGGATGTATTGCCAAGTGTCTCGAAAACTCCTGAAAGAGAGCAGTATTTTCTTTTTTCACAGCCCTATTATCAGTTTCAAAGAGTGATCGTTTTTAATGAAGCAAACGATACAATAAAAAGCATCGAAGATTTATTCCAAACAAGAGTTGCTGTTCAGATCAATAGCTCTCATCATGGGTTTTTAAAAACGTATCCCAATATCGAGTTAAGTCTATATCCAACCGTTGAAGCGGCGCTTACTGCTGTAGCAAATGGGACTGAGGCAGCTTTTGTAGGCAATTTAGCGACTTCGAGTTATCTCATTAAGGCAGAAGGTTTAACCCATTTACAATTCAGTAGCATAGATACAGGTGAGGAGCAATTTATACATTTTGCTGTTAGAAAGGATTGGCCAGAATTGGTCAGTTTGATCGATAAAGCTTTAGATGATATTACGAAAGAACAGAAAATAGAAATCAATAATAGATGGATTGGCTTTAAAAATGAGATTGATTATGGTCCTTTTTTGCGCATTATTGCAATCGTTGGTTCAATGATCTTGATGGTTTTACTGGTTTCGGTTTATTGGATTGTTCAACTGAAAAAAGAGGTATCAAAGCGTATTCAAATAGAAGAAGATCTACGACGGGCAAAGGGAGATGCGGATATTGCAAATCACATCAAATCCAGTTTTTTAGCACGTATGTCCCATGAAATAAGAACGCCACTTAATGCGATTACGGGTATGGCTTATTTAATTAAGAAAACCGATATTTCCTTGACTCAAAAAATATACTTAGATAAAATCACACAAGCCGCTCATAACATGTTATCCATCATTAATGATATATTGGATTTTTCAAAAATTGAG
>CAZJIO010000003.1:13255-31627 GCA_964546035.1 uncultured Eubacteriales bacterium | reverse complement strand
TGGAAAAGTTGAAATTGAAATGATTTCCTTTAACTTGGACAAAGTGTTACAACAAGTTGTGAGTATTGTGGCTTTTAAGATTGAGGAGCAGAAAATCGGGTTTAGCCTAAGTAAGGATCCTAAAATTCCTGATAATTTTTTTGGAGATCCCAAAAGAATTGAGCAAATTTTACTTAATGTGATCAACAACGCGGTTAAATTTACTAGTACTGGGGAAGTTTCCTTGGAGATCCGAATCGCAGCAAAGGAAGCAGCCTATTATCAATTAGAATTCGTCATTAAAGACACAGGAATTGGTATGTCTAGTGATCAAGTTGAACAGTTATTTACACCGTTTGCTCAGGCAGACTCAACCATTAATAGGCGCTTTGGAGGTACTGGCCTTGGATTATCCATTGTGAAAAGCCTGGTAGAAAAGATGGGTGGAGATATTAGCACTTCAAGTGTTCTAGGAGAAGGATCTACCTTTATTATTAAGCTAGCAATGGAAGTTGACCAAGATAAAGAATTTAATGACAAGCGTGATATTGCAGCCATCTACTTTAAAAAAGTTAAGGCCATTGTATTAGAAAAAAGTGTGGCAAATCTGCACTTTATTGAAGGATATCTTGCCTCATTTGGCATGAAAGCAGAGTTAGTGACCTCTCAAAATCAAGTCTTAAAAATGCTTGAAGAAAACGATCAAAAGGATTCGCCCTATGATTTGCTCCTTTTAGATTATGAAACGCCTGAGGAGGGTGGATTAGATTTTGTTGCAAAAATAAGAGATAATCCGAAGATTGTTGTAAAACCAAAAGTGATGCTGATGATTCCACTTATGAGAGAAGATTTATTTGAAAAAATTGAGAATTATGGGGTAGAATTGGGTGTTGCAAAACCAATTATTCCCTCAATTTTATACAATGGTATTCTTGAAATTTTCAAGGTTAAAGCACTTAAGTCAGAAGAGGGTAGTGCACTTACCGCAGGCAAGGAAAGTCGAAAATTAGATCAATCTTATGGGGTACTAGTAGTGGAAGACAATAAAACAAACCAGTTTATTGCTAAATCTATTTTAGAAGAAGTTGGGTTTAAAGTCGCCCTTGCAGATCACGGTGAGGCTGGTGTCGCCTATTATATCAGCCATCAAAATGAAATTGATTTAATCCTGATGGATTTGCATATGCCAGTGCTCAACGGATATGAAGCAGCAACTCAAATAAGAAAAATAGATGACAAGATACCTATAGTGGCTATGACTGCTGATGCGATTACTGGAGTTGAAGAGGCATGCAAACGCGCCGGCATCGATTATTACATCAGTAAGCCTTTTGATCCTGAAAAGTTTGTAGATACTTTGGTCAATATTTTAAAACTTCAGAAAGAGGTTCAGAATAAGACCGAAAATGTGGCAGATGATCAGCAAAAAAGCACCGAAAGTGATGTGTTGGATGAAGCCGATGGATTAAGGCGCTTGGGAAATAATAGACAGTTGTATGAAATGGTTTTAGCAGAATATTTAGATGAGAATCAAAAGACAGCAGAAGAACTCATAGAAGCCATAGGAGACCATGCGTACAAGGAGGCCATACATATTGTACATAAGAATAAAGGGGGGTCCGGAAACATTGGCGCTAAAAAGCTTCATAAAGTAGCAGCCGAGCTTCAAAAGGCCCTTGAAAAGAAAGAGGAAAAAGAGATTGAAAGGTTAGAAGTTATTTTTCTTAATGGACTGAGTCAGCTTTTAAGAGAGATAGAACGGATCATATAATGACAGAGGGTCTTGAAAGTTAATTTTTCAAGACCCTCTGTTAATTTATATGGTCCATTGATCATGAATGATCCCTACAAGATACCAAACACTATCTACTTCTTCGAATACAAGGCGTAGACTGGACCAATCAATACCTTCGTATTGAGGATCAAAGCCTTTAAAGTGGAACTCGACAAAAACCCCTTCGGGATAAACTTCAGAAATATTAATAAGCGAATTCCCAGTGCCAACAACCACATTATTGCCAATGATATGAGGCTCTATATAGGCTTCGTCGTAAACAAATTCTTCATAGTATTCTGAAAAGGTTTGAATAATGGGATCTCCGCTACCATCATAATTGCCCCATGTATAAGCCTGGGTATCCGTCATCAGTGTTGACACCTGGTCGGGCATGAATACGAGATGATTGGCTATGTCTACATAACCATAAGGAGAAAACCTAACGCCTTTAGTCGGATGAATGTATTCAGAAAGGGCTAGCATATTTTGATCCGCCAAAATATGAATGACATTTAAAACCTGGTTGAAGGGTGTATCTGTTGAAACCTGTGTTTGTTGCTTTAAATCATCCACTTCTTTTATCAACGATTCATTTTCTAATTTGAGTTGGCCAAATGAAGCTTCTAAATTAAGTAACTGGGTATTTTTTAATGCCAATTGCTCATCAAGGTCCGAACTTTCAGGCTTAGTACACCCAGAAGTAAGGATGCTTAAACATAATAGACCAGAAAGGATTGAAATCACCTTATGGTTAAAATTCATTTTCATGTTAAATAGACCTCCTTTTTATAACAACAAGTATCACTTATTTCATTATACCCTATTTTATGGTATAAATGTGTTGCTTTGCAGGTAAACTATGGATGTAACTTGTTGGTATTTTCAGGAGGGAAAAATGGACCCAATACAAAAGAAGCAGGAACAATTAGAAATATTCAAGGTGGATCATAGGGACTCCAAGTTGACGACTAATCAGGGTGTTGGGATCTCCAATACAGATGATTCATTAAAAGCAGGTGAAAGAGGTCCAACTTTGTTGGAGGACTTTCATTTAAGGGAAAAGATTACGCATTTTGATCATGAACGTATTCCAGAACGCGTAGTCCATGCACGAGGTTTTGGGGCTCATGGTCATTTTCAGGTGTATGCACCCATGGCTGAATTTACAAAAGCCAAGTTCCTTCAAGATCCTTCAGTTAAAACACCTGTGTTCGTTCGTTTCTCCACGGTAGTGGGATCAAGAGGATCCGCTGATACAGTGAGGGATGTGAGAGGCTTTGCCACTAAGTTCTATACGGATGAGGGTAATTACGATATCGTCGGTAATAACATACCCATTTTCTTTATTCAAGATGCCATTAAATTTCCAGATTTGGTACATGCCATAAAACCAGAGCCCCATAATGAAATACCCCAAGCCTCATCTGCTCATGATACCTTTTGGGATTTTGTTGTCAATACACCTGAAACAGCCCATATGGTTATGTGGTTGATGTCTGATAGAGCGATTCCCAGAAGCTTTAGAATGATGGAAGGTTTTGGTGTCAATACCTTTAAGTTGATTAATGATCAGGGTAAAGCGCGGTTTGTTAAGTTCCACTGGAAACCGTTATTGGGGGTACATTCACTGGTATGGGATGAAGCTCAAAAGTTAGCAGGAAAAAGCCCAGATTTTCATCGGAGGGACCTATGGGATGCCATCAATAAAGGTGAATACCCGGAGTATGAATTAGGGGTACAACTGATAGAAGAAGAGGCAGAATTTAATTTTGATTTTGATATCCTAGATCCGACCAAGATATGGCCAGAAGAACTTGTTCCCGTAAAAAGGATTGGGAAAATGATTCTAGATCGTAATGTTGATAACTTTTTTGCTGAAACGGAACAAGTTGCCTTTCATCCTGGACATGTTGTTTCAGGTATCGATTTCAGCAACGACCCACTCTTACAAGGTCGACTCTTCTCTTATTTAGATACCCAAATATCTCGCTTGGGAGGTCCTAACTTTCATGAAATTCCCATTAACCGACCCGTAGTACCCGTTCATAACAATCAGAGGGACGCCCTTCACCGAATGACCATAGATAGTGGGGTTACGAGCTACTCACCTAATTCACTTCAAAGTAATCAACCACACCCGGTGACACAAGCAGAAGGTGGATTTGTCCATAATCCTGAAAAAGTAGAGGGTCAGAAAATCAGAAAACGCAGCGATACGTTTAAGGATCATTTTGGACAGGGAATTTTGTTCTATAACAGTTTATCAGATGGCGAAAAAAGACATCTGATTAATGCTTTTCAATTTGAAGTGGGTAGTGTAAAAGACAAAGGAATTAAACAACGTGTTGTGGATATGTTTAACAACATTGATGGGTCTATGGCAACGCAGATTGCTTTAGGAATTGGGGCAATGCCACCTGAAAAACCTAATTTACCAAATCCTACAGCTACTTCACCTGCACTTAGTCAGGAAAATACAACGAGGGTCGCAAACACTAGGAAAGCTGCCATTTTAGCGGAAAATGGGTTTAATTTTTCTGAGATTACTCAGATTCGAGAAGCTTTAACCAAAGCTGGTGTCTGTTCGGAGATCATCAGCATGAATTTAGGTCTGATCACAAGTGTTGATGGACAACCGTTAGAAGTCGATAAAACATATACCGCAGCGAGTTCCGTTATGTACGATGCTTTATATGTGACAGGGGGCAAGCAGAACGTGGATACTTTAATGACACAGGGGGATTCAATCCACTTTGCCAACGAAGCCTATAAACATGCCAAACCCATCGGAGCTACAAACGAAGGTGTTAACTTGCTCGAGGCGGCTCAGATAAAAGGTGTCACCTGCGTAGGAAAAGAAACCCAGGCACAGCTCTTAACCGATCAAGGGGTCGTAACCATACGAAATGCGGCTGACATGGGCAGCTTCTCCCAGGAGTTCATAAATGCCATTGCCCAGCACCGTTATTGGAACCGTTGTGAGGATCAGAAAAAACAAATACCTGCTTAAAAAAGGACGAAAAAAAAGATAGATTCAGCTGATTTGGCTGCGTCTATCTTTTAATTTAATGACCTTCTGTAAATATGTCACCACCAGGAGTAGCATTCATCATCATCATATTGGATGCTGCAAGGGATAGTGCAATGAAGATAATAAGGGCAAGGGCTGTTACGGTAAAGAAAAGAATGAGCTTTTCACGTTTGGTTAAGGTGAAATTATTTTTGATGGCAAAGCTTACAAATGAAATCATCAAGCCAAGTGGTATGAGGAAAGAAACATAAGTTGGGCTCTCTTTAAAATGTGAAATACCACCGCTGATCATACCGATACCAATGGCTAATGTTAAGGAAAAAAAGACGAGCTTTATACTTTCCTTAGCTGACAGATTATGGTTGTTGATGACAATTTCATTAAAGACGGAGCCAGCAATAAATAAACTAAGACCTATACCAAGTATAATAGAATATCTGACAGGGTTAAAAGGCATTAAAACGATACCACTAGAAGTCATTCCTATGCCTAGGAAATAGATGACATAAACGAGGTATTTGTAAATCAATGATTTCATTTTTTATGAACTCCTTCTCTGATGTAGTTTTATGTGTCTTATTGTATAATAGTTTCATGTAGATATTATGGAGAGAAGTTGAAATGAGGCTTTTCAGCCCCCAAGTTTTTGAACCTTTCTTTCAATGATTAAAATCAATTGATAAAGCAATGTCGCAAGTAGTCCTAATATGATCAAGCTCATCATCACCCAATCCAATTTGAAAACTTGGCTGCCATACACAATCAGATAGCCAAGACCAGCTTTAGCTACTAAAAATTCACCGATGATAACACCGATAAGGGAGAGTCCAATATTCACCTTCATGGTACTGATGATATTGGCATAATTGGCAGGCAGGACCACTTTACTCAGAAGGTCCTTTTTTTGACCACCAAAGGTTCGAATGAGTTTTAACTTCTCTTCATCTACTTGGGAAAAACCATAGTGGACATTTATAATCGTCACGATAATGGATACAGTAACTGCAGTAAAAATAATGGATTTTGTCGTATTCCCCATCCATACAATAATAATGGGAGCTAAGGCAGTTTTGGGTAGACTATTTAACACAATGAGATAGGGTTCCAAGGTTTTTGCAAGCTTATCCCACCACCACAGGAGAATGGCAATAACAATGCCTGAGAGGCTTCCTAGTGTGAAGCTCAGCAAAGTTTCGTAGAGTGTGATACCAATATGCTTCAGCAATGAGCCTTTTAGCAACATATCGAGAGCGGTTTTTGCAACACGAGCAGGGGAGCTGAAAATGAAAGCATCAATCCATTTTTGATCAGCGGCTAATTCCCATAAACCCAAAAAGAGGATAATAATAAGGATTTGATAGCATTTGATCTCTATTTTTTGGTAGCGTTGATTCTTAATGAAATCATTTTGTGCTTGAGATATCATCATTTAATTCCCCCCATATCTGATTGAAATAATGACTAAAGGCATGAGCACCTCTCGACTTTAGAGGCGTTCTATCTGGTAGATCTAACTCAATGGGAAAGCTGGCTTTTATCGTAGCAGGTCGTCTGCTCAGAACGAGCACTTCATCTGCCATACTAATGGCTTCAGCAATGTCATGGGTGACCAAGAGGGCTGTTTTACCCTCTTTCTTGATGATATGGTACATATCCTCTGCAACATTTAGGCGTGTTTGGTAATCAAGAGCTGAAAAGGGTTCATCAAGCAATAAAAGATCAGGCTTGAGTGCAAGGGTTCTAATGAGGGCAACTCTTTGACGCATGCCACCAGACAATTGTGAAGGGCGGTAATTGACAAAATCCTTAAGATCGTACTTATCTAGTAAGGTATTGACATAATTGATGTTTTCTGGCGTTTTAACATGGGCTATTTCAAGACCTAATAGGACATTTTCATATATCGTACGCCATTCAAATAGGTGATCCTTTTGTAACATATAGCCAATAGCATGTTTTGGGTTTTCAAGTAAACTCTCATCTATAATAAGTTGTCCGCCAGAGGGTTTGAGCAGTCCTGACAGGATAGAAAGTAACGTGGATTTGCCACAACCACTAGGTCCAACAATGCTAATAAATTGCCCCTTAGATACAGTAAAATTAATATTAACCAGGGCTCTGGTTTCACCTTGCATGGTATGATAACTATAGGATAATTGTTCAATACTGAGCAGTTTAGACATATGCATCACTTCATTATTAAGTATAGTTTAGTATATTAAAGGTGTGGCAACTCTGTGAATGAATGAAAGGACCAAAACAAGAAGTTTGGCCCTTTTGCGGAGATGTTATTTAACTTTCTTTGGATCGACTTGCTTTAAGGCTTTCTGAGCAAAAGTGGTTGTTACCAGGTCCTCATAAGTGACCCTCTTTTCTAACTGACCTGAAGAAGCTAATACATCTTGAAGGAGTTCCAGTGCATTTTCTTCAAAGAGTGGTTCTACCTTCCAAGTGTCTTGATCTTTATACCTTTTAACAATGGTGGTCAATAAATCTAAATCTGTTCCTTCAAAGTAGGGTAAAATGGCTTTAGCGATTTCCTCAGGTGAATGCTGATCTACCCAGATTTGACCTTTGTAAATCGCATTTGTGAATTTTTGAACTGTATCAGCATTTTTATCCATATAGCTGCCAAGGGCCATGTAAGTTGTATAGGGGAGTAAGCCACTATCAACACCAAGGGAGGCCACAACATAAGCATCACCAGCTAATTCTAATGTGGAGGCAGCCGGTTCAAACTCTACAGTGAAATCACCAACACCGCCTTTAAAAGCACCAGCAGTTGCTGCGAAATCTAGATTATTAATCAGTGTTGTATCGACAAAAGGTTCAATACCTTTTTCCTTTAAAATGTATTCAAGGACCATTTCTGGCATACCACCAAGTCGTCCGCCTATAATGGTTTTTCCTCTAACCAAATCCCAAGTGAAATCCGGCATAGATTCTCTAGCAACTAGAAAATTACCTGCTCTTTGTGTGAGTTGGGCAAAGCTTTTTGCATAATTCTCTTTACCCTCATTAAAGACATAAACAGAAGCTTCTGCACCTAAAAGTGAAATATCTGCATTTCCAGATAACAGGGCTGTCATGGATTTATCAGCACCATTTCCTAAGCTTAATTCGATTTTCAAACCTTCTTCTTCAAAGTACTTATTTTCAATAGCGACATATTGTGGGGCATAAAAAATAGAATGGACCACTTCGTTCAACTTGACAAGTTGAAGGTTTTCTTCCTTCTTGCAACCAGAGAATAGGGTCGTCATCATTACAAGTATTAACAAAAGAGAAATGAAACGTTTTTTAGTCATTCAATACCTCAATATAACTTTTAGTATAGTATATGTAGGCGCTGGCATAATTGCGATTTAATACCCGATTAAGACAGGAATAGGAGCTATTTATAATTTAATTAATATTTTCAGACAAACGATTTAAAAAATGTAAATAGTCAGAATATTCAGAAATATCTTGACATTATTAGCGTAAACGGTTATGCTTGTGTTGCTAGCACTCAAATGTGGCGAGTGCTAAAGAGCAGAATATATTTGTCGAAACCTATTCAAAACTGATTATATTTTAAGTGAGTATGGTGAATATTATTAGAGAGATTAGATTAAGTAATAGGAATCTAAATCATTATGATTTTGGCTAGTTGGCCTAGAGGAGAAATAAATGGAAGAATTAATTTTAGAAGCAAGTGAAAGAACAGGAAAAACGAAAGATATAGAACTTGTGTCAGGTATACTCTATGGAGATGGTATCGAAAGAGCTCTCTCAGTCAATTTCAATAGAATTGCTTTGAGAAAAGTAATCAGTAACCACGGTGCGCATGCAAAAGTATGGGTGAAATACACCGATACTAAGAAATTTGGTTTTATTAAAGAAGTACAAAGACATCCAGTGACTAGGGATGTTTCACATATAGATGTGCAAATTGTTTCAGTAGATCATGAAATTAAAATGCAAATTCCGATTAATTTCACAGGTGAAGAAGCTTTGAAGGTAAGACAACTTCAACTTCAAATTCATAAATCTGATATCAGTGTATTTGGTAAAATGGCATTGATACCTGAGTCCATAACCGTGGATGTGTCAGAAAAGGAATTAGGTGATTCTATCACATTAGAAAACCTTAATTTAGATCAAAAGTTAACTATCGAAAAAGCCGATGAAATATATGGCATGATCGTACATTTAAAAGTTCAACAAGCTGAAGAAGAAGCAGTTGTTGAAGTTGCTGAACCAAAGACAGCAACTGAATAGTCTTTCAATCATCTGCGATCCAACTTTTGGGTCGCAGTTACTATCTAAACACCTTTTGCTCTATACCTGTCTGCTCATACAACTTACCCTACAATTTATCCACACACTATCCACCTGGCAATCAACATATTCATAAACCAGCACCAGTCTTTAAATAATATTGAAGCCTTATTTTTGTACGATAAAAAATGAAAGAAGGTATACATATGAAACCAATACAGGAATATGCAAACATAGCTTTTTTAAGTACTTATCCAGGAAGAGAATGTGGCATTGCTACATTTACAGAAGATCTTGTCATGGAAATGGATCGTTTAGGAACAATAGATATACACGTTATCGCAATAAGTAATGAAGAAACATGTCATTATAGTCATAAAGTTATGGCAGAAATAAGACAAAATGAACGAAAAGACTATATTGAAATGGCGCATAAATTAAA
This sequence comes from uncultured Eubacteriales bacterium, assembly GCA_964546035.1. Classification (GTDB taxonomy): domain Bacteria; phylum Bacillota; class Clostridia; order Lachnospirales; family Vallitaleaceae; genus CAZJIO01. Next base: position 22,135 of record CAZJIO010000003.1, on the reverse strand, counting down.
TGCATCCAATATTGACCTCCTCGTTATCGAGCATGAATATGGCATTTATGGTGGTGACCATGGTGATTATTTACTCGACTTGCTAGAACATATCGAAATACCAGTGGTAACAACACTTCATACAATACTCTCTGAACCAAGTCCAAAACAAAGGTATATCATTAACGAACTAGGGAAAAAGAGCGATAAAATAATCACAATGGCAAGCAATACCAAACAAATGTTGCGTTCCATATACGGTATTGATTTGAATAAGATTGAATTCATTCACCATGGTGTTCCCAAAAGAAACCTTCAGGCTAGAGCATCTTTGAAAGAGAAATTTGAACTTGAAGGCAGACAAATCGTTAGTACTTTTGGACTCATTGGACCAGGTAAGGGTATAGAAAACGGTATACAAGCAATAGGGAAAGTTGTTAACGCCTCAGGAGATGAGGAAAACGAAATTCGAGACAACAGTGATCTGCTTTATCTCATTTTAGGACAAACGCATCCCGCACTTAAGGAAAGAGGCACTGCTTATAGAAATAAACTTGAGGCACTTGTTGAAGAACTAAATCTCCATGATCATGTAAAATTCATTAACAAATATCTGGAAAAAGATGAAATAATCGAGTATTTACAGCTCTCAGATATTTACATGACCCCTTATTTAGCCAAAGATCAAGCCGTCAGTGGTACGTTGGCGTATGCCGTAGGGTATGGAAAAGCCATTGTTTCGACACCTTATCTGTATGCTAAAGAAATGCTATCTGGAGGAAATGGACTCCTTGCTGAATTTGCTAATCCAGACAGCCTGGCCCATTGTATCAAACAAATTCTCCAGGAGCCTTTGAAAAAATCAAAGATGGAAATAGATACTGCCAAAATTGGTAAAGCGATGTTCTGGGATAAAATAGCCCTACAGTATACACAACTTTTACTTAGAACTATTGTTGCATTCCCAAAAGTGGGTGGTTTATAAATGAAACCATCATTTATAGATTATATGTGTGACATAACAGATGAAGTGGGTATTTTCCAACATAGTGTATTAGGTATTGTTGACCGGAGTAAAGGGTATACCTCCGATGACAATGCAAGAGCATTGATATTAGCTGTCACACTCTATGAGCGCTATCAAAAAAAGAAATATTTAAAGCTGATTAATAAGTATTTGGCATTCTTGCAATATACTCAAAACAGCGATGGAAAATTTAGGAATTTCATGAATTATAATAGGGAATTCATAAAGGAAGAAGGATCAGAGGATTGCCTTGGCAGATGCCTGTGGGCTTTGGGGCGTACCATTTCAAGTCCAGCCTTATCTCCAAATATTAAAAGAAGCTGTTGGTATATGGTAGATCGAGGGCGAGAACACTGTTTGACCTTGGACTCACCAAGAGCAAAAGCCTATTCAATAGTTGGATTAAGCTATTTAGCAGAAAACCCAGAAATAGTAAAAATCATTGAAGCCTTATCTGCAGACTTAGTGGAACAATATACGCAATTTAGGACCAAGGATTGGCATTGGTTTGAAAATTCTATGACTTATGGCAATGCATTTTTGCCCTGGTCCTTGTTTAAAGCTTATAACGTACTGAAAAAAGATCCATTGCTTAAAGTTGCAAAGGAAAGTATGAACTTCCTTGGAAAAATGACTGTAAAGAAAGATTATTTTAAACCGATTGGATGCAATGGTTGGCTGATGAAAGATAGTGTACCGGCATTATTTGATGAACAACCTTTAGAAGCCTGTGAAACCTTATTGGCCTACTTAGAAGTTTATGACATAACAGGTAAGGAGAAGTATCTAAAAAATGCAAAAAAATGTTTTAACTGGTACAACGGACAAAATTGTCAAGGATTAAGTTTAATCGATCCAAACAATGGCGGTTGCTATGATGGCTTAAATGAACAGGGCTTGAATTTTAACCAAGGCTCTGAAAGTGTTATTGCCTATGGTATAGCGTTTATGGAAATATCAAAACATTTAAAAGTCCAAAAGGGCGTTGAAAGTGAGAATGAACATGATCAAATTTGAGAAAATGGGAATTGTTATGAAACCATTAAAAAACCAGTTTGGAAGCTTTGCTCGGTTTAATCCAGGCATTTGGTTGAAGGATGGCATTGTACATATGCTCTATAGAGCAACGAATAGTGATATCAAAGATGGGGCAAATTATATCTCTTACATTGGCTATGCTAAACTTGATACGAATACTCAAGTGTTGTATGACGCCAACGAGAAGGTTATTTTCCCAACACTTCCTGAAGAGGTTAAAGGCTGTGAAGACCCAAGAATCGTCGAGTTTGAGGATCACTTTTATGTTTTTTATACGGCCTATGATGGTATCACTGCTCGTGTAGCAATTGCTAAGACCAAGGACTTTATCCAGTATGAAAAGATGGGTGTTATCAAACACTTTACTTGGGATAAAGATGCCTTTATTTTCCCAGAAAGAATAAATGGCATGATTGGTTATTTGCACAGAATTTCACCCAACATCCAATTGGATTATTTTGAAAGCTTTGATGAGTTGTTATCCATCAATACTTGGGCAGACTATGAGAACAAGATTGAGACATCGACTATTATGAAAAGTAAATATTTTTGGGAAAATCAAAAGATTGGGGGCAGTGTCCCACCCATTAAAACAGATCATGGATGGCTTTTATTATATCATGCAGTGGATGACAAGTTTGTCTATCGTGGTAGTGTAGCCCTACTTGATCTTACGAATCCTTCAAAAGTAATTGCTAGAATACCTTATCCACTCCTTGAACCAGTAGAAGAATATGAGCTATTCGGTGATGTGAATAATGTGGTGTTTCCAGAAGGTGCTTACATCTATGAAGGTCAATTGTACATCTATTATGGTGCTGCGGATAAATATATTGCGGTTGCCAAAATTAGTGTAGATGAGTTGCTTATAGAGCTGCTCAAATTCCCAGTATAGGAAAACCTATAAAAATTATTAGGAGGAAAAAATTATGTTACAAACAATCGTTGTCATTTTAGTGGTGTTATGGTTACTAGGTACTGTCACAAGTTATACCATGGGTGGGCTAATACATATCCTACTTGTTATTGCAATCATCGTGGTTCTTGTTAGAATCATAAAAGGCAAAAGAATATTGTAAATAGTAAATAGTAAATAGAAAAGAGAAAAGAGGTCAATAAATATGGATGAAATCAAGATGGAAGAAGTAAAAGTTGAAGAAGTTAAAATTGAGGGGGGTAAAATTGAAGAAAGGACCAGCGTAAGAACACAAAAAAGCAATTTGAAACTGAGAAAAATTGTGTCATATATACTGGGTGTATTAGAAGTTCTATTCGCCTTTAGACTGGTATTTAAGCTTCTTGGTGCAAATCCAGAAAGCATATTCGTTTCAATGATTTATACCGTATCTGGTGCTTTATTGACACCTTTCACAGGTATATTTAGATCGGCTGTAAATGAGGGCATAGAAACTCAGTCGGTGTTAGAACCAACAACCATTATAGCCATGTTTGTTTACGCGCTAGTTGCCTATGGCATCGTCAGGATTATTGAAATCAATGAAACACCTAAAAACAAAGTGGTATAAGAGGACTAATATAAATTGAAAAGAAACCCTATAAGAGGATGAAAAATCACTCTTATAGGGTCTTTTTTTAAGATTTGAATTTTACAGCAGTACCATATGCGATCACTTCTGCTGCACCCTGCATCACAGCAGAGGAGGCATAACGGATATTAACAACACCATCAGCCCCAAGGGACTTGGCTTCATCAACCATTCTTCTTGTAGCAATGGCTCTAGCCTCATTCATCATTTCGGTGTAAGAGGTGAGTTCACCGCCTACTAGGGTCTTGAAACTGCTCAGGATATCCTTGCCCACATGCTTTGACTGAATGGTGGCTCCCTTTACGATAGAAATTGTTTCAATTTCTTTGCCTGAAATAAAATCAGTATTTACTAAGATCATCCCTTTCGTCCTCCTTGTCGATTTCTTTTAACCTTGAAATGAGCGTATAAATTAATGCGATGAGCGCGCCCAAAACACACACTGCTGAGAGGATTAAAATAACAGTCACCCACCCTGGTGTTAGGAAGCTGGCTATAATAAAACTAGCGAAGTATAAAAGTAACCCACTGCCTATGACCATTACAATGATGATCGGTGCTAATTTTTTCAACCCATCACTCCTTTACTGCCAATTACTTCTATATTTATTCTAGCATTTCTTCTGCCATACTTCAATCACCATTTTTGCTGGGCATTTAGACCAAGGGATGATATAATACTAGGCAATGAAGTGTCTAAAATTGAAGAATTATAGGAGGATCTCATATGATTATCTATGTTGTACTGGGTATTATATCCATACTTTATTCAGGACTAGTCGTCTATGTCACAATAAAAAAACCAGAGGATATCTGGGGAATGGCTAAAGTAATGATTTTTAGAAATAGGCTAGGGGATAAGGGAACCGTCAAGTTTTTCTATGTTTGGGCGGCATTTTTTCTAGCCCTTGGTATTTGGCTGTTGACACTATAAATCATGAACGATAATTAAAGGAGATTCTTATGAAATTATTTGAAGCCTATGCTTTGAAAGATATGATCTTAAAGAACAGAGTGGTAATGCCGCCTATGTGTATGTATCGAGCGAATGAGGAAGGCATTTCTAACGCATTTCATCTGACGCATTATGTCACTCGTGCCGTTGGTGGAGTAGGACTCATCATTTTCGAAGCGACGGCGGTTAGTCCTGAAGGGCGCATCTCTGATCATGATTTAGGTCTTTGGAATGACCAACAGATCCGAGGATTAAAAGACATTAACGCTGCCTGTAAAGCTTATGGTGCTAAAACCGCAATTCAACTCATTCATGCGGGCAGAAAATGTGCTGCATCCGTTCCTGAAATATTTGCACCTAGTGCGCTAGCCTTTAGCTCAGAGTATCGATTGCCACAAGAGCTCACAGTGGCTCAAATAAAGGAAGTGGTTACAGCCTTTAAAGAAGCGGCTAGAAGAGCACATGAGGCTGATTTTGATGCTATTGAGCTGCATGGTGCCCATGGATACCTCATTCATCAATTCCTTTCTCCACTCACAAATCTTAGAACGGATGCTTATGGGGGAAATACAGCCAACAGAACGCGTTTTCTTAAGGAAATACTTGCGGCGGTCCATACCGTATGGCCAAAAGAAAAGCCTATACTACTTAGAGTATCTGCTAGTGATCATCAGAAGGATGGCATAGACCTCCAAGAAATGATTCACATCATCAACGAGGTGAAAGCATCAATCGATATGGTACATGTCAGCTCTGGAGCCTTACTACCGATAGGTGTGAAAAGTTACCCAGGTTATCAAGTGACCTTTTCAGAAGGCATTAAAAGCCATTGTCAAATACCAACAATAGCAGTTGGACTCATCACTGAGGCAAGTATGGTTGAAGAAATCATTAGTAATGGAAGAGCTGATCTTGTTGCACTAGGCAGGGAACTCCTTAGAAATCCCTATTGGATGTTGAAGGTGGCTACTCAGAATAACGTGGAAGGTTATATTCAGAGCTCCTACGAGAGTGCTTTTTAGAGATTAGGAGGAAATTTGGTATGAATTTAGAGTTATTAAGAGAACAAATAGTAGGGGCTCAAGTTGAGTTTAGGAGTCCATATGGCAATAGAATGATGACTTATGCAGATTATACAGCCTCAGGAAGAGCTATCCACTTTATTGAAGCGTACATGCAAAAAATAGAAGAGTTCTATGCCAATACCCATACAGATGACAGTTTCGCGGGCTTACAAATGACCCATTTATACCAGGGAGCAAAGGAAAAAATCAGGAACAGTTGTGGCGGTAATGCCGATTATGTGGTGCTATCTGTTGGAAGCGGCACCACAGGAGCCATACAAAAATTATCTCAAATATTAGGTGTTTATGAAGCACCAGCCACTAAGAATAGAAGAGTGCAATTAGAAAATGGAATTTCAGAGCAATCCAAAGAGGCTAAGACAACCATCGAGGCATTACAGCTGATGCGACAAAATAGTAGACCAGTGGTGTTCATATCCTCCTACGAACATCATTCCAACGATTTGATTTGGAGAGAGGGAGATGCAGAGGTTGTTCAGATTGGCCTCACTGAAGATGGCCTATTTAGTTTAGAGGATTTGAAAGTGAAAGCTTCTGACCCAAGCTACGGTGGCCGACTCATGATTGGCGCATTCTCTGCAGCTTCAAATGTAACGGGGATCTCTCCTATTTATGAGATCGCTCAAATCATCCATGAAAATGGAGGCATTGTGTTTTTCGATTTTGCTGCTTGTGGACCTTACGTTGAAATCAATGTATACAAAAGTGAAAAGGAAGCCTTTGATGGGATATATTTGTCCCCACATAAAATGATTGGTGGACCGGGTACCTCTGGTTTGTTAATTTTCAATAAATCCATTTATAACAAAGCCTTGGCACCCACTTGTGCGGGAGGGGGAACCGTTCAATATGTGAGTTCTCAATTTTATGACTTTATAGAAGATATTGAAACACGGGAAGACGCGGGTACCCCAGCCATTCTTCAAGTCATTAAGACGGCACTGGCATTAAGCTTGAAGGAAGAGGTAGGTATATCTACAATTGAAGCCATAGAGCAAGACTATATGAAACTTGCATTGGAAAGATTCGAGCATAACCGCAATATTTACATATTAGGACCAAAAGGTCAAAAAGACCGTTTGAGCATTTTTTCTTTTAACATAAAATACAAAGAGGGTTATCTACATCCTCGGTTTGTTACCAAATTGTTGAATGATCTATTTGGTATTCAAGCGAGAGCAGGTTGTTCTTGTGCTGGACCTTATGGACATCAGTTGCTGCGCATTGATCCTATTTTATCAGAGAAATACCGTGGGATCATAGGTACGGGACTAGAAGTGATGAAACCCGGTTGGGTAAGAGTGAATTTTCACTACTTATTTGAAAAGGCAACAACCTTGGAATTTGTATTTGAGGCAATAGAATTTATCGGACAATATGGTTATCTGTTTTTACAAGACTATGATGTTCAGATCAATTCAGGTAAATGGGAGCATAAAAACAAAGAAATGGTTCAACTCAAGAATCTAAGTCTATTAGATGCAATGACACCCAACCACAATGTTTCTACACCCTATGATGCATTAAAAAATCAAAGCTGTTATGAAGCTTACAAGACCTTCGCACACAATAGCAAAAATGAACTCCTAGAACAGGAAGTGACCTATGAACTTTATGGTCGTCAGGATATGAAGGAATTGGCTTGGTTTTACCACTGTATTAAATAGTTATACATAAAAAAGATATGCCTTTGAAGCTCGTATCAAAGGCATATCTTTTTAGTTTTCAATGACTAATTGACTTTCATGGTTAAAAAAAGTTTTATATCCCAATTGCACAAACAAGATAACAGTTAAGGCCACACTGCCTAGAATGCCAAGCATAATGGCAATTTGGTACTCAATAGCTGTGACGGGTGAGGTGCCGGAAAGGATTTGACCAGTCATCATACCGGGCAAAAAGACAATACCCATTCCCACCATTGAGTTGATCGTTGGCAGAATGGCAGAATCAAAAGCGTGATCGACGATTTCTTTAGCAGCCATTTTAGGTGATGCGCCGAGCATTAAAGCAGATTCAACCAGATGTCTATTGGTATACATGCCATCAACAAGCCTGGCCACGCCAAGAGAAATACCAGTCATGGAGTTACCAATGAGCATACCGGCAATTGGAATAAAATACCGTGGGTCATACCAGGGTGTAACATGAACGACTACAAATAAGAAATACAAAAGACTTGATAAGGTTCCAAAAACCATAGATAGGGCAATGATTTTCTTGAGGGCTTTTGAAAGCTTAGCCTTTGATCTTTTGAAAATATTATAGATCGCAAAGAGCTCCATTAAAATGATGATACAAACGGTGGTAACGGGATGGGCATTGTCGAATAGATAAACGAGCAGATAACCTGTCAATATCAGTTGAAGTGTCATCCGAACGGTAGAAATCAATATTTCTTTTTCTCTTGATATACCTCTTTTTTTCACGATGATTAATAACACAACAATAAATAAATAGGCGGCTAACATTTGCCAAATATGAAGATCGATTACACCATTCATCTACATGACCTCCTGTTGAAAGGATAAACCTTTTTTAATCTCAATGATTTGATCTGAAAAATGTTGGGCTACTTTCTTAGAATGGGTAACCATAATCAGCGTTTTACCATTTTCTTTTGTATAGTTTACCAAAGCCTCAATGATGAGCTGTTCAGTGTCTTCATCAAGAGCGGATGAGGGTTCATCTAACAGCAAAACTTCTGGTTGTAATAGAAGGACCCGACCAAGAGCAACTCTTTGTTTTTCTCCGCCGGATAATTTATCGGCATCATCTGTTAATGCTTTGCTTAAGCATACCACTTTAAGTACTTCATACAGTCGCTCATCAGAAACAAGGGGTAATTGAGAGAATTTTAAACCGATTAGTAGATTGTATTTAATGCTCCCCTTGAAAATAGCGGGTGACTGAGGTAACATAACAACAGATCTACGTAGGTCAATAGCGTTGATCTCTTTTAAAATGAGATTGTTATATACTATTTCACCTGCATCTGGAGAAATCATTTTATTCAAAAGCCGTAGCAAAGTGGTTTTTCCACTGCCACTTTCACCAATGATACTTGTGATTTCGTGTTTATTAATATGAAGCTCTTTAATATCAATTATTTCTTTGTATTTAACATTTCTAAGCGAAAACATAATAAGTATCTCCTCTCCCTACTCTTTAATTTCTTTAAATAGCTCATAAGCTTTTTTGCGAGCTTCTACTAAAATAAGTTCACCTTGTTCAGTAGTTTTATAGTAT
>CAZJIO010000003.1:6285-13228 GCA_964546035.1 uncultured Eubacteriales bacterium | reverse complement strand
TCCACAGTTATGTCTTCCTTTTCCAATAATCCGTTGGCATGCATGCTATGAAGTAGGGGATATAGAGTGCCCGGACTCATGTCGTAGCCATGGGATTTCAATTCCTCAATCATCCAAGAACCATAAAAGGGTGCCTTCTTTCCATGATGGAGAATGTGAATTTGAATGAAGCCTAGAAAAAATTTTCTTAAAATTTGGTCTTGCATTTTGTGTATCTCCTCGGTTATAATAAAATCAATAGTCGATATCGGATATCGCTATAAAGATTATAGCATCAATTTAATAGAGTTTCAAGGAGGAAAATAAATGATTAAAAATAGAAGACATGAATTTTACCAACTTACGAAAGAAGAACAAAAAGGCAGATTAAAGGAAATTACTCAGGTATTTTTTAAACTTGGTGCGACCGCCTTTGGTGGTCCTGCAGCCCATGTTGCCATGATGGAGGATGAGATCGTAAAAAAAAGAAAGTGGCTGCCTAGAGAGCAGTTTATGGATCTGTATGGTGCAACAAACCTCTTGCCTGGCCCCAATTCGACGGAGCTTGCTATTCATCTTGGTTATGAAAGAGGTGGCTGGTTAGGACTAGTTATTGGGGGGGTGAGCTTTATTTTGCCAGCCATGTTAATTGTCATGGTCATTGCCAAAATCTACACGGTCTATGGCGCTCTTCCAGAAGTTTCAGGGATTATGTATGGTATAAAACCTGTTATTATTGCCATCTTATTACAGGCGCTGATTAGACTTGGTAAATCTGCTGTGAAAAATGTGCCTACAGGGGTTTTGGGTGCTGGAGTCATCTTACTCTCATTTTTAGGATTTCATGAAATAATGTTGCTTGCGCTATCAGGTGTGATGATGATGCTTATTGCGAATAGAAAAAAATTAAGAGGCACCCATACCCATATGTCTGTTATTTTCCCTCTCTTTCCTATTGCTACAGCCGTAACTAAAAGTATTTCGGTAAAAAGTATGGAGCTTTCCTCTTTGTTTCTCAACTTTTTAAAAATCGGTTCCGTTTTATATGGCAGTGGATATGTGCTGCTGGCTTTCTTGGAGGCGGATTTTGTTGAGAGATATGGTGTATTGACAAGTCAACAGCTTCTAGATGCTGTGTCGGTAGGACAATTTACGCCAGGGCCTGTATTTACAACGGCAACCTTTATTGGTTATATTATTCAAGGGGTACCCGGCGCTATTCTCGCAACAATTGGCATATTTTTGCCTGCCTTTGTATTGGTGGGGTTATTGAATCCAGTTATTCCGAAATTAAGAAGTTCAAGCTGGGTAGGGGGCATTCTAGATGGCGTCAATGTGGCCTCTTGGGGACTCATGGCAGTAGTCAGCTATAAACTTGGGATTGCTGCTGTCGTGGATTTACCTACAATCATACTAGCCCTCATTTCATTGGTTGTCGTGTTCAAATTCAAAATCAACACAGCCTGGTTGGTGTTAGCGGGGGGAGTAGTTGGGTTGGTGCTCTCAATACTATAGGAAAAGCCCATGTTGGAATATCAACATGGGCTTTCGAGTATCTTTTTATTATTATCCTAGAGCAACATCAAGAATCATCATGACTGAAAAACCTATCATACAACCAATGGTAGCTATATCTGTTTTAGAACCACCCTCTTCACGCTGTGCTTCAGGAATCAACTCTTCCACAACAACATAAATCATAGCGCCTGCAGCAAAAGCTAGTGCATAAGGTAAAATAGGCTTCATTGTTATAACCGCGAGCGCACCGATCACACCAGCAATGGGTTCAACGATACCAGAAGCCTGACCATAGAGGAAAGCTTTTGTTCGGCTCAGTCCTTCACGGCGCAGTGGAATCGAAACGGCAGCACCTTCCGGGAAGTTTTGTAAACCAATACCGATTGCTAGGGCAACAGCACCAGCAAGGGTTGCGGTTCCCATGGAACCTGTGGCAACGGCACCAAAAGCGACACCCACTGCTAATCCCTCTGGAATATTGTGTAAGGTAATAGCTAATACAAGAAGGACACTACGTTGCCATCCTGTTTTTACGCCTTCAGCTTGGGAAGTTTCTAGTCCCATATGAAGATGTGGGAGTATTTTATCCACCAGATACAAGAAGCCACCACCAAGAAGAAAACCAATTGCAGCCGTTAGCCAAGCAGTTTGGCCAAGCTCTTCTGCCATTTCAATACCGGGTGCTAGAAGTGACCAAAAACTTGCAGCAATCATAACGCCAGCTGCAAAGCCTAACATACCATTTAATACAGTTTTACTAATAGATTTAAAGAAGAAAACAAGTGAAGCGCCTAAAGCGGTAACGCTCCAGGTAAATAAAGTTCCAATCAATGCTTGTTGGACAGGGCCAAATTGTTCTAACCATGTAATCATTTATTAACCACCTTTACTATTATAATATGATTTATTACTCGAGGTATCTTTTGTTTATAAGTACTTCTATATTGTATCATGTTCTTTAGTGCCTTTCATAGATTATTTTGTGAATATTTTAAAGTTGGTTTGTAGACAAAGGGGAGCTGATGTATAATGTTTTAAAAGGAATAACTCATTTGAGGAACATATAAGGAGTAGCAAATGAATATTGAACGACTAAAACAAGCAGAACATGAATTTTTGATGCGGTATCCAGGTGGATTTGAGCATCCTGAAATGCTGGGGATCAGTAAAAAACACAAACCAGAGAAGATGACTCAATTGGCGCAAACCTTTTTTGCACCTGAAAAATTTGCTTTTCCTGAAGAAATTGTGAGCAATATGGTGAAACTTGTCACCCAATCTTCCATGATCTCACTTTTTGAGAAGCCCAAGTTTCGTGATTTTGTGAAGATGCTCAGTACGGATGAAAGAGGGCTCTTAGCAAGAGGTCTTGAGGAAATGCTTCACGGTAACCAAGAGCTAGGTTATCGATGGTTAATAGACGTTTTATTGATTGGCAATATGGCGAAGTGGCCAGTTGTGACCATTTGCCCAGTGTACTATCGTCCAACTGTCGAAGTGTTTGTCAAACCAACAACGGCTAAATTCATCATAGAACATTTTCAACTCCAAGATATCAAATACCAGCCTCGACCCAGTTATGATTTTTACCTACGCTTTAAAGCAGCTATTGATATAATGAAAAGCTTGGTTTCACCTTCTTTATCACCCAATAATCCTGCCTTTACTGGATTTTTAATGATGGGTATGCCAGAACGCAATAAGGTATGACAGAGTTAGTTGCATTTTTTTGCAAGTCATTATATACTGAATAGTATAGTAACTAAACAATGCGCTATCGATTTAACGTGTCGGAGGTGAAATACATGGATTCCTATCAAATAATGAGTAAAGAACTACACACTATTTTATCAAAACATGCATTATTCAACAAAGGATTGTCCTTAGATTTGTATTTGATTTTTGGAGGAGTAGGATTATTGTATGTGACTAATTTTGTCTACTTGGGTGGATTAGTCTATGTTGTTGCCTATTATGGATTCCTTTTCGGTCTGCTGTTCGCTTTCTCAAATCAACACAATAAATTTCTTTATACGGGGTTGTTTCTATATGCAGGAACCCAAGTCATCGATGTTTTGCAAAATGGACTTTTTGAAAAGTATCGTTATTTGGATTTTTATTCAATTGCTACGGTATTAATCTTTGGTTACATAGGTTATGTCATTTATAAATATGACAAAAAGAACGAATCAATTGAGGCGAAATAATTTACATAAAAAAAGGAGCATCCCTATTATCGGGAGGCTCCTTTTTTTACAAGTCTTTTTTTGGCGTTATATGGTATACTAGGTATATAACATATTATTTTACTGGAGGTTATTATGGAATTAGTAACCATTGTACTTAAGAATCTATTAGGATTTGATTTGCTTATTTTTATTCTTGCTCTATTTAATGTCGGGTATGTTCTGCCTAGAATGAATCGATATGCGTTGAAATTGAGTCAGCATATGAGACCCACAGTCTACAAACCCATCGAGTCCTTATTAAACGCTTTGAGGGAAAATTCAGGCGATAAATCATATGATCTGCATCAAATAAGGACATTAAGAGATCGGCAAAGCTTTTATTATCACCTTTTTATAAGTATTAACAGTTTGTTTCCTCTGTTTGGTATCCTCGGCACGGTTATTTCTCTGCTCCGAGTATCGGACCTCAGCAATGCACGCATCATTTTTAATTTTACAACGGCGCTGACCTCCACTTTTTGGGGATTGATTTTTGCAATTGGATTTAAAGCGGTAGATGGATTTGTTGGGGCTAAAATTGAAGAGAACGAGGCCGATTTCAATTTGCTGATAACCCGAATTGACTACATAACAAAGGGTGATGAAAATGAAGCGTAATCACATAGTTGATTTAACGTCTTTGCTGGACATTATTTTGATATTGCTCTTTGCCTTTATGATTAACATGGCAGATAGCGTGCGAGAACAGGAAGAAACCACTGCAGCCTCCCAAGAAGCATCACAAAGCTTGCAGAGTGCGTTGGAGAAACAGAAAACCCTTGTAGAAGAGTTGGAAAGTGCTCAAGAAGCGCTGAAACAACAACTAGAAGAGGGTGAAGTTCAGATCGATGAGCTATATAGCAAAAATGATCAAGAGGCGCAGGCCATTAAGACACTAATGAAAACCTTATCTGAATGGATGGGCACCAATGAGCCCCTTGTATCTGAGATTGTGGGGGAGGATGCAGCACAGCAATTGATAGATCCAAAAATATTGAATGAAACCCTTCAAAAGTACGAAGCAATCAGCAAAAATTATGTTTTTATTGATGTGGTATTACAAACAAAAGACAGTCATATTTTTATTAATGGGGAGGCTACAAGTATCTATATTCTTGAGCAGGAGCTCATCTCATTGGATCTCAAAAGCTCCAAACAATCAGAAATTGTTGATTTATTTGTAGACTATTTAGATAATTTCAAAGGGGGATATAGCTTTGCTTTAATAACCCTTGCAGAAGACGGACAAGTGAAGCGCGCACAGTACAATTTGGTCTGGGAAGCAATCAAAGAGGTACAACAAAAAAAGAACTCTGAAAAGGTTTTTCTTACCCAGATTCAAGGGTTGAGACCTTAATAACAGTACATAATTCATCGACAATAGAATAGGGAGAAAAAATGAGAACAAAAAAAAAATTCAGGCTTTTTAAGTGGTTTTTTGCACTGCTAATTGTTGCACTTCTTGTGTTCTTAGGAGCAGATAATTTCGGTTTTGATTGGTTTAATTTTAAGATTGATTTATCCCAGAATGCACAACAAGACATCGATTCGGATGGAGAAAAGACTTCAGAGGAACAGGGCTATATCAACATTATGATTTCTGATGATGTAATTTTACTTAATGAAAAAGAAGTGGCTTTTGAAGATCTGGAAGACGCCTTAAAGCGCTACCCAAACAAAAATTATCGAATCAACCTAATAGACCAAATGGCCTTAAATAGAGTTTTTATACAGGTTGAGGGCTTTCTAAGGTCACAAAATTATCAGATGATTATTACAGAATCCATTCAATAGAAAAAGGCGTATCGTTTAATGCGATACGCCTTTTTTGAAACTATAATTTAAATCGCTCGACCAGTGCATTGAGAATTTTTGTATTATTTCCTAGGGTATTGGATAATCCACTTAAGTCCCCTGAAATTTCGAGAATATCTTGGTTATGGTTTGAAATGACTTGAGCATCTTCCGTGGCTTGACACGTACTTCTTTCTGTACGATCAATTGCTCCATGGATGCTTTCTGCTGAAGTGATCATCTGATTTGTTTGGATGCCAATGCCTTTGGTAAATTCATAGAAACTTTCTGTATCTGCTCTATAATCAACCACTGTAGAACGCATCACTTCATAATTTTTACGGACATCGTTTTCCATATAATTAAGCAGTTGTTTTGAACTACCTGATAGCTCGTTGACGGCTGAAGTTACTTCTTTGGTAAAAGTTTGAATTTCACTGGCTGTTTGTTTGGAATTATCCGCCATTTTTCTTACTTCATCAGCAACCACTGCAAAACCTTTGCCAGCCTCTCCTGCTCTCGCCGCTTCAATGGCTGCATTGAGTGCTAAAAGATTGGTTTGCACGGCAATTCCTGAAATGTTATTGGCCATAGTAGAAATCTGTTCAATCATCTTAGCTTTTTCGAGGGAGCTCGATAATTGCTTGCCTAAAACTTCTGTAATTTCATTGGATTGTTGGATATACTGTGCTACTTCCATCTGAAGCTGTAAGGTCTTCTGATCAGAAATGCGCATTTTTTCTTCAACCTGTTGAATCAGGCTTTCAAGTTGTATTAAAGAGTTTTGAATACCCGTCTTAGACTGGGAAACATCTCCGACTGCCGTCGATACATTCACCATCTCATCGGCTATTTGGTTGGTAGCAAGGGTCATTTCTCTAAGAATCGTATTGAGGTGTCGTTCTTTTTCTCCTAAACTGAGGCTAGTAGCAGAAACCTCTTCTGAAGCGATGGCGACACTGCTTAAGGTATCCTCTAAGTGATGGCTCGCATCGACTGCCTTTTGTTCCCTTTCCATAATTTTTTCTAGGGCTTCGGCAATCCATTTTGATGCAAAAAAAGCGACTGTAGCTATTTGCATAAAAACGACGATTCGTATGAGTGCAACACCAAAAAAACGCTCGTCAGGCAGGAAACTGGGTCTGACAATAAAGGTAAAAGTACCTATTGCAATGAAAACCAATATGCTGGAAAATATGACCATTTCTCGGCGCATAAAAAGAACACTTGTCATAAGCATGCCATAAAAAATAATGAAGGCATTAGGATTTTCCCTTAAATTATAGGCAAATACAAAATATACGATAAAATTGACGGAGAGTGTTAGATAGCCCATGAAATCCTTTTTGAATTTCAAAGACAACAACAATGTGGCTAGAATGGGTATCCCACTTAATGCACTTGTCAGGACTGAAAAGGATGTG
>CAZJIO010000003.1:0-6232 GCA_964546035.1 uncultured Eubacteriales bacterium | reverse complement strand
AGCTGCGAAGGCTAGAAAATAAATAGCTAGTATTACGATGTTAGCCCATTTCAAACTTCTAGCAAAGGTTTGTTGTTTGTAATTAACGTTCTGCATATTGTTCCTCCGTATATTCGTTTTTTTAGCAAATGACATACTTTGTCATAATTATATCACAGGTATCTGCATTTATTGATGTTTATTTTATGTTTTTTAACAATAGGTGACATGTATTTTAATGACAGCAAGGTCTGAGTGGTGCAACAGTTTTACTTGACAAATAGAAAGATGAATCATATAATACATATATACGCATAAAGGTATATAGGAGGGCATTTCATGGATCAAATTACCGATATATACAAGCTCTTATCAGATGAAACAAGATTACGCATTTTAATCGTGCTCATGCACAAAAAACTCTGTGTGTGTCAATTGCAAGGTATTTTAGAGGAATCTCAACCAAAGGTTTCTAAACACTTAGCAAAGCTAAGAGACTTAGGTCTTGTGAGAGATGAGCGAAAAGAACAATTTATTTTTTATGGTCTGAATCATGAGAATGAGATGGTTAAAGAGCTGCTTAAAACAACTTTAAAATATGCGAGTAACATACCCATGATTCAACAAGACATTAAAAGATTAGAACTGGCAGATACTTTTATACAAGCTCTAATGAATGAATCAAAACAATAGGAAGGGGTAGGTGGTTAGTTTGAAGGTAATTACCCAATTATTCAGCTGGTTAAACGATCAGCTATTAAAAATGAACTGGTTATGGGATCTGGTAAAGTCTCTGGTAGAAAAGGTTTTTGGGTTATCCATTGAAGATAGAATTGGGGGCAGTATTCATTTCTTTATCTATGACGTCATTAAGATTTTCATCCTTTTATCTGTTCTTATTTATGGCATTTCTTATATTCAAAGCTATTTTCCGCCAGAGAGGACAAAGAAATTACTGGGAGGGATTAAAGGTATTAAAGGTAATATTCTTGGAGCACTCCTAGGAACGATAACGCCTTTTTGTAGCTGTTCCAGTATTCCGATATTTATTGGATTTACCTCGGCAGGGCTACCTCTTGGCATCACATTTTCCTTTCTCATATCTTCACCCTTAGTTGATTTAGCCTCTTTGCTGATTTTGATGTCCTTCTTTGGCCCTAGAATCGCCATCGCCTATGTTGTTGTCGGACTTATTCTCGCTGTTATTGGGGGAACTCTGATCGATAAATTGAAGCTTGAGAAATATGTGGAAGGGTATGTGAAAGATATACCAGATGTCGATGTAGATATCGTAGAGTTGACACCTCAAGAACGAAGAGCTTATTCAAAAGAGCAGGTTAAAGAGGTCATTCATAAAGTATGGGTATATGTTCTGATAGGCGTAGGAATTGGTGCTGCCATACATAACTGGGTCCCTCAAACAATCATTGAAAATGTGGTGGGTAGCAATAATCCCTTTGCTGTTTTGCTCGCTACCTTAGTTGGAATTCCTATGTATGCGGATATTTTTGGAACACTTCCAATCGCTGAGGCACTCTTTGGTAAAGGGGTCGGAATTGGGACAGTACTGGCCTTCATGATGGCTGTAACGGCACTCTCGTTGCCATCCATCATCATGTTAAGCAAAGTTGTTAAGCGTAAGTTGCTCATTATATTCGTAGGAATTGTGGCAACGGGAATTGTCATAATTGGTTATTTATTTAATGCATTGGCATTTTTATTCATATAAAACAGGAGGTTTGTGAGATGATTATTAAAGTATTGGGTTCAGGTTGTGCAAACTGTAAAAAGCTCGAAGAAAATACCAAAAAGGCTGTGGCGGTGTTAGGGTTAGATGCAACGATTGAGAAGGTAACAGAAATGAAAGACATTATGGCCTATGGGGTTATGAAAACACCAGCCCTAGTGGTGGACGAAAAGGTAAAGGTCATGGGACGCGTGCCAAGTTCTGATGAAATACAAAAATTATTGAAGTAGATTTTGGATGAAATCCCATGGACAGATGAAGACTATTACAGAAAGTTTACGCAGAAGGGTGATGTCATCATTGACTTAGAGTATGCTTTAAGTAGTATGATGAGTTTATAAAAGTTTTTACAGCAGAGGAGAAAATTGAATGAAATCATTAACAGATACTTATAAACTGCATAATGGCGTTACGATTCCAGTAGTGGGATTTGGCACTTGGCAAACACCAAATGATGAGGTTGGCTATAATGCAGTCCTTAGTGCCTTGAAAATTGGCTACAGACACATTGATACGGCTGCTATTTATGGCAATGAAGTCAGCGTTGGCAAAGCTATGAAAGACAGTGGTATTAAGCGTGAAGATGTTTTTCTAACGAGTAAAGTTTGGAACGATGATCATGGGTATGAAGCAACTTTAAATGCCTTTGAACAATCCATAACGAGACTAGGGACAGATTATCTTGACCTCTACTTGATTCACTGGCCAAATCCAATCAAATTTAGAGACAAGTGGAAAGAAGCCAATGCAGGTACCTGGAAAGCAATGGAAGAACTCTATGAAGGGGGGAAAATTAAGGCTATTGGCATTAGTAATTTCTTCCCCCATCACATAGAAGCCTTGCTAGAATCAGCAAAAATCGTCCCAATGGTGAACCAGATTCGTTTATGTCCTGGGGATACAAAAAAGGAAACCGTTAATTACTGTAGACAACATGACATTTTAATACAAGCCTATAGTCCACTTGGTACAGGTAAGGTATTTGAGGTTCAAGAGCTTAAGGATTTTGCTGCGAAATATGATACAACGGTGGCGAAATTATGTTTGAGATGGAGCCTCCAAAAGGGTTTCTTACCCTTACCCAAATCAGTCACGCCGAAACGTATTGAAGCGAATGCGGATATCTTTGATTTTAATATTTCTGACGAAGATCTACAGGTGATCAGTGAATTAGAGGGCTGTTGTGGTATTGGGACTAACCCAGATCAAGCTAGTTTTTAGTTAAAGCAATAAGAGAACTTGTTCTTTACCTTGGGCAAGTTCTTTTCTTTATGCGGAAGTTATGTTATAATCGTGAATAGTTTTTATATCGAAAGGGGATTTATAATGAAAATCAAACAATTAGTAACGGGTATGGTGTTAGCGGGTATGGTTTTATTTGCAACAACAGCTTGTCAGAAAGACCAAAACGTTAACGATGAAGTCTATAGTGATACAGTAGCAACAACTGAGGTTACCAGCGAGGACACTTTAGCAAATGAAGAAGCCCAAATCACAAAGCCTATAAAAGGGGATTTAGTGGCAACCATTAAGACATCTATGGGGGATATTAAAATTAAATTTTTCCCAGAAATGGCACCTAAAACAGTAGAAAACTTTACAACACATGCTAAGAATGGTTATTATGATGGCCTAATTTTTCACCGCGTTATGAAAGATTTTATGATTCAAGGTGGTGACCCAACAGGTACGGGTACTGCAGGAGAAAGTATTTGGGGTGGGAAATTTGAAGATGAAATGAGTCCTTTTCTCTTTCCTTATCGTGGTGCTTTATGTATGGCCAATTCGGGTCCCAACACAAATGGCAGTCAATTTTTTCTTGTTCAATTAGCAACTGCAGATGAAGCTACAATTACCAGTATGAAAGATGGGGGATTTCCAGAAGGGATGATTAACATCTATAAAGAATTAGGTGGTACGCCATGGCTTTATGGTAAGCACACCGTTTTTGGACAAATTTATGAAGGTCTAGATGTGCTTGATGCGATTGCTGCAGTTGAAACAGATGGCAGTGATAAACCGATTGAAGATGTCTTGATCAATACCGTTGAAGTATCGGTATTAGAATAGAAAGGTAAAATTCAAAATGAATTTGAGAGATAAAATTTCGAGTTGGATGGTCCATCGATATGGGTTTGATGGTCTAAATAATATGCTTGTTATCCTCTATATGGCACTTGCTGTGATGAATATATTCGTGAAATCCAAAGGGGTGAGCTATGGCTCTATACTCCTCATATTCTATGTGGTTTTCAGATTGGTTTCAAAGAATAAAGAAAGACGACAATTAGAAAATAAACTTTTTCTCATTTATTTTAACAGGGTGAAAGCGCTTTGGCGTTTAGAAGTACGACGGATTAAAGAAGTTAAAACCCATCGCTTTAGAACCTGTACGAACTGCAAAAAGGTGCTGCGTTTGAAGCGAAAAGCTGGCACTCACACCGTGGAGTGTCCAAGCTGTCACAGAGAAATAAGGGTTAAAATTTGGTTTTAAAGAGCCGTAGCAGGAAGTTTGACCTTAAAGGTGGTACTTTGGCCAACAATACTGGACACCGATATTTTTCCACCATGTAGGTCAACAATGGCTTTTGCAATAGATAAACCTAGTCCATAGCCCCCACTGTTGCGTGTTCTAGAAGGGTCTAAACGATAGAATCTATCAAAAATCTTATCGAGATGTTCATTTGAAATACCTTCCCCTGTATTTGTAAGGATTAAGTGAACATGTTGATTGTGTTTATTTAAAGAAAGATGGACTGTACCATTTTTACTGGCATATTTAATGGCATTATCGAGTAAAATCATGACAACTTGTGTGATTTGCTCGCTATTGCCATTTATTTTTATGCCTGGATCGATGGCATAATTTAGTTGAAGATTCTTTTCATAGGCGATCGCTTCCATGGTTAGGAGTGTGCTTTCAATGGATTGACTTAAATCATAGTCCGTAAAGATCATCTTCATATCGGAGTGATCCACTTGGGTCAAATAAAGTAAGTCATGAACGAGTTTGTTCATACGCTGAGCTTCGGATTGAATATAATGCAACCATTTGGTCTGACTGGCAACAGTGCTTTCTGAATTGGATAAGAGGACATCGACATTGGTTTGAATAACCGCCAAAGGTGTCTTAAGTTCATGAGAAGCATCACCAATAAATTGCTTTTGTTTATCAAAGGCTGCTTTGACAGGTTGAATCGATTTATTCGTTAAAAACCGACTGATGAGAAAGATTAATAACAACATGATCACGGCAACAACTAAAAAGGTGTAAATCAGTCGCGTCAATAGGGCTTGCTGATTAGAGACATCTAAAAAGACCAATTTATAACCATCAACGTAGGGTGTGATTAGGTATGCCCAATGATTGTCTTCTAAATCAATGGTGCCATAGTCGGAATTATCTTTTTTAGCCGCCGCTTTTGCAGCCTCAAAAAAACTGGAATCCATATCAAAATAGGTTGTTGAGTTGACAATATGCCAATTTGAATCGGTCAGAAGTATAAAGGAAACAGATCTATTTGATAGCGCATCCTTAGGTACTTTAGGTTCGACAACAATATCAGGAGGTTGCTTGAAACCGCCGCCATGACTTTGGAAATCAGATATTCTGTAAAGATCCATTTGAATACTGCTCTGCACATCGTTATAGGTAAAGACGTAAATCGAGGTAAATCCACCAAACATGAGGATTGAGATCATCACCAAGTTCATCAGGAGTAATTTGTTTCTCAGTTTTTTAAACATCTAGTTCACCTCCAAGGTATAGCCGACGCCGCGTAATGTATGAATGGTCACTGTTGAACCGATAAAACCCAACTTTTTCCTTAAAAATGAAATATAAACCTCCACATGGTTGTGCTCTGCTTCCGAATCAAAGCCCCATAGCTTCTCAAGAATCAATTCCTTAGAAGTAACCAACCCTTTTCTTAAAATTAGAAACTCCAACAATTCACTTTCTCTTAAAGTAATCTTTACTTCTTTACTAGCACATGATAATTTTAGATTCGTAGGGTTCAACTCAATATCACCATATTTCAACATGGTATCTAGAAGTATTTCACCTTTTCGCCTAGACATAGCTCTTATTCGAGCAAGTAATTCTTCAGTAGCAAAAGGCTTAGCCAAATAATCATCAGCACCACTGTCCAGGCCAATGACCTTATCAGAAATATCACCCTTTGCAGTTAAGAGTAAAACAGGGGTTATAATACCTGCTTTTCTTATTTCTTTTAAAATGGTTAAACCATTAATTTTAGGTAACATGATATCAAGGAGTATTAAATCGTAGATATTGCTTAAAGCATAATCTAAACCGTCTTGTCCATCGTGTACGGCATCAACGGTATAGTTGTTTTTTCTTAAAATCTGGGTTAATGCCTCTGCTAAATGAATCTCATCTTCCACCATTAAAATACGCATTCAGTAACCGTTGCCAAAACCTTTAAAATTCTATAAGATTAAGTTTAATTCCCTGTTCACCGTGTCCGATTTGGCATAAGCTAC
>CAZJIO010000002.1:77954-84585 GCA_964546035.1 uncultured Eubacteriales bacterium | reverse complement strand
AATTCATATGGGAGCAAATCTCACATCATTATGATATTAGCACTCATTCTCAATTGAAGTTCAAAAAAATTACTGTTGATCACAGTATTCTTTCAAACCTTCTTATATAATTAACACAGCATATGTTCTTGGCATATTATAACTTATACTTAAATGATAATACATTCCGCCAAATCTTGATCTATGCTGTACCTCGCATCCTTCACTACAACAACATACTGCTCTCCAAGTATTGAAATAACAGTAATCGTTTCACCCGCATAACAACCAAGGGTAAATAAAAAATCCTGAACTTCATTATTGTTCGTCTCTACAGCTTTAATAGTATATTCCATATTGATTCTAGCTCTTTTTAAAGTCATTCTCTTAACATGTGCCGCCCGGCTGCTTTTTTTGCTAGCAAAACTCACATCATCCATTTCTCTGTTGAGCTTACTTCTAAATAGGCCAGTTTGTTTATATGCATTTTCCATAATATACCTCCTGTTGGTCGAATTTAAAACTATATTATAAATTGTTCTATGCTTTTTATACATATCCATAGAAACAAGTCATATGAAACAATTTGCAGTTAAGTCAAGAAAGAACTGATTTCTCCAATATTGCTAGCCTGAAAACGAGATTCATTATCATTTTACCATACTTTAACTTTATTGTCAATCTGTCAAGATTCTTTTATATGCTTTCGGAATAATATCTGCACATACTTATGTGCAGATATGCTAATTAAACGCCTATCAATTCCACTTTTTTTCAACATAATTACCCAAGTTACCGGCATTAACCAAAAAGGAACAGCATTAATGCCATATAACGATACTATGGCACCTATAATTTTCTTTGATTTTTCCATAATCCGAAAGAAAATCAGATTTTTAAGGTTTTAAGATTTGGTTTCAACTGATGCATCAAACGCCACTTTTTTACTCTCAAACCAGGCATTCATAGCCTCAGGTGTCTTCATAAGTTCCATCATTTCATTCATGGCTACTATATGATCCTCATCACCTTTTTGAAACATTTCCATACCATGTTGTTTACTTAGCTCGGCTATTTCTTCAAAAGTATTAGCATGAAACTCTTTATCACAAGCTCCACCTAGTTGTTTGCAAGTCATTGTCTTCATATTGTACCTCCTAATTTTATAGGGTATCAATCCTATCCCTGTTAAATAACATTTGAGAATCAGATTAAATTACTTCAATTGTATCATTTTAACCCGCTTAATTCAATATATAACACCCTACCACTCTAATAATCGTCTTTGTCCTTCTAGCGCTCTTAATTTACCTATCTCTTGAGAAATCTCAAGGGTTCCTCGGTACTTACCCTCTGCATTTCGCAGAGCAATATATTGGATATAAATATATAACCCTTTCATCTGAAACCAGAAGGATGCTTCATTTTTTTCACCATTTTTAAAGGACACTAATATAGCTTCAACAATATGAACACTTTCTGGTGGATGACAGTTTCTTACATCTCTACCAATCACAGCCACTGATCTTGGAAATATGCGATCTTTTGGTGTGGTAAAAAACGTCACTTTATCATACTCATCTACTAAGGTTAAATCTAGTGGCAATGCGTTAAAAATCAATGATAATTGCTCTAGATCCAAATGTCCTGTATCCATGGTTAATAACTTACCAAGCTCATCATAGCGATGCAACTCAGTTGTTTGGTATATTTCCTTTAGAATTGGCTTTTCAATAAATGCAAATCCATATTCAAAACTTTGTTGGTGCATTTCTTGTAATTCCTTTTCATCCAGCAGCTCTGTAGCACTTGGAAACAGAATGAGTTTTTGCTTTTGAACAAGACCATATAAATCAAAATAGAGTTGTCCTATCTCAATATTTATTTGTTTCTCATCTAGTTGTTCATCTACTTGTTCACCGTCAAGCAGCCTCATTAACAAACTTAATCGTTTCCTTACCTCATCATGAAGTGACCACATAATCTTGAGCCCATTAAAACGCTCCATCTTTTTTTCCATTGTAGGAAACAAAATATTTTCCAGCTTCAAAAAATGAACATAATACCCTTGTATTCCAATCAAGAACTCGAGTACTTGCCTTAGATTTTCTTGTATTTTTCCCAACTTAACAACTGTCTTAAAAGCTTCTAGTTGGTTTATAAGTGCTTCATTTTCCGTCATCATATCATATAGAAAGGTGCCTTCAATAGGTTTTTTCCATTCATATGCGCTCAGCGGTTTGTTAAAAACATTCATAAGCTTTCCTACAAAAGTTAGCATTTCCTTTGGGCTTAACCCCATCTTGAGTTGTTCATTTTCAATGAAAATCACATCTTGGGGCGTTACACTTTGTATATCCGTTAAATACTCATGATATAAGGCTTTTCCGTTTTCATTGCGATAGATGCCCTGACAAAAGTTAATTAGGTTTATTATTCTTTGCTCCATACTATTAACCTCCTCTTTTAACCCCTCTACTAAACCGTGCTATTTTGTGTACTTTGCCATTTATATAGCGCCTTCAAATGACTTTTCTCCTGGTTGAGCACTTCATCAATGGCAGCATAATAAGTTGAATCAAGGATTCCTCTTATTTCTCCTAGGAATAAAATGGTATCTTTCTCTAGATTAATTGCAATTTCATAACCCTGTTTGAGATCCCTAATCTCTTTACTCCCTTTCAGAAAATGAATCGTTCCCTTGAGGAGTGCATCCATATAGTCTTTGTACTCCAGCGTCAATTGATTCGTTTCAAAGGAAATATGTAGGTTTTTATACTTTGCATACAATTCTTTATGTGTCATTTCTTGTTTAGCTAACCCATTAAATAATGCTTTCAACTGGTAGTCGCTCGTTAGTTTTTCCATCTCTAAATAATGTTGATTGCCTAAGGTTTCTAGTTCCATCATCACATCGAATACATCTTCTAATGAAAATAATTCTTGCATCACTATCCTCCTCTTTCTCCAGCTTATTTTTGAAGATCCTTGCCGGACTGAAACTGATTGTCTTGTTTATAATAATAGCCATTCCACTGAATATTCTCAGCTATCTCAATTTCTTTATTTAATACAATACCCTTTAACACTTCCTCTTTAAAAACTTGGTATCCCATACGGTCCACAATATAACCAATATGTTCTTTTGCTAGGGCCCGATCAATATAGCGATCAACAAAATCATACGTATTCTTGATGACCTGAACAATGACCTCTTCCGTTGCCCACTTCATGAAAGGCATGGCAATACGAGGATTTTTCTTACCGGTACGGCCCATAATGACCATTCTGTAATAATTGGTTTCGCTTCTTGTCCAGGCACTCATTGGACACTGAAGGATACATTCTCCACAGCCAATGCATTTGTCGGTATCTCTTTCCACATTAAACCCATTCATGGACAAGGCACCTGTGACTTTCTTTTTGCAATTCTTGACACAGGCCTCACAGCTGATGCACCTAGAAACTTCATACTTGGGTTCGGTAACACAGATAATTCCGAAATCCTGCATATGGGCTTTAATACAATCATTTGGGCAACCTGTAACGGCAATTTTAAAATGAAAATCATGGGGATAGCATTCACGTTCTAGTCTCTGTGCAAGTCTGGTTGTATCATCATTGGCATAGGGACAGACCCGATTTCCAATACATGCGGAAATATTTCTGGTTCCTGCAGCTGGATATCCTGCGTCATTCACCTTTAAATCCAAACCCAATGCTTCGATTAAGGGCAGAATTTTCTTATTAATCTCGGACATTTTTTCGAAATCAATTCCAGGTATTTCAAACCCTTGACGGGTTGTCAAATGAACCGTTCCGTCACCATATTCCTCTGCAATTGATTGAATGAGTTGAAAATATTTGGCTTCTAGATGTCCGCCGGGTACTCTTATTCTAAGGGCAGTTATATTTCTAACTTTTGTCACACGATAGGCATTTTTAGCAACTACTTTTCGATTGATGCTCATATATTTCTCCTCCTAATCAATAAGTTTTTTTGCTTTAATATAGTTAAACACGGGACCTTCAAGACATACATATGTTTCATCGATTTTACAAT
Source organism: uncultured Eubacteriales bacterium (assembly GCA_964546035.1). Taxonomy (GTDB): domain Bacteria; phylum Bacillota; class Clostridia; order Lachnospirales; family Vallitaleaceae; genus CAZJIO01. The sequence continues at coordinate 80,543 of CAZJIO010000002.1, read as the reverse complement.
GTCCACATTTACCAATGCCACAACTCATCTTTCTTTCAAAGGACACCCATATATTCTCTTCTCTAAATCCACTTTTTATCAATTCAAGAGTTGTAAACTTCATCATAATAGGGGGTCCAACGACCACAGCTACCTTGTTCATTACATCGGACAAATCAAGTTTATTAATATGTGTTGTAATGAGCCCTGTTTCACCCTTCCAGGTTTCGGTCCCACGATCAACCGTAACGATCACTGCATTATTCTTAGCCCAAGATGAAATGTTCTCTTTAAAAAGCATATCTTCTGGTGTCTTGAACCCGATCAGCACCTCTAACTTTTTCACTTCTGAGGGATGACTAGCAAAATAATCAATTGTTTTACGCACGGGTGCAAGCCCAGTTCCACCAGCTATAAATACCACATCTTTTCCTCTAAAGACATTTAAATCAAATCCATTCCCATAAGGTCCTCTCATAAAAAGATGATCTCCAACACCGAGCTCAATGATTTGATCCGTTAACCGACCCACTTTACGAATGGTCATGTCTAAAGAAGTTTCATCGAAGTTACTAATTGAAATAGGCGCTTCTCCAATGCCTGGTATGGATATTTCCATAAACTGACCGCCAACCAATGGTCCTTCATACTCAATCTGAAACGTATAATCAATCGCAGTCTCTTTTTTAATAGCAAGCACTTTGTAGGGTTTAGGTAAATAGGGATTCATCATTGACTTAACTCCTTCACAATTTCATTTAATTTATTGATGCATTTGGAAAACGAAATATATTCTGGACATACATCATCACATCGACCGCATCCCACACACATGTGCTCATCAAATCTCTTGTAAAAGTCATTGATCTTATGCATGGTTTTAAATCGCATACGTTCTCCATTTTTATCTCTAAACCCATGACCACCTGCCATATTCGAAAAACCATCTACATGGCAACCTGCCCAGACACGTCTTCTTTCGCCCAGTTCATCGGACAGTTTAACGTCTTGCATGGTAAAACAAGAGCAAGTGATACAAGATGTATTACATCTGCCACAAGCGATACAACGACTCGTATACTCTTTCCATATTTCACTATTGAAAGTTTCTTTGGTCACTAAAGACACCTCTGGAATCGTTACTTTCACTTTGTTTTCTCTTATAAATTCAGGTTCAAACTCTATTTCAATTCCTATTTTCAAGGCTTCAGTCATCAAGGCCTCATCATTTATTTTAAGTGTTACACCCTCTTCGTTTACCCGAAGTGCTGCCTCAAATTGGTCCGTTTCATTAGCACCCATGGAAACACAAAAGCATGTATCAAAGCCCGTTGTACATTCAATCATCACAAACTTTAAGAGTTGTCTTCTTCGCAAATAATAATAATCCACTTCGACACCATTTTTTAGAAATATGCTGTCTAAACGTTTGATCCCATTGATATCACAAGGACGTAGGAAAATGATTATTGGTTTCAACTCTATTTCTGGTGTTTGTGTCGCATTATTTAAGAAATAAAACAAGGTCTCTCGTATTGGATAAAAAATTTCCTTTGGTGAATAATGTGATTTCTGATCAAGAACCATTTCTTCATAGGTATGTATTTCACCATATCCAACAAGATCTGTTGCCGAAAATTTTCCTTTACCTTTTTCAAAAACAGGTGCAAATAACCGATATTCTTTTTCAAGAGATTTCAAATAGTCATTCATTTCTAGCTTATTAAGTTGGTACCCCATTCATTTATCCTCCTAATATCAGCTCTTTATTTCACTCTTTTACTTGAACCCATATAAAAATAAGTACCACCGAGCATGACGGCACCACCTATAAAATTACCGATTGTAGCTGGCACTAAATTGCCAAACATCCCTACGACTGAAATTGTATCTGGATGAGGCATGAATAATCCCATAGCAAAAATAGTCATGTTTGCAACGCTGTGTTCGAATCCAGCTGTAATAAATGCAAATAGACACCAAAAAACCATGATCAATTTACCTGATTCGCTTTTCATTCTCACCGCACAAAGAACAGCAAGGCATACCAACAAGTTACACAATATACCCTTCACCATTAACGACATAAAATCATCATTCATTTTTGCTGCTGACACCTTTAAAATAAAATCACCTGTTGATGTGCCGGATATTTTTGTTAATACAAATAATCCACCAACAATAAAGGAGCCAACAAAATTTCCTACATAGCTTGCCCCCCATATTTTGAAGGCATCCTTCCAAGTAACACTACGATCTAACGCCCCTACTGTCATAATCAGATTATTTCCAGTAAACAACTCTGAACCTGCCATAATAACCAAGCTTAATGCAATGCCAAAGGCCAATCCCATAAAAGCTTTTGTAAATGGCGATTCTGCCGTTGTACCGAACCCTCCAATGACCATAATGAGGATAATGCCAAAGCCAACATAAGTACCAGCCCAAGAAGAAGCCACCAAATAACGGCCTAAACTTTTCTTAAGAAATGCTGCTTTATTAGCGGCAGCTTTAGATAAATCATTTTTCGTTTCTTCAAACATAATTTTTCTCCTAATATTTTTTATTTCGCTCAGATGTGTTAAACTTTTAACATTTGTGCCTAAAATA
>CAZJIO010000002.1:59534-77915 GCA_964546035.1 uncultured Eubacteriales bacterium | reverse complement strand
AAAATTTACTTTCTTTGACGCTATGATCATCATACATGATATCCGCTAATAATTCTGTTGCTAGGGCTACATTTCTAGGTAGCAGGCATTACACCAAACCCTTACTTAAATCTTAAATTTCCCCACAATATCATCTAATTCACTTGCAAGTTCGTTAATCGAACTAATATTGGCTGCAACTTCCTGAAAAGAAGCTGTTTGTTCTTCCACTGCTGCTGCAACATCCTGGGTATTTTCCGAGTTTTTCATAGAAACACCTTGAATATCCCTTGCAGAACTGGTGATCACCTTAAATTCATTGTTCACTTGACTAGAAATACTCATAATGCCCTTAGATTCTTTAAGGGTCATCCCTGCTTGATCTAAAATCAGTACCAATTCTTTTTTTAACTTTTCCATTGAATCTTCTTGACTCTTTGTTTTGTCTACCAATTGATCCATGGATGTTTTAACATTTACTGTTTTATCACTGATACTTGCTACAATTTCATTGATTTGTTTAGCTGAAACAGAAGTCTCTTCTGCCAGTTTTCTAATCTCATCTGCAACTACAGCAAAACCTCGCCCATATTCCCCTGCTCTAGCCGCTTCAATTGATGCATTGAGTGCTAGAAGGTTTGTTTGAGATGAGATACTGTGAATCAACCCGACAATCGCTCTGATTTGTTCCGAGGCTTGATTCAGATCTTCAACTGTCACAGATGCAGTTTTGATTGATTTAATAAATTCACCAAGCTCGATGGCTTGAATATCCACCTGTTTGTTGCCTTGTTCAACAGATTTTTGTGACTCTTCTGAATAGCTCAATGTCTGTGAACCCTTCTGTGAAACAGCCTCAATATTCAGTTTTATTTTTTCAACTAGAGCATTCAGTTCCTCTAGCTTGTTGTTTTGTTGAGCTGACCCTTCTGCAACTTCCATGGAAGACATGGCAATTAATTCTGTTGATTTTGTTAGCTCTTCTGTTGTACCTGAAATTGAATTCATGTCTTTCGAGAGAACGCCTGAAATCTTTGATATGTCCACAACTATTTGATGTATGTTTCCAATGAAATCATTAAAATGAATCGTCAATTCTCCAATTTCATCTTTACTATTTACTTGTATTCTTTTCGTTAGGTCTCCATTACCTTGAGACAAAGCCTTCAAATCCTCATTCAGCCCAAGTATTGGCTTTCTAATGCCTTTATTTAAGAGGTAAAACGAAACCAACCCAAACACGAGTGCAAACAAGCTCAGTATACCATTTATAATCTTGGCATTCATAACCTTCGACTGAGCATATTCCGAGAAGGAGGTAACCATATCATTAATCTCATTCACATATGCTGTTATTTCGCTGTTCATCAAAGCAACAGAATCTGCATCTCGATTCTTCAACACGGCAGTAAAAGCCACTTTGTACTTGTTATTCCATACTTTTTCGATATTACTGAGTTCTTCCATTGTCGGTTTATGAACCAATTTGGTCAGTCCCAATGCATCATTTCCACTTGTTATATTCATAAGAATTGTATCGAAAAGAACAATACTCTCTTCCAACTCTTTGGTAGATTCTTGGTTCCGATTGTCCATCAAAATATTGGATAAATGAGCCATTTTATAGCTTGTTGCCCTCAATTTTCCAGAATAATTCACAAAATCAGCATCACTTTCCATTGTTTGATAGGTCATCAAATTTATGCCAACAATTCCAAAAGAAAGCACGATCAGTAATCCAAAGGTTAGTAACAGTTTAAATTTTATCTTCATAATAAACCCCTTTTTTTGTCTAGTGAACAAGTGTAGCCTCTGACATAAATACGACTGTCAGAGGCTACTAAAATTCTATTGATTATGCCATGAATAACTCGACATCTGAATCTGGCGTTCCCACTCCTGCAATCCCAAATGTTTCCACCAATACTTTTGCCACATTGGGTGATAAGAACCCAGGAAGTGTTGGTCCTAAATGAATGTTCTTAACACCTAAGTAAAGAAGTGCCAATAGTACGATGACTGCTTTTTGCTCATACCATGCGATGTTATATGCAATTGGTAATTGATTAATATCCTCTAGTCCAAACACTTCTTTTAATTTTAGTGCTATGACTGCTAAGGAATAGGAGTCATTGCATTGACCTGCGTCAAGAACTCTTGGAATACCACCAATATCTCCTAATGCTAATTTATTATATCGATACTTAGCACAACCAGCCGTTAAAATGACAGTATCCTTTGGAAGCTTTTGCGCAAATTCGGTATAATAATCTCTAGATTTCATTCTGCCATCACAACCCGCCATAACAAAGAACTTCTTGATTGCGCCTGACTTAACAGCATCAACCACTTTATCTGCCAATGCTATTACTTGAGCATGGGCGAAACCGCCAACAATGCTTCCCGTTTCAATTTCTGTTGGTGCTTTTAGAATTTTAGCCATTTCGATGATTGACGTAAAATCCTTTTTACCCACTTCATCTGCAACAATATGTGTGCAACCAGGAAAGCCTGACGCCCCAGAAGTAAAAATTCTTCCTCTGACTTCTTCACTCTTAGGAGGAACGATACAGTTTGTTGTAAATAGTATAGGTCCGTTAAAAGTCTCAAATTCAGTAATTTGTTTCCACCAAGAATTACCATAATTCCCAACAAAATTATCGTACTTTTTGAATGCAGGATAATAATGTGCAGGCAACATTTCACTGTGGGTATACACGTCCACACCAGTGCCCTTTGTTTGCTCAAGTAATTGTTCAAGATCTGTCAAATCATGGCCTGAAATCAATATGGCGGGGTTATTTCTAACACCGATATTGACTGTTGTGAGTTCTGGATTACCATATTTAGAAGTATTAGCACCATCAAGAAGCGCCATAGCAGCCACACCAAATTGACCTGTTTTCAAAGTCAGTGCAACTAATTCATCTGCTGATAACCCATCGTTGAGGGTAGCAGCTAATGCTTCATATATAAAACTATAGATTTCTAGATCTTCTTTACCAAGGTTAAGCGCATGGTGCGTATAAGCAGCCATTCCTTTTAATCCATATATAATTAACTCTCTTAAGGAACGTACATCTTCATTCTCCGTCGCAAGCACACCAACAAGGGCTGCTTTTTCAAGCATTTCAGTAAGATTTTTCACCTCAAACAGAGCTGCATCACTTAGGTCTTCTAAAGAAACCTTCATTTTCAATTCATCTCTAATTGCGATCATGTAATTGATTTGCTCTTCAATTGCTTTGGGATCAAAGTTGGCATTGGTGATCGTAATAAACAAACTCTTCAAGGTTCCATGGTTTGTCGATTCAAGTGTTTTTACATCCAATTTGCCTTTAACCACGATTTCAGAGATGCCTTTTGTCACATAAATCAGCAAGTCTTGGAGCTTTGCAACCTCTTCATTTTTACCGCATACACCTTTAATTTCACAACCTGTTCCTTTTGCTGTTTCTTGACATTGATAACAGAACATACTCATAGTGTTTCTCCTTCATTTATAAATATCAATTTTTTGGTACTGGTGCTTTGACAATGATCAATTCTAAAAGCTCTTGGTCTAGATTTTTAACATTCATTTTTGTGTTGTAAGGAATCTTCAAGATGCTCCCTGCAGCATACACTTGTACATCTTGGGCATCTAATCCGATGGATAATTCCCCTCTTAAAACCGTCATATACACAACTGAATTGGAGAAATGTTCTGGTAATCCTTCGTCTTTGTTAAAAACCATGTGAATAAAATGGATATTCTCATCTTGAATTATTTTTTCGACAATCCTGTCGTTTCCGTGTGAGAATTTAAAAACTTCTTCAATCACCTTGGCACATCCTTTCATTTATTGTATTTTTATAGTATACTTTACCATCATAACTATATCGATAACCACGGTTACACTTTAGGAGAAATGTATGAGAATTGAACTCGAAAGCTTACTCAAAAGTGATTTATTCATAAATATTGAGCTTGAAACACTACAGGCTCATTTGGAACTTGATTCTTGTATTTTAGGCAATTACAAAAAGGGAAACCTGATCATCCAAGAAAATGATCCCTGCAAATCCATTGGTTTTGTACTGAGTGGCGCTTTAGCCATTCAAAATCTTTCCTCAACTGGCGAGGCATTAACAATAAAGATGTTTTCCACTAGTGACTGTTTTGGTGCTGCCTTACTATACGCCCGAAACCCTACTTATCCATTTAGCCTTGTTACTACCCAAGCAACCACAATCCTGTAGCTCACATTTGAGCAGGTTGCCGTATTTATTAAAAAGAGTCCTGAATTCAGTCAAAATTTTATTCGCCACTTGTCGAGTAGAATTTTGGTATTCAAGAATAAAATTCAAATGCTTCACCTGAAGGATGTTCGATCGAAACTGATTTTTTTCCTTTCTATGGAATATAGAAATATTGGTTTAGCCACCTTTAAATTGCCACACACACAAGGTGATATTGCAGAGATTATCGGAGTCGCCCGCCCGTCTGTTTCTAGAGAGCTAAAAAAAATGGTGGATGATCAATTGATTTTATTGAGTGGTCATCATATTACTTTATTGCAACCTGAGCTGTTCCGATTCAATCCCCTTGATTTATGTACTGAATCACAAGCATAGGACACGCATTTAAATGCAATCACAATCGAAAATAAAAAGAAGGAAAGCACATACAATTAACCACTTGTGCTTTCCCTCTTTTGTTGTAACCTTAGTACGTCATCCATTGCATGGGTTTTACATCAAAACGTAACCATCTTATCAGCCCATTCGACCAAATCAACACAATCAATCATCGTGGAAAGTGGACACGCCTCTGTGGCATCCATATTTCTAGATTTAAGACATGTACCACAAGCTAACATGACGCCACCTGCTTCATAGAATAACTCAATTTGAGTTGCAACGTTAAATTTATCATGGTTGATGTTCACAATCTCTACAGCTTCACCCATTAGAAACACTTTTACTTCATGACCTTTTTTCTTGGCGGTTACAGCAAATCTCATTGCATTCCATGCTTTCTCGTTTTCCTTTGTCTCGATAATGATGCCTAGTTTCATTTTCATTCCTCCAATTTTCGAATATACAACAGTACAATTATTGCGGTGTTCTTCTTAGTGTGTATAATCAATCATTTTTATTGATCGTCCAATTTTCTTTTGAATAGCAACTTTCATTTGTTCGACATGTGGACACGCAAATCCAATTGGATTTCCCTTCGTAATACAAGATGCAAGAACAATTGTATCCGCCCCTCTTTTTACCATTTCAGCAGATCTAGTTACTACTTTTTTTCCTGGGCATCCACCACATGTATTAACTCCAATAACTTCAATATCTTCTTCAACACCTTCAAATGCTAGCTTCTTCGTAGTCATTACCTTAAAACAAGTTGTAGCCGGACACATATCTTCTGTCTGCATGCATCTTATCAAACCTACCTTCATCATTCTCACCCCTTACTTCATAATTATCTGGTTTTATTTTTATCCTTAGCATTAGCTTGATAATATCTAATGAGAACTAGAACATAAATAACTGAAGCTAAAAATATACTGGCTAAATTAAATATATTGAGTACTGGACTCTTATAAAAACTTCCATAAACGTAGGAACCTAATACTTCAGATCCAACAAAAGCACAAACTATGGTCCACTGTCCTGGATAAAATTCATTTTTCACAAACTCATTTTTGAAATATGACTTCAGTAAATATACACAGAAAATTCCCCAACCTATTGAAAGGACAAAAGAACTACTGATAATAAAATAAGTAAAGAATTTCAAATCAAAGAGAAAATATTTTTCTAAATAAACAGAGAATTTATACAAGCTTACCCCAAATAAACAGATAATTGGAATAACTACAAAGAAAGTAGGTTGTGCTTGTTTTAATGGTAAACTACCCGCCTTAATCTGAATATAGATCAAAAGAAGCAACTTACCCACAAATATAATTAACCCGAAACTTATTGTAAATAAGGATAAAAATGCTGCTATAGAGGCAATTTCCTTATTATTGGACATCGAAGCAATTCCTGTCGCAGTCAAAGAAACCATACCTAAAGCAAATACATCCAGTAACCATCCAAAATTCAATTTGCTTAGTTCAAGTGGTTGACTTAGCCACATGATTAATAATTTAATTTCAAATCTAAAAAGGATCATCCAAAGTATCCCTATTGCAATTAGCGCCGGCCACATCATCACTTGTATATTTGATGATAGTCCTGGAATAAAGAAAGAAAGTGGACTAAAAATAACATTCATCGTCATTGCCAATGAAATGACTGGTGAAAAAATACCGATATTCGTCAAAGGGGTATTGATAAAGATCTTATAAGCCTCTTTCTTAATAAGCCAAGATGTAAGGTCTTTGAGAAATGAAATCGTTAGGACAAAATGGATGATTGTAAATATGGACATAATCCCCAGTAATACAATGAAAAAGATGGCTTTACCCGAGCTTATTTCATTAAAAGGAATATCTGCCAACTTAATTAATCCCTTTGGATGTGGTACTGTGTTTTGCAGATAAACAAACGGCATAAGGGCGACACCCCCAGCGGCTAATGCTCCCTGGAATTTCAATGGTGTAAAATTCATATTATTGTCTCCTTTTTATATAGGGATCATAAATTTTCTTCATTAAAAAAATTATAGCACAACTTCGTTACATCAGTCAATAGATTAATTGAATGATTGATTGTTCAAATTAAAAAAACTACAAGCGTATTGTAGTTTTAATGATTCTTAGTTTTCGCTATTATAGGCATACCATTCTTGTGCACTTTCTTCTAACCTAACTGCTTTGAATCCCTTAAATCTTAATAATTCAACAGCCTCTACCGATAGTAAACAATAACGTCCTCGACAGTATGCGACTACTTCTTGATTAATTGGTAACTGAGCAATATGTCTTTCTAGTTCCTCCAAAGGTACTGAGTCTGCTCCAGGTATGTGCATGATTTCATACTCTTCCTTCGGTCTGACATCAATTAAGGTCACATTGCCTTCTTTCATGCGTTCAATCAGATGGCTCATTTGGATTTGTTCCATTTTATCTTTATTAGAATACATATCTTCTCTGAGTTTGTGAATCTCTGCAATACGCTTTTCTGCAAGAGTTTGCATGCATAAGATGAAATTCACAACCGTTTGATCTGGTAATTTATAATAGGAATAGATCCCCTGCTTTTGATATTCAACTAGCCTAGCTTCAAGCAATGTTTGCAAATGCTGGGACGTGTTCGCTACACTCATCTCCGTCTCTCTGGCTATTGACTCAACTGTTTTAGTTCCCTGGGATAAAATATCTAATATTTCCAACCTTTTCGGACTTGAAATGGCCTTTCCGATTCTGGCAAGTTGTGCATAAGTGCTGTCTTTAAATGTACGTGATTCTTGTCCCATTTTAATTTTCCTCCATTCAATCATTCAAGCAATCTATTGACTATGATATCACACAGGTGCTATAATGTGAAGTATTATTTTAGTCCTTAAAAAATCTCAAACGAAAGGGTTGATTGAATTGATATATCTGGATTATAACGCAACAACACCCATAGACAAAGAGGTCGCTGATGCTATGCTTCCCTATATTTATGACAATTATGGCAATCCATCGAGCAGCCATTCCTTAGGTGTTACAGCAAAAAAAGCCGTTGAAAAGGCTAGAGAAGGTGTGGCTAATCTTATAAATTGCACCAGTAACGAAATATTTTTCACAAGCGGTGGCAGTGAATCAAACAATACCGTTATTAAAGGGGTAGCCTATACCCAAAGACATAAAGGTGACCATATCATTACTTCTTTGATTGAACATCCTGCCGTACTAAACCCATGTAAATACCTTGAAAGACTTGGTTATCAAATATCTTATATGCCTGTTAAAGAAAATGGTATGGTGGATGCTTCAGCTCTAGAGCAAATGATCACTGAACGCACCCTATTAGTTACCATCATGCATTCCAATAATGAGACAGGAACCATTCAACCCATTAAAGAAATCGCTGATATTTGTCACAAGCATAAAATTCTTTTCCATACGGACGCATCACAATCTGTGGGCAAGGTTCCAATTGATGTTAACGAATTAGGTGTTGACTTCTTGACGATAGCAGGACATAAGCTTTATGCGCCAAAAGGTATTGGTGCACTTTATATGAACAAAAGTATCATGATTGAGCCCCTCATCCATGGCGCTGGTCATGAGCTAGGAAAACGTGCTGGTACTGAAAATGTGATCTTTAATGTGGCTTTAGGTAAAGCCTGTGAAATTGCTCAAAAATCACTCCCTCTAACACACATTAAAGAATTGACTGATTATTTTTATGAGCAACTAAAAGCCATTTATGGTGAAAAAATAAAGCTCAATGGTGACTTGGTTAATCGTCTACCCAACACCTTAAATGTTAGCTTTCTAGGCTATAATGGTAGTGATATCCTTTCAATATTGGGAGAAGATATCGCAGCATCAACTGGCTCTGCCTGTCACTCGGGGTTGGTTTCTATCTCACCTGTTTTAAAAGCTATGAATATTCCATACGAAGTTGCACGAGGTACTGTCCGATTTAGCTTAGGTAGATCCACTACTAAGAATGAGATTGATATTATTCTTGAAAGGCTTAAAATTATTTCTTGATCTTAATCATTAATTGCATCGATACCAAGTTGTTTCAGCGCATCCAGATGATCCGTCATTTTTTTGAGCTCCTCAGGCGTATGTCCTTCCCAATCCGTAACCTCACCAACCACTTTTAGCGCTTGCTGACTGCGGTATGACCGTGTTGGGTTCCCAGGAAACTTCTTATCTGTCAAATTTGGATCATTCTCAAAGAAACCCAATGGCTCAACAAGGTAGATCCGACCTGGCCCAACCCCGGCAGCTAGCTCAGCACCCCAAATAGCGGCATTGAGTGTTGCCGTCAAGTAAACGAAATTAGCCTTTTTACCTTTACCATAGTTAGAGCTAAAACCCACTTCTAATAAATCTCCTAGCTTCAAATCGGCTTTAGTCCCATGATAGAAAGGTCCTTCGTCCAATACATTGATGTCCTTCAGTTTCTCCTGAAGCATTCCAATGGCCGCGTCCAGCCGATCCTTGGGGATATCTGCATACCGATCGCCAATCCAGATTTCGCAGCGGCTTTTTCCGTCCTTTTCCATCAAATTCCCAGTAATACCGATACCTGTTACTTCATAGATGTCTATCAGAATAGACTCCATAACCTCTTTTGATTTATCAAAATATAGATGGAACATGTTCGAAACCGGATATATCGGTTGAGTCATAACAGACGAGCACTGATTAAGTCGCCCTGCAAGATCCTTCGCACCCTCAAAATACTGTGTCATTTTATGGATACGCTGATCAAAAGCATCATTAGCGCTCACAATGTATGGATATAAACTGATCAAGTCACCGCCGTGCCTTCTTTTCCATATTTTTGACTTTTCGGTAAACCCAGGACTTCCTGCAAGGACAGCACCAGCTATACCACCGATACCCTTATAAAAGGATACATATACGCTGTCAAATAAGGCGCAAATTTCAGCTGCAGATTTTTGATAATAGGGTAGTGCTTCAAACAATCTAGCACCGTCGAGATGCAGTCGGATTCCCTGCTCTCTACAATAAATTGAAATGGCTTCAAGTGTCTGAAAATCTGGCAACTGCCCACCTATTTCTCTTTGTGGTAATTCCAGCAGGAGACAAGCAATGTCTTCATTAATACCGGTGACATCGGCTAGTTGTATCAAACGATCTGCGTCTGCTATCAAAAGAGGTTCTATCTTATGCAACACTTTAAGACCCTCTTGTTCATGGATTTCCAAATGGCAAAGAGGATGGTAAGCTACTTTACTCATATTCTTTTCGTCACACCAAATGCGAAGTGCAATCTGCTGGGCCATAGTGCCGCTTGGAAAAAACACAGCTGATTCTTTTCCCAGATGCTTTGCAATCTTCTCCTGAAATTCTTCAATCACTTTACCCTTTCCATAGACATCACTTTCGATTTGTCCATCTATTGTTTCTAGGGCATCCATTAAATTTTGAAGATTTCTTTTACCATGACCGGCAACTGGATAGGTCGTTCGTATATATGCTTCTTGTAATAAATTTCGATTCATCATTTTATGCTCCTTTCTTACTCTACTTATATACTATCATACCACGTAGATGAAATCATGCAAATATCGAGAATGCTGTAAACCCATTTTTATCCAGTAGGAAAGTTTACTTTCCTACGAAGTAATAAAAAGAGCGGGATACTAATTTTAAGCATTCGTAACGCGTTATCAAGCGCTCTTTTTATATGGAACTTTCTTCCAGCAGGATGCGTCTAATTCATTACAAAACAATAATTGGAGGCATTTATATGAAAGCACAAAAAAAAGGGTTAGCCCTCGGGTTGATCCTCAGTTTAACTCTTGTCGTGGCGACGGTTGCCACCTCAATAACGTCATTTGCGGATACTGTCAGTATCCAAGCAATAAGTACTCTAGAACCAAATATATCTGATCACCTTAAAGGCAATGCAATCGTAAAAGCACCTATTAACAATGATCAGCTGCTGGTCACTGTTAATGAGTTGGAGGTTGCTTTGAACATTTCAGAAGAAACCCTGATCATCGATTCCAAGACAGGGTTACCGGCATCTTTGAAAGACCTAAAAGTTGATGATGCCATTTTTATCTATTACAGCCCCGCTATGACGAGAAGCTTACCACCTCAGTCCCATGGGATTGCCATCGTTACCGGAGTGGAAACGAATAAAAGTCATGCAGAGCTCTTCACCGTTAAAGAAATCATTTTTAAAAATGAGGGCGAAATACGCGCTCTCAACAAGGACGGCGATCTCATTGTCTCCTTCTCAAAAGATGTACCTCTAACACCTTATAAAACAAAACAAATCGTGACCATCGATGACATTCAAGTGGGTACACAGCTCTTTATTTGGTATGATATTGTGGCAATGAGCTACCCGGGTCAAACAGGTGCAACAAAAGCCGTACTCGTTGGTCAAGAAGAAGGACTAGGCGTAAGAGCAGTTTATACCCCTATGGCAGGAGTGGATACAGTATCGGTTACTATACAAGACAAAGCTATTCAGCTCGGTAGTAAAAATCCGATAGATCAGAAGGGTTTACTCATGCTCCCCTTGCGGGCTGTCGCTGAGGACCTTGGTTTTAAAGTTACTTGGAATGGCAAAGACCAGAGCATTCTTCTTAATGACGGTACCGTGAAGACTACCCTCTACATCGGCGACGACAGCTATTTTAAAGCCAGTAGTCAGGCTATTGGACTCACGCAGAATTTCCGTTTGGGTGTAGCACCAATGCTCGTTGGCAACAGTACATATGTGCCCGCAGCACTGTTTAATCTCCTATATAGTAACAATGAAGCTGTTAAAATTGAACTCAAATAATAAATAGTCCGATCAATATAAGAACGCCACCCTACACATGAAGTGATAGGGTGGCGTTCTTTGATTAATCTATAAAACTGCTGATCACCTTTAGCACTTCTGCAAAAGTCATCTCATCCTTAGGATTTAAGGTTGCATCGGAACGGCCACGGAAAAGCCCAGCACGTACCACATAATATATATCTTCTATTGCCCATGAAGATATCTTTTCGAGATCCTTATATTGTGAAAAGTCTATATCCTTAAGAACGATGCCGTCTTGTTGTCTTAAAACCCTAGCCATGATGACCATAGCCATTTCCCTGGTCAAGGTTTGGTCCATCCCATAGGTCCCATCACCATAGCCTTGAATCCAACCCTTTTCAACGGCCCTTGCCAACATGGATGCCTCATCTTTTATTTCAGGCATCAAAGCTCTCATGAGATAGGTAACAAACACATTTCGACTGACACTTTCGTCAACATCCATTTCCTCATCTGAGTGTATGATACCCTTTCCAAGCATTGCAAGAACGTATTGTTCTACCCAGTGACCCTGAACAGACACCGCCATGGGTGAATTTTCAGGGACATCTTCTTCATCAATGACTTCTTCCGGGGTTGTGTTAGCATTCTCATTGTTAGAATTACCATTGTTACTATTATTGTTATTGGCATCATTGTTTCCTGTCGATACCGGTGCCTCTATTGGTGTCTTTCTAAGAGTTGCACCAACTTTAACGGGTGCCAGATCATTAAGCTCCAATAGACCTTTCATATCGATGGATCCGTCTTCACTTCTTCCAGGTAGAATGGATATATCCGTGGAAATGAAAACACTGCTGCCCAATGTCGCTCCTAATCCATTAGTTGCGACTCCTGAAATACTTAAATAATTGAGTTCACCCGCAAGAGAAGGCATCTCAGAAATATCGTCATTACCTAAGCATGCCATGGAGATAACGCCATTCATAACAAAGTCTCTTTCGCCATCACCTTTACCATATAAATAAATATTCTTACCTTTATTACCATATGAAGTAACGTTTCTAACGATCACTGCTGGGTTAGAATTGCTTGTAACACCATTGGTATTATTATTGTAAGCAATCGAGTTCATCAGTACATGAGCAACTGCAATACCGTCACCGCCGAGTTTAAATCCATTACCGTCCCCATTACCAACACCCGTTGTAAGGGTTCCGTTATTAAAGGCGACACAGTTGTCGATGGTAACGACACCAATTGGACCAGATTCAATCTTAGCGAATAGATCCCATCCGTCATCTAAGTTGTTATATGCGATACAGCCCGTAAATATATTACCTCCTGCGACAGTGATTTTCGCCGCAAATCCATCTGCATTGTTCATACCTGGGTCCATATTGTCGTAAGATGTGCAATTAATAACCCTATTGTCAGTCGGCCATTTCTCAATGGTCTCAGAACCGGTACCACTGATTTGGATACCCGTGTCCCCATTTTTATAGGCATTCACTTGGGAAATAACATTATTGCTCCCTGCAATCTGAAGCCCTTTTGTATTGCCAGGCGTCTTAGTGATGTCGATGTTCTCAATAAACCAATAATCCCCCCAAACACTCATACCCGTACTGGCATTATCAAAATTCAGAATGGCTCTGGCAGAGTCCTCTGCCTTCATTACGATGACTTTATCTGAAGATCCATCAATACCCCTCTGAATGTTCAAACCTGCCACCATATCATATGTACCACCGGCCAATTGAATGGTTTGACCTGCCTTTACATAATTAATGGCTGTATAAATATCAATAGGTGAACCCACAGTTCCAGCTCCTCCTTGGGTACCTGTCGGACTGACATAAATATTATTACCCGAGAATGTTCGATAATTCACCTGATGGGTCATATTCACTGTATCATAGCTATCCAAAATTTGATTATTCCCTGGTATATAATCTGCATCCGGTGTGAAGGATACTGTATATGTATTTGTTCCCATTGAAAGATTAAAGTTCCTCTTAAAATCAACATTTGCTGTAACATCTGCCGCGTTGACAAGGATTTGCTCATTTAAACTTTTACGGTTAAAGTTCCCGGTACATCCGATACGTAAACAAATTCATATTGGCTTTTACCGCTTGTCGTTGGCGAATCAATTTTCTTAGTATATGGGACCCTTACAGCCGGTTCCGCTTCTGCAGGCGCGTCTGTTGCCGGGTCGGATGTGGTGAAACTTACATCGCTAACCGTTACATTACATCCCCTAGCCACTGCAAAACCAACATAAAGATGATCTGGATCCAACTGAAGAAGTTTATCGACTCCGTATAATATACGTTCCTCTTCACCTGCAACAGATGCATGATATCCTGTATTTGTCTTTTTGAGAATTAAGGTATATGTATCTCCAGTTTTAACCAAGTCTTCTGAGTCATACCCGTAACCCCTGCTTTCATTCTTGCCGTTCTCAGCTATTGCACTATCTCCTGAAGTCAGCACTTGAGGGGTGATACCGGTCACAAATCGTGTACCTAAGACATCTTTACCAGTAATTTTCACGCCATCAACTGTTTCTTCATACTTTGTCGCAATGATACCAGCGGAGTTCGTATAGTGATTAACACCCGATACCCCAAACTCACCTAAACTGTCCATGGCTAAAATCCCAAAGCCTTCTTGTCCATCCGGTGTAGAATTGATGTAATCAATGGTGAAAGTAGCCGTTAATTCAAAGTTCTCGGTTGTCGGATCCACGACCGTATAGTAGTAGGAGATACCGTCATGGAAAGTCGTGAATTTACCGCCTTTACCATCTATTGTCACACCATCATCCTTAATAGAGCAAGAATTCAGTTTGAAGGTAAGATCTTCGGGATTGATCATTTCCATCGTATTTCTTGAACTCGATATGGATTGTCCGAAATAAGTGAAATTCCACTCTCTTTCTGCTTTGTCTTTTGAAGTCTTTGTAATAACAGCGGAAATCGCTTCTTCAGCACCGCGTATTGCCTTGACGCGGATTTCATATACCGTCTCAAGTTCTAAATGAGTCAGGTTAGCTTCGAGCCCAGCCACCGTTGTACCGATTTCAAAATTTACGCCACCCTCAGCCCTATATTCTACTACATAGGTTTGCGCCTCATTGATTTCATACCATTTTACAGAGATACTTCCATCTGCATTATTGAAAGCTCTTGCCACAGGCTGCACCAAAGGGAGACTATATGTAAAGCTCTCCATTTCTGAAAGCTTGGTCGTTGCTTCATCATTTCTAACAGCTTCTACTTGGAATGTATAGTTCCCGCTCTCAGACGCAGTAAATGAAGCTGTCTTGATTGCATCATCGCTCTTTCCAACCAAAGCGCTCATGATCACATGCTCAGCTGTATCACTCATGATGACATTGGCTTTATCTGCTCCGTCATCACTGATATCCAGTGTAAAAGAAACCATCATCTGACTTCCGGTTTGAGTAATAGTCGTAATAACGGGATTTGCCACAGCAGTCCATGGTCCTCTTTGGACAACTTCAGCTTTTCCCGTGGTCACAATTACCTCGTATACATTAACGCCACTTGAGGGGGATGCCAAATAGTAATCCCCAGCTTCTACAGTAAGTGTCTGTACTACTAAATCTTTTCCTAGTGCAGATACCTCTCCCATAGAAGTGCCTGCTAAGTCATACAGATTTAAACTCCTGTCAGCACCACTGCTTGAACTCATGGCATATACCTTGACTTCACTTTGGCCATTAACGCTAAAATGAATAGAACGTACGTCTTTAGTTCCAGTCCCACCCAGTTTCATTCTCTGGGTATAGCTGGTACCATCATCTGCAGTTTTAGCATGACTTTCAACAACTACCGCACTAACATCCGATGCCATAATTATAAACCCATTCACTTCCTTGGAAGTTGTTATGGACTCGCTACCCATTGCACTGACACCAAGGGTCTGAATCACCGTTGTGACAACGGGTTCCAAATTCACGTCATAAACATTGACGCCACTAGATGGTGATACCAGATAATAATCTCCTGCTTGTACCTTAAAGGTACCCCTGTTTATTGTTGCACTTGGAGCATCCATTTCTCCAATCAGGTTCCCGCCCAGGTCATAGAGATTCAACTTTCGCTCAGCACCTGAACTGCCACTCATTGCATAGATCGTCACATTGGTTTCACCCGACACATTAAAATGAATAGAACGACTGGCAGCAGTTCCTGCTCCATTCAACTTAATTCTCTGGGTGAAAGCAGTGCCATCTTCGGCTACTTTATCATGGCCATCGATTGTGACTTTCTTATCTGCAGTTGCCTTGATTGTAAACCCCTCAACAATCAAATCAGCTGTCAAATCTTGAAGGACCAAAGCATCCGCACTAAGGCTAACACTTTCTGCTGCTTGGACTGTTACATGCATTGGTAACATAGATATAAGTAACACCAACGCTGTAATCCAAGCAACTTTTTGTTTAATTCTCATCATAAATTACCTCTCATTCTGTTTTATTTGTTAATTTTAACAGTTATGAGAGCTGTAATTCTAGTAATATATTGCGTTTATGCACAAATTCCATTCGAATCTTGCTCATTATATGTACATATCATTGTTAATGAATATACTTGTTTAATTTACGATAGTTGAGTGGTGTTTCATTTGCTATTGATTTAAATGCCTTGTTGAAATTCGAAACATTATTAAAACCTACAAGTTCAGCAATCTCAGCTATATGCTTATCCGTTTCTCTAAGCAAGTGTTGAGCTTCAAGAATACGGACGCTATGAACGTATTCAATAATTGTAAATCCAGTGGTTTTTTTGAATACTCGGCTCAAATAATACCGACTAATATAGAATTTTCCAGATAAATCCTCTAGGGTAATGCTCTCACAATAATTGGCTTTGATATAGCTAATAATTTCATAGATCTTCTCATTTAGTATGGATTGATCATCAATTTTATCAGGCTGACTGCTTATATATCTTGAAAGTTGTAGCAAAATACTCATCAGTAATGCCTGTATAGATGCTAAATATCCGATAGATTGATGATTGGCTTCATCAATAATTTTAGCTAAATATCCTTCAATAATAGTTTGCATCCCATGAGGTAGATTGACAACATAGGCTTTATCATATGTCTCTCCCAGAATCTCAGCAAGCCCTTCAAAAGGCAAAAAGCTGGGTTTAAAGCTCATCAATATTCTTGAATGCTCCTCCCCAGTATCCATCGTTTTATGAATGATATGAGGCTTTACCATAACAAAAGAACCTGGCCTAACCGTATAGGTTGAATCATTAATAAAATATTGTCTTGTCCCAGAATTTAAGTA
The DNA here is from genome assembly GCA_964546035.1 of uncultured Eubacteriales bacterium. Lineage (GTDB taxonomy): Bacteria > Bacillota > Clostridia > Lachnospirales > Vallitaleaceae > CAZJIO01. The sequence goes on along the minus strand of CAZJIO010000002.1, from coordinate 61,204 downwards.
ATAGAGCTCATATGCATCATGAAAATGATTGCTACTCATGGTATAGTTCTTAACCGTTCTGCTTTTTATTCTAAAATTCTGTATTGTAAAATCCACATGATCATGTATCATAAACTTCCCCCCTAACCTCAATCACATTCATCCGACCCTACATATTAGGATACAATAATTATAGCACAAGACCTTTTCTTTAATCTACGGTTTTTCACCTTATCGATAACGCTGAACGTTAAGAAATAGCACAAAAAAACAAGAAAATACATATGATAAAGCATAGGCTTTATGAAGTACATTAATTTCATAGGATGCCAATAATAAAATAGAGGGTGATTGAATGCAACAAAAGACACAATTAACTGGGACAGTAATATACCCGGATGATCCGGAGTACTGGCAGGCTCGAAGGAACTGGAACCCATTTACAAACACATTCCCCATTGTTTTTGTATTTGCTCATGGTATAGAAGACGTAGCAAATGCTGTTAAATGGGCAAGAGAAAATGACGTACCCATACGCATGCGTAGTGGAAGACATGCTCTCGCAAGAGATTTTTCTCAAACAAACGGTGGTATCGTCATAGATACCAGCCTAATGACAAAATTTAAGGTGAATAAACAATGTGGGATTGCCACTGTTCAAGCAGGCATTCGTGTAGGACAACTTGTGAGAAGCCTTGCAGAAGAGGGAATCTTAGCTCCTTTTGGAGACAGTTCCTCTGTTGGAATTGGTGGCATAAGTACCGGGGGTGGCATTACGGCTATCCAGCGTACAACCGGCGTTATATCTGACAATATTCTCGCTGCTACTATGGTTGATGCCAATGGCGAAATAATACATGTCAGTGAAGATGAAAATCCAGACCTATTATGGGCCATTCGCGGAGGCGGTGGAGGTAACTTTGGTATCATAACCTCTTATACCTTTAAAATACGTTCAGCACCTGCTCAAGTCGGCATATTTCAAATCATATGGCCGTGGGAGCAATTAGATGAAGTGATCGATACCTGGCAAAAATGGGCGCCTTCAGTTGATATCCGCCTGGGTACAATATTAGAAGCCTACTCAAAAGCAAATGGTCTGCTCCGCTCACAGGGCATCTTTCTTGGTCCTAAATCAGAACTAAAGAGATTAATAGCTCCTTTGTTAGCAGTTGGATCTCCTATAAAGGTATACCTTGATGAGGTTACATTACTTGAAGCAATCGATTTTTGGGCTCCAAATGAACCCCCTTTCGATGATCAAAAATCTACTTGGTCATCCGTCTGGGTAGAACAATTATTACCAGAAAAGGCCATTAATACAGTACATAATTTCTTGGAAAAAGCAAAAGGAAGCGAATCCAATTTCTTTTTCCTCAACTCCGGCGGCGCGATGAACAGTGTACATCCTCAGGAGACCGCTTTTTATTGGCGCAATACGAAATACTATATGGAATGGGACGCTTCATGGATTGACGAAGAAGATACCGAGAAAAATTTAAGGCTTGTCGAGCAGACTCGAACACAACTTCAGCCCTATGTAACGGGATCATATGTCAATGTACCTGATTTAAATATCAAAAATTATGGCCAGGAATATTACGGTGATAATTTTGCCCGACTAAGGGAAGTTAAATCGAAATATGACCCAGAAAATGTCTTCAACTTCATTCAGAGTATTCCTCTTGCTC
>CAZJIO010000002.1:50835-59519 GCA_964546035.1 uncultured Eubacteriales bacterium | reverse complement strand
CTCTATTTATTAGCATTCAAGAAAGAGCATTTGCGTTTTATGATACAAATGCTCTTTTGCTTTCTATAATAAAAGCGCCAATGGCAACCTAATGTCAGCACTGGCCTTTAGCATCGACTGAACATGCACTCTGAATCTGTTCCGCTTTTTCAAGATTAAGAATATCCAAGGCATCAAATGTTTTAGTCCCGTCCTCTAGTATGAAAAAAGGGATGCCGATTTTGCCCTCACGAAGGATATCTTCAAACAATGCTTCATGATCTCGATAAGCAAGAAACTCTTTAAGTGTTTTCGTGCTTTCGGTAATGTTTCTATAATCTAGTTCAATATCAACGCGCTGTTCTAGAATTGCTTTTGCCTCTACACAATCTGGGCATATTGGTGCACCGTACATGGTTATTTTCATTACTGTTTCCTCCATTAATTTGGTATTTTATAATTCTATTGTGAGCTATTCCTTAGCCTTTAAGTTGTAAATTGGCTTAATAATGTTCACAACATCAGCTGTTTCCCCGATATTACTAATAATATCTTGCATATCTTTATATGCCATAGGACACTCGTCAAGTGTATCCTTACATACAGAAGTGGTGTAGATGTCCTTCATCTGTTTTTTAAACTCTGACACTGTAAATGTGCTTTTTGCCTGTGTTCGACTCATAAGCCTACCTGCACCATGTGGTGCTGAATAGTTCCAATCCTCATTACCTTTGCCAACACAAATTAGGCTTCCATCACGCATATTAATTGGGATTAAAAGCTTTTCACCAACTTGTGCAGACACCGCACCTTTACGTAAAATCATAGAATCTGTGTCGATGTAGTTATGCGTTGTTGTAAATTGCTCCACCACCTCTAGCTTCATTCCACGAATCATTTCATCCATCATGGCCTTTCGATTAACCTCTGCAAACAACTGAATAATTTTCATATCGTACAAATAGTCTGCAAATAAATCCTCGCTCACATAAGCAAGGTTATGAGGAATATTGGTTAGAACTTGCTTTTTAAGTTCTTTTATTGCAGGTTGAATTTCCTTGTCTCTACCCTGGGCCTTATACGCTACAATCAACGCTTCTTGAGCGTGCTGATCATTTGCGTTGAGTCGTTGATAACCTAAGTCTTGATAATGCTTTGCTACCTCATTGCCAATATGTCGGCTACCTGAGTGCACGACAATGTAAATATTACCCTCTTCATCTTTATTGGCTTCAATAAAGTGATTGCCGCCACCAAGTGTACCAATACTTTTCTCGGCTCTGTCTAGATTAACTTCCTTCTTACATTTAAGTTGAGTCAAATCTATTTCCTCATTATACCTATGTGGCATTTTTCGTATATGAAAGCCTGTGGGGATTTTCTCATAGATCAACTTATCCAGCTTCTCTAGTTCTATATGTTTGTTGCTGATTTTTATAGTTTCCATACCGCAGCCAATATCCACACCGACCAGGTTAGGAACAACCTTGTCCCATATGGTCATTGTTGTGCCAATGGTGCAACCTGCACCTGCGTGTACATCAGGCATTATTCTGATTTTGCTCCCATGGGTATATGCCAAATCACACAGCGTCTTAATCTGTGTGATGGCAACTTCTTCTATATTTTCAGTGAATACTTTTGCTGTACAAAATTCGCCCTTTATTTCAAACATTGTTATGCCCCTTTCAGTATCTTAGTCAGTTGCGAAAGCAAGTCAGTGCCACCGCTGACGGTAATGTTACCTACATTCTCGCATATTTTTTCAAGGTATTCAAGCTCCTTTAATTTATAAAGGGTTTGATTCTCCTCCATTAATTTCGCAGTATTGAGCAGACTTCTTGTAGAAGCAACTTCCTCACGTCTAGTGATCACATTAGCTTGTGCTTTTTTTTCTGCAATTAGCACAGTATTCATGATATCGCGGATTTCTCCTGGAAGAATGATGTCTTTAACGCCTGCATCAAACACTTCAATATAGTATTCGCTAACCCTTTCTTTGAGCTTTTTGAATACAAAATCTGAAATTTGCTCTTTGTTTTCTAAAATTTCATCCAGACGATATTTGCCAATATATTCACGCAGTGCAAGCTGCAAGGCTATATGCATTTGCTCCTCATAATTATCGATTTCGGAGTGTATTTTCACATAATCCATGATCTTATAGTGACATACAAAGTTAATACGTAGGGCTACTTTGTCAAAGGTCATTATCTCCTGACCAGCAATATCCATTTTCAAAAGTCTTGTATCCACAAAACCAACATCTATTTTCATCCCATTATTCCAGAAGTAATAGGTACCCTCTTCCAATAGCTTAATCAGCTTTTGATCAAAATACAGTCTTGCCTTTTGATGCTGTGCAACCTCAACCTTTTTAAATAAAGCCCTTGGGATATACTCAAATATAAATCTAGGTAAATCTGTTTGCACTTCAGGATTCTTGATATCAATTTCCTTAAAATCATGCTTGTCAAATACTGCCCAGAAAGCATACTTACCACTGATCAAACAATTGTTAAATTTCCCGTTTATGTAATGAAGCACCACTGTTTCATCCTTTACATCGATAACCGCAAGTTGTTTTAGCAGATTTTCATCTCTTAAAAAAATTGACCAATCATAGCCCCTAGGTTTGAATTCATTAGAAATATCGCAAGTTTCTACCGTTCTGCTATTTCCAAAGAAATAATACTTTCCTGGATTTAACATTTTAACGAATTTACCATCTTTAAAAAGTAATCCTCTTTGATTTTCACTAATAATTGTTTTCATAAATAGCTCTCCCTTCATTCTGTGTGATGGTATGAATCAACAAATTACCCATACGTTTTTCGCGGCAAGGAATTTAAGATGCTTGATGAATGAATCGGAAGCAATGGCTCTGGAATCATTCATAAGTCATCGGTATCTATTCTTTGACAAGGCTAAAACATACGCGCTGAGTCAAAAACACTCAGCCGGGTAATTTGTATTCATTCCTCTTAGATAGCATCATTTTACAGCATTTCCTCCAACCAAGGCTGAGTCAACACTCAGAGCAGGATTTGAACCCGCCATTTAAGCAAGGTCTGCTTGGTATACCCTTTGGTAACACCTCGGGCACCGCAGAAGCTTTATAGTTTCACGCAAAAGCAACCCTGCTATATCAGAATACAGTAAAAATCATCCATTTTCATTGAAAAAAAGTTGCGAACTAATCTGTCCGCAACTTTTTTTGATTATCTAGTCGTTCTGTAATAAGATTAATAAATCTCTGAGGTTCCACAACTTTTATCATTGGTCCAAAAGATAAAATTCTGATCAACAGTTCCGTTTCATCTTCTTTATTATATTTTAGCGCCATTTGATATTGACCATTACTTATCTGCCTAGTTGTTTTTTCAAAGTTTGAAAAATGTAGCATACAGCGCTCCAAGGCATTTCTTTCGTCACGAATATTGAGTACAAGGGAATTCTTTTCTCTTACGGATAGATCTTTATAATCGGCATGCACATCGCTTAGCAACTCGCAACTTCTTATACGTGCTATATTGATTGTTAGAGGTTCATATCTGCTACAGCATTTAAGTCTGAATTTATCATCTTTCTGTGAATACTCAATTTTTTGTGGGGTAACTATTTTTTGAAGAAGATGCCCTTTTCCACTTTCAAAAGATATTGATAGTCTTTTCTTTTCCTTAAGTCCCTTTAAAACTGTTTTAAATATGGAAATATATTCTTTACTTTCAAACGGATCCCCATCTTTTATGATGTCAAAGTAATGAAAATCATCACAAGTATATAGAGGCTCTATGTCATCAAGCCCTTCAATCGTATCCACAAAAAGCCTAAATCTTTTATCAAGGCTTATTGCTTTTAGAAAACGTTTTTGAAGTAAAGTCAACGGCATACATGTTTTATTTTTTATCGGCGTCTTAAAATCCTTTGTAATTACCTGCCACTGTTCACTTTTCATTGCAGGCAGTAAGTACACAAAGCTTTCAGCAAATGCTGTTTCTCTAATAATTTCCACTGCTGATGTGTTGTCCAGTTCGCCATCTATTGCCTTGTTTATCAGACTTGCCACCGCATTGTAATATGAACTGTAAACCTCGCTAAACAACATCGCCTTCACCTCCATCATACAGAGCGTAAAGTGCATCTAAGTCTTTGTAAAATGTATCCACCAATGTCTTATTGTCACACTCAAGGGAAATAATTCTACCTGTAAAGGTCCGTAACCATGGAATCATTTCAGTAGAATCAAATACATCAATATCATATCTGTAAGTTATGTCATCTATACTTGTAAGCACACCATGTCTGCCCTCTCGAGCGATTCTATCCACAATAAACTTTTCATTATGTGCAATTGATAAGGTCATCCTAAGGTGCTCTAATTTTTTTCCTTTACCAAAAGAAGCACCCCAAGCGTGCTTTAATATTCTTTCAAGTTTTTCTGCCTGCTCATCAAAATTTTCACCAGGGCCAAGAATTTTTACTGCCTTTATGTAATCTAGCCTGAAATTCAATATCGCTTTTGATTTAAAACTGTACGCAGATAAATATCTTCTACCACCTTGAACACTGATCAACATTTTAAGGGGTACTACTTCAAGTAGTACCTCCCCATGCAAACTTGGCCTGTGATTGACAATTTCTACTTTATGCTTTTTATGAATCGCTTCCAACAGTTCATAAACGATTTCACTCTCAAGTGCGTGCATGATGTAGTGGTGTTTAAATGAAATATCACCATAATTATAGTTGCATTTATCCAAAAGAAAGCTACCGACAACACCTAGGGGACATACCTCGCTGAAAAAAGCTAGGGCATCACTGAGTGTTTCGCTATTAATGTTTGAGGTGGATCGCATGAACAAGAGCTTTTTGCCCAGCTTTTCTTTTGTAAGTATCCCAAGCTCTGCGTATTCGGAAAGCTTATTTCTAACGGTTGATACATCGGGAATCGTTGGTTCTTCAAAATCAACAAGATAGTCCTTTGCGATTTTATCAACTATCTCCGTTACAGACAGTGCTTCATCCTTATTTAAGATGTCTAGAATGATAAAATTCAAAGTAATGTCATTCTTAGTAAAGGTTTTGGATTTAAACGCACGATACAATGGATTCGTAGAAATGTCCGAACTGTCCACAGATAGAAAAATGTTCTTGCCATTTTCATCTTGTCTAAATGACATAAAATCTGAGAGATAGCTTTCAATTCTTCGTTTTTCATTATCATAGCTTCTCAGACTTTTTCTATCAAAATCTTCGCGCGTCTTAAAACCATACACGTAGAAGTCCCGCATATAGTCCCTGATTTTGTCAAACCTCTTAATTAATTCACTATACTCACTCATGTTTTCTTACCTCTCGGTTAGAGTATGTCATCACAGACAGTGATTACTATTTTACCAAGAAAGGACCCTGATTCATAGAATTTCATAGCTTCTTTTGTTTCATCTAGGGTGAAGCGATGTTCATCGATTGTAGATTGGAACTTTCCTGTCTCGTACAATTTGTTTATATACGCTAAATCTTTATTAGCTTTTAGGATGACAACTCGTATCCGCCTACCGCTTCGTTTTGATATCCACTTTGAGAACACCATGGGTTTCAGTATTTTGCCAAAATCTCCACCTATTATTACATAGGATCCCCCGGGTTTTAGACACTTCAAGTACTTTGATACAGGCTTATTGGTCTTTGTGTCTAATATAATATCATAAAAATTTCCAGTTTGTGTAAAGTCTACCTTTTTGTAATCTAGTATATGATCATATCCAATGTTTTTTAACATTTGTGCTTTGCTAGCAGTGTCAATACCCGTGGTTTCCATATCATATTGCTTTGCAAATTGGATGCCATAGGTTCCTACGCCACCGCCTGCACCATTGATTAAGAGACTTTGCCCTTTTTGAATCATTCCTTCGTCAATTAGTCCTTGAAATGCCAACATCGCGGCTTGTGGTATCGCAGCAGCTTCTTCAAAACCCATTCCTTTTGGCATAATATGTACCTTATCTGCAGTTGTACATACATATTCTGCAAATCCGCCCCATTGACCACTCAAATCTCCATATACTTTATCACCAACCTTGTACCTAGTCACCTTGCCACCTACAAAATCAACAACACCTGCAATATCCGACCCAAGTATCCTCTTACTTGGCTTAAAAATACCCGAAAGACGATTGACAATAGGCCTTCCCTTTAATAATCCTAAATCCCAATCATTGATAGATACTGCATAAATCTTTATGCGAATCTCATGATCCTTTGGAATCGGGATGTCAATATCCTCAATTCTCAATTGTTCGGTTGTACCATACTTGTGATAAATTACAGCTCTCATGATTACACCTCGTTTCACTGTTTAATGCCCTCTAAGTCACCAGTAACCTAGTTTTGCTCATCATACCACCGGTGTTTACATTTTAGAATGTTTCGTGATAATCCAATTCTGGGCTATAAAATATTTCCACATGGCCATCGTATGTCCGTGCCCAAGTTGATACTCTTTCTTTAACCAGTCGGTAAAAACAGTCGCTTTCATATCCTCCGCAAGAACACCTTGAGCAACTGCCTCGTCTCTGATCTGCTCAGGCGACTTTCCCGTTTTCTCTGTGATGTTATCGATATATGCTTGAAATGACATATCGTTTTCCTCCTTTTTTATTTCTGTCAAAAACAATAACCCTATTCTTAATATTCTTCATCAATAGGCTTTCCAAGTACTTTATACAGCGTTCGATATAATACCACCGCTTCTTCCGTCGTAATATCAATACATTCACTAATTTTTCCTGGAATATGACATGCCCTTTCCTTCAATTTTTCACCTTGATCCGTAATTGTGATCATCAATATACGTTCATCATCCTTGGAGCGTTTTCTACTGATGAATTCCTTCGACTCTAATTTTTTAAGAACCGACGTTAATGTTCCCGAATCTAAGTAAAGATATTCTCCTAACGATTTCACATTAACCTCTTTTTGTTCCCACATGACCATCATTGTTAAATATTGAGTATACGTCAAATCGATTTCATCTAAGAAAGGTTTATATTTCTTGACAATCTCTTTAGCACATGCGTAAAGTGGAAAGCAAATTTGGTTATTGAGTTTTAAGACATCGAATTTATTACCCACTTTATTATCACGCTCTCTTTCTATTAAACTATTACTGCGCTCCCAAAATCTCTTTTGCAAACTTTTCTAATTCTGACAGGTCTGCCGTGTTAGGATGCCCTTTATGCATCACCGTAAAAGAACCCCTACAATGATATTCCCTTAAGTCTACCTTAATGTTTCTCTGAGACAATAATTTACTCACTTGGGAATAAGTTGATTTCAAAATTGCTGCAGTGCTAAAGCACACGACCTTTTTTATATTAGGGTTTAACTTCAAAATAAAATCCTTTACCTTTTGATCAACGCCTGCCGCATAAACAGAACTTCCTAAAAACAATATGTCAACGTCCTCTTCAACGTCGATATCCACTGTTTCGGGCTTTACGCCTGCAAGTTTTGCAATAGCCTCTGCTAGAATCTTTGTGTTACCAGTTCTTGTATAGTATCTTACTGCTATCTTCATAATGGAATTTTACCTTTCGCTTTTTATTGTTTTGTTAGCATATCACTTTTATCCAATGTAACCACAATACATTTGTCCACCTCTTTATAGTAGTTCTGCTATTTTGTCACTCAGTTTACTTGGTTCTGTCGTTGGTTCAAATCTACCTACAACATTTCCTCCTCTGTCAACTAAGAATTTTGTAAAATTCCATTTAATCTTTGCTCCCAATAAGGATTTTTTCTGTTGCTTCAAATAAGCAAACAAAGCATCTTCATGATCGCCATTTACTTCAACCTTTGAAAACATGGGAAAACTAGTGTTGTATTTCAACTGACAAAATTGATGTATTTCTTCATTATTTCCAGGTGCTTGATTGCCAAATTGGTTACATGGAAAATCCAATACTTCAAATCCGCGATCCTTATACGCATCATAGAGGTTTTGTAACCCTTCATATTGTGGCGTAAATCCACAGCCGGTTGCTGTATTGACAATCAAAAGAACTTTCCCTTCGTATGCTTTCATGGATACGTTGTTCCCGTTTAGATCTTTTACTTCTAAATCATATAAGCTCATCGTTAGCCCTTCTTTCTGATTTTTTGTTTGGATATTCCTTTTAAATTGCACTCAATTCAATTGCATTCAATCTATATTTCAATAATACGCCACCCTTCAATATTTGTCAACAATATTTCAAAAAAAAGAACATCTCCTTGCCTCACGGGCTAAGTATGTTCTTATTGGCTCTATTTATATAAGCATATAAACGTTTTATAACAGCTGCGCCTTCTGAACGCGTAGAAATTCCATTTGGATCAAATTGATTGTCTCCTTTTCCATTGACTAAATTCATACAGGTAGTGATTGCCACACTATTTCTTGCCCAAGAGCTGATCTGAGTCTTATCCGTATAGTTATTCAATGCATCCAGATAGTTTTCAGCTAAAATTGGCTGTCCACCTACTGCTTTGTGATGTAGCGCCTTTTCTGCAATAGCAGTCATCTCTTGCCGTGAAATAGGGTTATTTGGTCTAAAGGTATGATCTTCATAACCTGCTATGAGTTCTAATTCTAACGCAGTTTCAACAACGTCATGATACCACTCACTTGGCTTAATATCGGTAAACTGAGAGGGCTCTTT
>CAZJIO010000002.1:41325-50750 GCA_964546035.1 uncultured Eubacteriales bacterium | reverse complement strand
TTATTTTCAACCCCCTTTAAGATACCCCTTACGCCTAAAAATAGTATGTTGTCTTTTGACCAATGATTCTCAATATCTATGAATTCTACACTGTTGGATGGTAAATGGGATTCTTTTGCTGTCGGTTTAGGGATCGGGCCATTCAATAGTTGTATTTCTGTATTATTGTTGTTAGAAGCCACCAGAAAATAGAAGGATTTATCATTGTTTAATGTGGTACTTAGGATATTTTCGGCATACTTCTTGACACTTTCCTCTTGTGATCTAAAGATGATTCGATATTCATTAGGTGATAATATGCCGTCTCGGGTAGGTACCGGATTCCAGCTCCCTTGGTTGTTACGAGGAGGCGATGTCGTTGGTTTTAAATCCCATTCTTTTTCATAAAATCCTGGTTCTGTAATATAATGGGAAACCACATAATCTATTTGTGTGCGTTCGCCACTGACATAATCCCTAGAATAATCACGAAATAGAGGCGCTTCTATAAGTGCTGGGCGATTAACTTTAAATACAAATCTAATTTTAGCTGGAATTTTCAGCGCCTTTATCTCGTTTGTGATTTGAATATCCAAGACCTCCACTAAAGGTTGCTCAGTATTTTCATTAACGATTTCAATCATTCCAATACCAACGATAGATTTATTATACAACTCATCCGTGACCTCAACAGTTACCCCATACTTCCCCGGTGGAAGTGCTATAAATGGATCATCTTCATCATAATCCATGGGGACAAAGTTAATTTCAAAATCAGTCTTCTTCTTGAGCCAATCACCTACATATATTCTAGTCCCCCCTGCTGGTCCTGAAACCACTAATAAGGCTGAAACAGGTTCATCGGTTTTAAATTTTATGGTCGTATATCCTGGGTTTTCAATTCCTTTATATGCAATCTTCTTTTCAGATATGCTGCCTGAAATTACTTTTGGCGCATCCTCGTAGCTCGCATGAGCCTGTAAGGGCATAAATGTGAACAAAAGAATAAGGCAGATTAATTTCTTAAAATTATTTTTTCTATGTTTTATCATGGTGCCCTCCCGTGTATTCGGTTTACATAACACACTTCACATTATACACGATAGGGCTTTAAAAGGTAATGCATAATAAATGGCTAAATCTATTTTAGATTATATGCGTTTATATATCCGCATAGCAAAGAGGTAAGCTACAATTACTATTGCGATACACCAAACCAGGGCAACCCAAATATCCGTTCCTACTGGCTGATTTAATAATAAATTACGAATAGCTTCAACTATTGGTGTTACAGGTTGATTTTCCGCAAAAATGCGTACGGCTGTAGGCATCGTATGTGTTGGTACAAAAGCGGAACTGATAAAAGGTAAGAAGATAATTGGATAAGAGAATGCACCAGCACCATCTGGAGTTTTTGCTGCAAGTCCAGCAATTACTGCAACCCAAGTCAATGCGAGTGTAAATACCCCAAGTATTCCAAATACCGATAACCACCCTAAAATGCCTGCCGAGGAACGGAACCCCATCAATAATGCGACAAGTATAATCACTACTACAGAAATGCCATTAGAGATCATAGAGGTTAATACATGTCCCCACAACACCGTAGATCTCGCAATGGGCATAGAATGAAAACGCTCAAAAATACCCCGTTGTTTATCCATAAATAAGCGGTAAGCCACATATGCAATCCCACTTCCAATCGTCATTAACATGACCCCTGGTAATATATAATCAACATAATTTTCTGTACCGGTTTGAACTGCACCACCAAATACATATACAAATAACAACATAATCGCAATGGGTGTAATACTCACTGTAATAATGGTATCCATACTTCTAAAAATATGACGCATCGAACGTCCAAACATGACACCCATATCATTCAAAAAATATTTATTTTTCTTTTCCATTTATTTCTCCCCCTTTTTTCCTATGATTGATAAAAATACTTCTTCTAAGGTTGGTTGTTTTTCTACATATTCAACTTTTGCAGGTGGCAGTAATTTTTTCAAACCCTCTAGCGTATCTAGTGCAATAATTTTCCCACCATGAAGAATGGCGATTTTATCTGCAAGTTGTTCTGCTTCTTCTAAATATTGTGTTGTTAAAAATAGGGTCGTTCCTGAAGCCGATAGCTCTTTTACAATCTTCCAAACTTCTAAGCGTGATTCCGGATCTAGACCAGTCGTTGGCTCATCCAAGAAAATAATTTTTGGATTTCCAACAAGACTCATTGCTATGTCTATCCTTCTTTTCATCCCTCCAGAGTAGGTACTGACTCTTCGGCCCGAAGCCTCACTCATACCAAAACGTTCAATCAATGCATCCGCAACTTCATTTGGATTTTTAAGATGTCTCAGCTTTGCTATCATTTGAAGATTTTCACGACCTGTCAAAATTTCATCAATGGCAGCAAACTGACCTGTAAGACTGATAGAGTCTCTAATGTTCCTTGGATCTTTTTCAATATCAAAACCATTGACAACAACACACCCCTCATCTGCTTTAAGTAAAGTTGTCATAATTCTAATCATCGTTGTTTTTCCAGATCCATTGGAACCTAGTAATGCAAAGATCTCACCTTGCTCTACTTCAAAATCTACACCGCTCAATACTTCAATATCTTTAAAAGATTTCTTTACCCCTTTAATTCGTATGATGCACTTTTTCACTTTCTTTTCCTCCTTAAAAATTGATTAAAAAAGAGCCGACAACTGTGATTTCACTCACTTGTTATCGGCTCTGCGTCTTTGCGTCTGGCTCTTCTATAACGGATATATTCAGTTGCTTTGCATGGATTCTTGTTTCCTGTTTACACTTGGGACAAAATAACGGAAAGTTTTCAAGCACCGTATCTTCACCTATCTTAATCCTTGTTTTGTTGCCACAGACGGGGCATAATATCCACTCGTATTTTACCATATTACTTTTTCATAGCCTTACTAACTTTTTGGTCAATGGCTTCTTGGTAGCTGTCAAAATAAGTTTTCGAATCTTTGATTAAATCATCACAGAAATCCGCTACGTTACTACCAGTTACATCAAGAACACCTTTCCCCATTGCAGCACCCTCTTCAAAAAGGTCAATAATTCCAGTAAGTAAACCTATTCCGTCTGTTAGCTCAACTGGGCCGACCTTAAAAAGATATTTTTGAATCTCTTCATACACAATCTGATAATCCCTAGGTAGCGCTTTAACACGTGCCATATGCGCTCGCCACACTTTTTTACCTTCAATGATCTCTTTTATTTGCATTTTATCCTCCTATTTGCCTAGTTTTTTAGCAATATTATTGTTGAGTTGTTTTCGCCAGGTGTTGCGAAAAGACTTTGACCCTTCTTCGCCGATTAACTCTGAACAGAAGCCTTGAATATCCTCACCTAAAACCTCATGTGCGCTCTGACCGCCTTCAGACGTTTCCTCAAGAAGATCCAGCACACCATCTAGGATTGACATGAGGTTACGACCTGTGAAATCTGAGTGGGGCCAAAGATTACTCTTAATTTTTTCCCATGCCACTTGATAATCAGCTGGTAATTTTTTAACGCGTGATTCAAAGTTTTTAAATTCTTTGTTCATATCACTTCCTGTAATTCTTTCCCAAAAATTCATTATTTTTTCTCCTTTAACTCGTTAATTTTTGATGATACGAATTCCCATCTTTCCCAGAACCGCCTCAACTCATCACGCCCTGCGTCATTGAGCTTGAAAAACTTACGGGGCGGTCCCATATCGGATGGTTTTTTTTCTATGTCCACGAGTTTATTCTTCTCAAGCCGCACCAATATGGTGTACACTGTCCCATCCACAACGTCCGAAAATCCAAGGTTATTTAGCCTACGCGTAATCTCGTAACCGTAGATTTCCTCGTGGTTGATGATATCAAGGACACAGCCTTCCAGCACACCCTTTAGCATTTCCGTAATATTATCCATTATAACCACCTCTTCACTATTCAGTATGACTTGTAATACGTATTACTTACTACCTCTATATAGTAACACGTACTAGTGACCATGTCAACAGGCTATATAAATTATTTATTATGAAAATGCTTGCATGTGCTGCAAAAAAATAGGACAACCAATATCTGTATGAGAATTGATTGCCCTATTTATATCTATAATCACTCCATCTTAATGCATTTTCTCAGCGAGAGTTTTTAAACGCTCTAGAGCCTTGGGAAACCTGATATTAAGTATCTCTTCTATTTCTTGTGGAACATCCGTTTTAAATATTAATATAGTAACGCCATTTTTTTCGGTAAGAGCATAACTCTCTGTCCCACCAGTCCATTCTTTTTCGCGTTCCAGCTGTCCACTTTCTTTTGTGTCTGCAATGTGCCTGAATAATGCATACTCATTCGGACTAAGTTTCTCTATCAGACTTGTCACCCCGTAACCATTTACAGAGGATATAAACTGGATTTCATTTCCTTCTTTCATTACGCCCTTCATATATGTGCCTTCATCAATTATACTTGCCCAATCACGGAATGTTATATCTTCCCAAAGAGTTGTCCACACTCTTTCTTTAGAGGCATTTATATCGATTGTGTATTGAATTTCTCTCATACTTTCCTCCTTACAATAAGGTTTGAACGCCATCTATTCAAATATTTGACGCAATTCAATCTGACCTTCTCCGTATCCAATCGGATCCGGCATACGCATTGCCCACTCGAGGGCTTCTTCCTGTGTATTCACATCAATCAGAATGAACCCGGAAATCAATTCTTTTGTATTCGTAAACGGACCTTTTGTAACCATTGGATTTCCCCCTGGTTCAAGAAATGAAATCCGAGTACCATCAGAACTTGGATGAAGTCCTTTTGCCATTACCCGTACCCCAGCGTTTATTAAATCTTCATTGTACTTCGACATGGCTTCGGCAAGCCCTGGTGCAGGTTGATTTCTCTTTTCTGAAGTCTCGGAAGCTTTTACAATCAACATAAATAGCATAAATACACCTCCTGGTAATCTAAGTATTAACTCAACACTGCTACAATGCCTCCAAAGACCGTATAGGTCAACAAATATAAAACATTGTTAATGACCAAAACTATTGGCTTTCTACCTTCAAATTGTGTGTTTAAGCTATGTGTTACGACAAATCCCAACCATAACACGAACCCAACTAAAGCTCCGGAAGCAAAATCCTTTGCTTGCACACTATGCACAATGATCTGCAACCCGTATGAAAGTAGGAGCGATGCAACAACAGCCCCTGCCATGAGTCTTGGCATACTTTTCTTATCTTCCTCTGTCATTTCAGTTTTATTAATATCCGCCCCTACGCCGAGCTGCCATGTTTTAAACCACGGAACCATAGGTGAATAGTAGATCCAACTTAGGAAGAAGTTTGCTATGAAAATAATAATGAAGGGTAAAACATCAAGCTTTAATTCAATCATATGTTACCTTCCTTTCTTGCTCTTAGTGAGCAATATCAATTTGATAATGTAATTATGCACCATGTCAAAAACCCCCGATCTTAATTCAAGATATCTTCACAGTTTTTAAAATTTCGAGTCCCTCGTCCCATACTCCAAGATTTGAATCAGAATTAATATGACCTAGTTTTCCAACATTAATTAATTCCGAATTCCACATTTTGGCAAAATACTCTGCTCGATACATGGATACATATGGGTCATCTTCACTGGCAACAACAATACTATGAAAGGGTAGCTTAATCATAGGAAAAGGAGAAAAATTCCTTACAACTTCAGGTGTATATTCATCTGAATCAACATCACTTGGTGAAACAAGCAATGCCCCCTCAACTTTAGTATTCTTATTCCTACTAGCCCATTGCAAAACTAATGCAACACCAAGACTATGAGCAATCAAAATTATTTGATCATCACATTTTTCTATTTCTGTTTCTAAATTTCTTATCCAATTTTCTAAATTCGGATTTTCCCAGTCATCCTGAATAACACGTTTTGAATTTTTCAGTTCTTTTTCCCAATATGACTGCCAATGATTTACTCCAGAATTCCCTAATCCAGGTATAATTAAATATTTCACAGTTGTTTCCTCCATTACAGCACGCTATATCATCGTTTTTTTCACTCAGCAATCCTATAAACACCTATAATTCCATTATCCTCTAATTGATAATCGTTGTCAATTGAAAAGTAATACGGCTAATCCATACGTACTAATTAACAAAAACCACTTACTCATAATTCGATATAAGTAAGTGGAACGTTTTTCTATGTACCTATGGGCGTTGATAAAATTCCACATTTTCTTTACCTGATTTTTTTACTTTATACATAGCTTCATCTGCACATTTCATTAATCGTTCAGCAGTATTAGCATCATCTGGATAAATTGCCCCACCAATACTAGCACTGATAATTATTTCTTGTTTTTCGAAGGTTCTCTTATGATTAATGGCTTCTAATAGTCTTAAGCCAAAGCCTTTTTCTTTGTATTCATTACTGAAGGGGGACATAACCACCACAAATTCGTCACCACCAATACGCGCAACAATATCGCTATCTCTTATTGTACCACTCAGGTCTGTAGCCACCGCTTTCAGAACAAAGTCTCCAGAATCATGTCCCAAAGTATCATTCAGGGCTTTGAATTTGTCCAGATCAATAAAAAACAAGGCAATTTTGTAATTAAACTTTCGTGCCAATTCTATGCTATTTTCTAAGTGTTGATCAAAATACAAACGATTGTAGACACCCGTCAAGGCATCTCGTTGTGCCATTTGTTTGTTGGCTAGACTTTCTAGTGTCAGACGTTCTTGAGTCTTTAGAATCCGTAACATACTCTTTGGCACTTGATACATCAAAACCCCTGACAAAGCTAAATAAACTGTACGATAGAGTTGTCCCAATAGATCTGCTGATACGATTTTACTTGTAATATCAGGATCAAAGCCTTGATAAAAGTAGAAATACAATCCATCCATACAAAGAATGGAAAAAAAAGTGGCCCAGATAATCAACTTCTTATCCATTCTCAATGAAGCCAAAAAAATAATAACTGGGTAGAGCATAATTGCTGCTGTGGTCACTGGTGCCAGTGGTGATATATAGTAGCCATCTAGAAAATTATAGAAGGAAAGACTTAGTACATTGATAGTCACCATTACATAACCATTCCATGGCATATTTTTTCTTTTGATAATAAATGTGGTTAATGCAAAATTGTAGACTAAATTCACTAAGGACAACATGATCCCATATTTTCCAACCACTATACCTTGAACAAAATACACAATTATGCTTAATAACAAGACAATGCCATATAAAAACCAATGGAGTTGCCAATGGGCTTTTTCACCTCTTAGGGACTCTTCTCTGAATATTTCCTCGAATTGATACTTGTTTTTTCGCTTCATATAGAATTCTTCCCTTTCATGTAAAGGAATCGTCTGTTGTAATATTTCCCCTTATATTTGAAATATTTCGATTCATGAGTTTTCTGGCAATGTTCTGATAAAACCATTTCTTCGATGGCGACAGTTCCTGACTATGTTGCTTAAAAAATTCATCTGGCGCGTTAAATATTCCAAAATCCTGATTGATCCCTTCTTTTTGTATATAGGTATTATTTTTATTCCAGTAGATTTGCGGTTTCTTAAACTCATTCGTTGCTACACCATATCCGCAAAAACTTCCGTTACATTCAGAAAACTTTTCTTGTAGTTTGCTCAAATATGATACATCAAGTATGAACCCTTCAATATTTAACCAGCCTTCTTCAAAGTAAATTTCCACCCAACTATGAACAATATTTTGAGGCGCAAGACGATAGATTAAACCTGTCATGGCACCTTTCTGGAGGGCTTTATCAATAGTAAACCCATGAATTCGACATGGGATACCAACTGCTCTAAGCAGAGCCATAAATAATACCCCTTTTGTATTGCACTGTCCATAACCATCGTCTAAGATTTGACTTGCTTTTATAGCATCGTCCAGGTTATAACCAAATATTATTTCATCTCTAACGAAATTATATATAGCAAGTATCTTTTCGAACTCACCCTTATTTTTCCATTTCCTATCTTCCACTAACTTTTGTATCGAATCAGTATCATAATCCAACAAAGTTGTTGCCTCTAAATACGCTTTCATAATATGACCTCCTTGTATCCATCTTGATAGTCATATTCTATATGCAAATTTATAAACTTACTTTCACAAATCTGCTGTTTTTCATTATATCCCTAGCCGACATGCCAGTCATTTTTTTATTGATATAAGCAAAATGGGACGATGAATCAAATCCTGATGCTATTGCCGCATCTGTAATACTTATACCATCAAAAATCTTTTGGTACACTCTTTGCAACTTATGAAGAACAATATAACTTTTCAACGGAATACCTGTTTCTTCTTTGAAGTGATGAGAGAGCCTGCTTTCTGATAGAGACATTTCTTCAGCGATATATTTCACCTGATGAAGTGCATCCTCACAATCGCATGCATCTATCCTTCTTATTAATACCTCTATTCTTTTATCAAATTCAATAAGCTTAGAGTTGTTGAAATGACTGACAATATTTTTTATGAATACAGAATAGATCTGGCTATCACCATCATTAATCGCATTGAGTAGATTTAATTGAAATTCGACTGCCCTATCCTCGCAAATAATATGATATGGCTGATCGTTTAGAAAGTCCCTTCTCATCGATCGCCCTAATTGGGATGTTGGATCCACTAACATTGTAAAATGAACGCTGTTTCCAGAATAAAACGCATGCTCAGTATTCATATTAATAACTATGGCTCGGCAGTTTATAATTTTATCATCTACTTTTATTAATAGTTCTTCATTTGTGCCTATAAATAGTTGTAGCAGCCAGTGCTTATGCAAATCCGCTTGAATGCTATTTGTTATCGCACTGAAATTCTGTCCACACATAAAAATATCATTCATCTGCCTCACAAACCTTTTCCATACTTTATTATTTTTCTATCCATGTTGCAATATATTTCAATTTTCCGGCATTAAGTAATGGCTCGGTTTTTGTCCATTCTCCCTTTATAGAAAGTTCATTTGCCGCAAGTTCAAAATGACACATTGCTATACCCATATCAATATTTTGAAGCTTGATTTCTCCGATTGAATTATTATACTTTTCATTTTCATTAAGATAAAGATCCATCCTCATTGATGCTGGCCCTTTGATTGCTCTTTTTGATAAAGATGATAGATTCCTTCTTCATCTCTTATTACGGACCAAGGTTGTTTATTTGAAGCAGAGGGGCCAAATCTTACTGCTTCTAAAACATCTGAATACATTCCAAGTGTTGTTAAATTAATAGGTTTACTTGGTTGAACATCAAAAAACATCTCTTCTGATGATTTCCTTTTTTTGGCACCAACCAATGTTCTTATTAAATTTTCTTTAACTGTTTTTTTCTCAGCAATATATCCGATAGGTGTAACGCTAGGTAATACTT
>CAZJIO010000002.1:0-41315 GCA_964546035.1 uncultured Eubacteriales bacterium | reverse complement strand
CTCATCATCTTTTAGATTAACTTTTTGTGCAAAAACACTTCTGCTAAACGTTCCACCCAACCAACAGGTCCCAAGACCAATTTGTGTCAGCATGAGAATGTTTTTCTCCATGCAGTAGCCAAAATCTTCCATGTTGTTTTCACTTTTCTTTACAACGCCAACGACAAAGACTTTTGCTCCCGTAATCATTCCGTAAGATATTAGTGACTTTATTTCTTCTTTATCAAAATCTGAAGCATCAACAATTTCAAAACGAACATCATTTCCAAACGGACCTCTTGCATGCTTGTCAAAAAATTCTTTGATTTCTTTGATTTTTTCTTTTTCAATTGGTCTATCTATATAGTTTCTAACAGAATATCTTCGTTTTATTGTATCCAATATGCTTTTCATAAGTTTTCTCCTCAACCTTACCAGCCTTTATTTATTACTTACAAGCAATACTACGGTCTCAACATGCACCGTATGCGGAAACATGTCCACACACCTAATCTTCTCCACCGCATACCCATTCTCCAAAAACACTGCCAAATCCCTTATCAAGCTCGTAGGCTTACAGGAAACATAAACCAACTGCTCCACACCAAACTCAATAATCTTCATCAGCGCTTTAGGATGAATGCCATCCCTAGGTGGATCCAAAACGATAATATCTGGTTTATCCTTCAGTTCATCCAACACCTTCAACACATCGCCAGCAATGAACTCACAATTCTCCAAACCATTCAACTTTGCATTAATCTTCGCCGCTTCCACAGCCTCTTCAACAATCTCAACCCCCACGGCCTTCTTCGCCACAGGTGCTAACATCTGTGTAATCGTACCTGTCCCAGAATACAGGTCAAAAACCACTTTATTTTCTGTCTCACCCACATATTCTCTCACCACATTATAAAGCACTTCAGCCCCTAATGTGTTCGTTTGAAAAAATGAAAAAGGTGAAATCTTAAACCTCATATCCAACAGCTCTTCATAGAAATAATCCCTACCATCCAAAATCCTCAGCTCAGTTACCTTAACAGCATCTGCGAGCTCATCGTTAATGGTATTTAAAATTCCTACAACCTCCCCATCTAAATTAAGCGCCTTCAACAAACCTACCCATACCGTCAAATCATAATCCACCTGAGAGGTCGTCACTAAATTCACTAGAATCTCATTGGTCTTCTCACCTTTTCGAAGCACCAAATGTCTTAAATAACCCACATGGTCCCTCTTAGTTACAAAAGGTAGCCCGTCCTTCTGAAAAAGCTCAAGGGTCATCTTGAGTATCTTATTAAAATCATCGGTCACAAGTCTGCAGTCCATGGTATTCACAACATCATACATACTCGCTCTTTTATGTAGTCCAAGGGCTAAGGGACCATTGATATACAAATCACCAAAGGAATACTCCATTTTGTTTCTATATCTAAACACTTCAGGACTCTCAGTAACGCCTTCCCACTCATAATCCATCCCCAAGGGTTCTAATAACGCCCTAACTTGTCTGCCTTTGAGCTCCACTTGTTTTTGGTAAGGTAGGGTTTGATAAAGACATCCACCACATTGATCGGCAACCTTACAAACAGCCTCGACCTCATCTGGTGACCTTTCTAACAATTCTAAAACAAACCCAGACATCTTCCCTTTTCTTTTCTTGGTGATGACGCCTTTAATCCTTTGTCCTTCGATCACATTCGTTACGACTATCTTTTCACCATCTATTTTAATAATACCTTTATTAGGAAAATCAACTTTTTCAACAACGCCTTCGAATAGTTCTTTCTTTTTCATATAGATCACCTGAAGCTCCTTAATATTTATCAAAAAAAGAGGGCTGGTAATTTACCAACCCTTGCTTATTATTCTTCTCTACTGTCTTCATCCATATCATCTTCATCTTCGTCTTCATCATCATAATCTTCGTCATAATCAATGTCATCATCATAATCATCATCGTATTCATCATCGTAATCATCAATCGGTGCAAAAAAGAATTTGTAAACGCCAAATCCTATAGCTGCAAGACCAACAACGGATAATGTAACGATTAACCATGTATAGTTCTTCTTTTTTTCAAACAATTGCTTTTTATGAAATTTATCTAATATGTCTTCTAGTTGTTGCGAGTTAAGAAACTTACTGTTCTTCATTTTATCAAACATTTTATCGCACGTCCCTTCTTTTTATGAATAGTTGTTTTCATTATAACACTATTTTATGTCTTTGGATAGATTTTATGCAACATTTCTTAGGTTTTTTTCAATCCAGCGAGACTTGCGAATAGTTTTTTCACACCTACACTCGGAAAATTAACGGTAACCTGATAATCTTTACCGCCAGGTTCGATTTTAGACACTTGGCCCATACCGAATTGTTTGTGCATCACCAAGTCACCAGCCTTATAATTAAGGACGGCTTGTTCACTCACAGGAAGTTGTGCTTTTGGCTTTTGATCCAGTTGATAGGGTTGGCTTCTAAAATAGGCATTTCGATTGCCAGTGCCTCTTGGCTCATAACTAGAAGCCCCATAAGATACATCCTCACGGTTTAGAATCTCACTGGGAATCTCTCTTAAGAATCTGGATATGGGATTACTTTGTGTTTGTCCATGCATCATGCGCATGCCTGCACAGGTAATGCAAAGCTCTTTTTCCGCTCTAGTAATCCCTACATAACAAAGTCTTCTTTCTTCTTCAATTTCATCATCACCAAGGGTCATACTCATATAACTTGGAAATAGGCCATCTTCAAAACCACCAATAAAAACATAAGGAAACTCTAGCCCCTTAGCACTGTGCATGGTCATTAAGATGACGACATTTTTTTCTTCATCCAACTGATCCACATCGGCAACCAAGGAGACTTCCTCAAGAAAACCACTGAGTGTCGGTTCTTCGGCTTGTTTTTCATAATCTGTTAACTTAGAGATTAACTCATCGATGTTATCAATACGGTCTTTTGCTTCATCTGTCGCTTCTAGTCTGAGCTCTTCCTTATATCCCGTTGTACTGATCATTTCCTGCAGGAGCTGTACCAGACTGCAAGTGCCTATTTTATTTCTAAAGGATAAAATCATCATCGCAAATTCTGAAATCTTTTTTGCAGCTCTTGCCACCTCTGTAATAGCATCTACCTGGACCAAAGCTTCAAAAAATCCCAGATCATTTTCCAAAGCGTATTGATTGATTCGATCAATGGTCGTATCACCAATTCCTCTACGAGGTACATTGATGATTCTTTTAACGGCAAGACTATCTGCATCATTGGCTACAATCTTAAGATAGGCTAGGACATCCTTTATTTCCTTTCTTTGGTAGAAGGAAACACCGCCAACGATTTTATAAGGGACATTGTATTTAACCAACTTGTCTTCAAAGGCACGGGATTGGGCATTGGTTCTATACAAGATCGCATAATCCTTATAGTTGCGACCTTCATCTTCAATGCCAGAAACAATCTTTTCAATGACAAATAAGGCTTCTTCCTCAGCAGTGGATAGCCTTTTGAAGGTAACCAGCTCTCCACCTTCTTGCTCTGTCCAAAGTCTTTTTGCTTTTCTGCCGTGGTTATTTTTAATGACTTGATTGGCTGCTTCTAGAATGTTACTGGTAGAGCGGTAATTTTGCTCAAGCTTAATGACTTTCGCTTTAGGATATGTTTTTTCGAAATCTAATATGTTGGTAATATCTGCACCTCTGAATTTATAGATGGATTGGTCGTCATCTCCTACGACACAGAGGTTTTTATGGGCGTCCGCCAGCTGCTGAATGAGTCTAAATTGTACACCATTGGTATCTTGATACTCATCCACCATGATGTACTTAAATTTATCTTGATACCCTTTTAATACCAGTGGATGCTGTGTAAAGAGTTCCACCACTTTGACCAGTAAATCCCCAAAATCCAGTGCATTGTTCTTTTTCAGCTTTTCTTGATAAAGACTATATACCTTAGCATAAACCTCTTGGCGAAAATCCCCTGAAGATTGCAACATAAATAAATGGGGTGGAATCAATTCGTTTTGAGCACTCCCAATGGCAGATAAGAAAGCGGACTCCTTATATTGCTTGGGATCTATGTTCAATTGCTTCATACATTCTCTTATGATCTTCTTAGAATCATCGGTGTCGTAGATTGTAAAATCCTTAGCAAAGCCTATTTTTTCAATATGTTGTCTTAAAATTCTGACACAAGAGGAATGAAAAGTGGAAACCCAAACCTGTTGTCCCCCTTCACCTATTAAATGATCGACTCTCTCTCTCATTTCTTTTGCTGCTTTATTGGTGAAAGTAATCGCCATTATATGCCATGGGGCAATATTTTGTTCTTCAATAAGGTAGGCGATTCGATGTGTTAAAACTCTTGTTTTTCCCGAACCAGCACCTGCTAATATGAGCAAGGGGCCAGATGTACAATAAACCGCCTCTCTTTGTTCTTCATTTAATCCATCATATTTACTCATAATCTTTCGTTCTTCCTTTCTGTAGTAATCAACTGCTCCTATCATACCATAAGAACAGTCGTTCTGCCAAGGATTTATAGGTCCGGCAAGTACTTGTAATCTAGTATTGGATACTATATAATAAAGGAAATACAATTTGTGGACTTGAAGGTGGGGGATTTATGAAAAAACAGCAAGATCAATTGATAAAAGACATTTTGAAACATTTAAAGGGTAATAACTATTTAGATGCCTCAACGATTCCAAATATCGATTTGTATATGGATCAAGTAACGACTTTTATGGACCATCATTTAGATACCTTCAAGCGAAAAGATGAAGATAAAACTTTGACAAAAACCATGATTAATAACTATAGCAAATGCCAACTACTACCCCCTACCACCCGTAAAAAATACTCCCGTGATCATATGCTCTTATTACTGATCATTTTTTACCTAAAGCCAACGTTATCTATACCCGATATCCAGGCCATTATAGCCCCATTACAAAAAATATTAATGAAAGAAAACCCTGAAATTTCCTTAGAAAAATATTACGATACCCTTGTCAAAACACAGCTTGCTCATTTTGATGACTTATCCCAGGAAATTATGAAAACTGTGGAACGATCCAAAAATTTATTTACCTTAAATACCTCCGCCACAACTGCTGAAGGCCAGTCAGACGAGGAAATGCTATCCATTATTTCCACTATTTATATGCTTTCCCTTCAAGCCTCTCTCCAGAAACACTTAGCAGCCCAGTTGATTGATACCTACCTTAAACCAAACCCCTCAATCAAAGAGCCTAAGAAAGAAGAAAGAAAAGATGATAAACCTGTGGACCGTGAACGCAAAGAAAAGCCCAAAAAAAATAAAACACCTGAATAAGGTGTTTTTTTAATTCATGGTTTAAACTAATCTAGCAAATACCATATCATAACCATCATTACCGTAATTGAGGGAACGGTTCACCCTACTAATAGTAGCAGTTGAAGCGCCGGTTTTTTCAGCGATCTCTAAATAGGTATTAGAATCTCTCAGCATCTTAGCCACATGTAATCTTTGGGCTAAAGCATGAAGTTCATTCACCGTGCAAATGTCTTCAAAGAAATCATAACATTCTTTTACATCTTTTAAAGTTAGAATGGATTGGAATAGATTGTCTATTTCCTCACTCTTAATATTTTTGCTCATTTGTATTGCTCCTTTAACTCTATCTTGATTTAAGTTGTATACGAGGTTATCTAATACGATATTACCATTTTACCGCAATAACGTAAAGAACAATTTTCATTTTAACCCCTTTTGTTTTTTAAAATCATTAATACCTTTTCCGCATCCGAATTTAAGATCAATTCCTTAGGAAAATTCATTTTCCCCAGTAATAAATCACACTGCTCAAAGTTGCCTACATCATAAGCAATATGGGCGTCGCTCCCTAAAATAACAGGATAATCCTTTTCCATGCAGAGTTTCAATATCTTTTCTGTGGCCACACTCGCATTTTTTCTAAAGCCTTTTGGGTTCAGAGATGCGTTATTAATTTCAAGCAGTACACCATTTGAAACTGCGCCCTTAACGACAGCTTCATAATCCAATTCAAAGCGAATATCATCGGGATGACCAATGATGTTGACCCAAGGATTTTCCATTGTTTTAAGGAGCATTCTTGTATTTTCTTTCTTACTCCCAAAGGCAATACAAGGCGGATGCATACTGGCAATGACATAGTCTAACTGCTTAGCATTGTCATCATTCATGTCAATGGTGCCTTCTCTATCAATAATATTAGCCTCTACACCCTTGAGCACCTTCACACCAAGAATTTCATCTGGAATCACTCTCAGGTTTTGAAAATAATAAATATAGGGTCCTCCGGGCATTGCTGGACCATGATCTGAGAATCCAACCAATTTCATACCCTTTTGCGCCGCTATTGTTATATTTTCAATCAAGGTACTGTAGGCATGGCCACTGGCCATGGTATGTGTATGTAAATCTAGGATCCATTCCATTTTCATGCCTCCTTAATTGCTACCAAATAATTATACCGAGAATCGCACTGAGTGCAATCAAATATACTGTGTACTTTTTAAATTTCACAGACAAAATAATCATCCCAATAAACAAGATCAATGATTTCAGATCCCATAAATCAGAAATGACACGACTCACCTTAAATGCCTCATAATGAATAATTGTAATCAACGATATATTCCAAAGTGCTGTAGCAGTAAGCCCAATAACAACGGACCTTAGACCCTTCAACATCGCTTTTACCATTGGCTTTTCATGAAAATGCGTCATAAACTTACCAACTGCAATGGATAGAACACTTCCAGGTATAATCACTGCAAATGAAGCCAATAAAGAGCCTAAAGCGCCTCCTTGAAAATAACCCACAAAGGTCGCCAAATTAATTGCAATAGGTCCTGGTGTCGATTGAGAAATGGCAATCATATCTGCAAACTGTAGACTCGTTAACCAATGCAATTCCACTACTCGGTCTTGAAGTAAGGACAGCATGCCGAGGCCACCACCATAACTGACTAGCCCAAAGATAAAAAACTCTTTTGTAAGTTTAAGAAGTATGTCCACCATTTGATCGATCCTTTCTGTGATAAATCAAAATGCTTACCACAACACCAGCTAGGATGACATATACCGGCGAAACATCTAAAAAACTCACCAAAATAAAGGCAGATAGTGCTAGAACAATGCCCCATAAATCTTTTATCGATTTTCTTGCAAGATTCACTACCGTAACAAAGAGCATGGCAAGTATTGCAATTCTAATACCATTAAGTGCCTGTTCGATATAAGGATTTCCAATGACATTTTCATAAACTTTTGCAAGCATTAAAATAATGATAATGGAAGGCGAAATAACACCTAAACAAAAGGCGATAGCCCCTTTAAGCTTGTTCAATTTATATCCCAGTAGCACCGCAGTGTTAACTGCAATAATTCCTGGAATAGATTGAGCTAAGGCATAACTATTTAAAACATCCTCATTGCTCACCCATTTCTTATGATCTATGATTTCTTTTTCAATAATCGGCAACATCGTATAGCCACCACCGATGGTCAATAAGCCTATTTTGAAAAATGCAATATAGCATTCTATGAAGCCAAGTTTTTTCATATCTTTATGCCCTTTCACAAAGCATTGCACCACCCTATTTATAAGCATACCTATCATATCTCTTTTTATTTGCTTTTGCAAGACAAACGTCAAATAAATTCTCTAAAAGTTTTTAACTTGCAGAGTTATTTGACTTCAATGTGTTTGACATTTATTCTGTGCTATAGTAAGATAGTTCTTATATAAAGGCGATGGAGCTTTGCACAGCAGTGCAAGGCTCCTTTTTTTAGTCTTAATTTTTGGGATGAAATCCATACGAAAGGAAGTCATACTATGAGCAAATCTATTAAAACCCTAACAAGTAAAGCCAACGCCATTGCAAATGGCAACTATCTTGAAGAAATCAATCCTCAAACCTATAAATTCGGGATGAGTGGCTTATCTGCTGCTATTGAAAGCATGCAAACCCAACTGCTTTCTCATGTCTTTGAAATGCAAGTGGTCGCTTCTCAGATTGACAGTTCCACTTCAGCCATAGGTAGCGTCCTTGACAATCAAAAAAAGATTTCTGATGAGATCTTTAAGAACTCTGAAAATCTAGCTATTGCCAATCATTTAAACTTTGATAAAGTATCTGAAAGCGTTGATGTTGCAAAATCCATGGTTGAAAATACCCAGGTGCTCCAAGCCTCAGCCGCTAGACTTCAAGAATCAAGTGCCTCTTCAAAAGCCATCATCGCCTCTCAATTAGATTCGATTGCACAAGTTATTGCCTTAATTGACAATATTTCCGCAACCAGTAAAGCTTCTGTAGCCTATATCAATAAACTTAACTTTTCCACACAGAAAATTGCTGAAATCCTTACAACGGTTCAAACTTTTTATAAGCAAACCCAGTTGCTCTCCCTAAATGCCTCAATTGAATCTGCTCGGGCGGGTGAAGCCGGTGCTGGTTTCTCCGTGGTAGCCAATCAGATTAGGGTTCTTGCTCAAAGCAGTTCTCATTCTGTAGATGAAATATCATCAATTATCAAGGAAGTTGACTTTGACATCCACAACGTCATAGAACAATCCAAACTGACACAAGAAAGTGTTTTTACAGCCGTTGAAAATACTCAGGTCATAAAAAAGGGTCTTCAAAAAATTGAAGACTCCTATTTAGAGGTAGATCAAAGCGTTCATGGTATGAAAAATAAATTAGATGAAAATCTAGACCTTTTTGATCAACTCAATTCTACCATTACCCAAAGCTCAAGTGCTTCAGAACAGGTTGCTCAAGAAATCATCAAAATGAATGATCATATAGAGACCCTTTACAAAAAAAACAATGACATTACCAAGTTAGAAACGAATCTTAAAGACACCTCTAGTAGTCTACATGCCTTAACCAATAAAATGGATGTGAATCTACTAGCCGCAACAAAAGGTCATATTAATCAACAAACTCAAGACTTAATAGAGCACTTAACCGTTATTTCAGAAAAGAATGCGGGTCTTAAGCAAAACAATATTCCAGCACATAAGAAGATTTTAGACATCGTTTTAGAATGTTCCAAACAAATTGAAGCCATTTGGACCAACGATGCTGGCGGTAATTTCATCTATTCTAACCCACCTGCTGGCATCCCCAATGCCCTTATTAGAGATTGGTATACTGAGAGCATCAAAGGAGAGATTTTCGTCTCCGATGTATACATCTCAGCCATTTCAAAAAATCCATGCATCACCATTAGCCTTCCTTTATACAATGACTTTGAGGATATCGTTGGTGTTATCGGTGCAGATATTGGCGTGAGTTATAAGTCATAAATGGATTAACATTCATAGAAGGTATTAAATACCTTCATCATGTCATAAAAGTCTGATACACCTACAACTTCACGGGCAGAGTGCATAGCCCACATGGGAAGCCCAACGTCCACCGTGCTGATAGGCAGGTATTTATTTGCTACTGGTCCAAGAGTTTTTCCACCTGGTTGATCCGATCTATTGGAAAATCTCTGGACGGGTACTTGGGCTTGTAGACAAAGTTGCATAAAGACCCCTGCAGATTCACTATCAGTGCTGTAGCTCTTTCCTGCACTTCCTTTAATCGTCACCCCTTTGTTCATGAGCACTTTATTTGTTGGATCACTCTTTTCTGAGAGATTGGGATGGTGGGCGTGAACGGCATCTGCTGAAATCATAAAGGAATGATCCAACATGCGGTAGTATTGATCTTTCGTTTTGTTGTACCCCATCATAATCCGCTCTGTAATCATAGCAAGGAGTGTCGAGTCAGCCCCCTCAATGCTTGTATTGCCTACTTCTTCGTGATTAAAACAAACAGCTAAATTAATGCCTTTTTCATGACCTGAATTAATAAGTGCCTCTATACTGGCGTAAACCATAGATAAATTATCCAGTCTAGGGGCTGAAATCAACTCTTCCTCAACACCTATCAAAGCACCCTCTTCTGCTAAATACACAAATAAGTCAAAATCTAAAATATCACTCGCCTCTACTTGAAGCTCTTGTGCAATGAGTCGAACTAAGTAACCATCTGTTTGGCACTGTTTGTCAATGAGTCCTAGCACTGGAAGCAAATCAATTTGAGGATTTAATGCAACACCTTCATTGATTTTTCTATTCATATGGATAGCTAAGTTTGGAATTGTCAAGATTGTCTTTTTCAGATCTACAAAAGCAATTTTCGGGTTCAGTATATCATCTGACTTTAATACCACTTTCCCTGCAATAGATAGCAGTCGATCTAACCAGGTATTGAGTATGGGTCCACCATAAACTTCTGTATTGAGCTTCAAACAGTTTTCAAAAACCATTTCCGGTCTTGTTTTTATTTTAAAACAAGGACTGTCATTATGGGTAACGATTAGTTTTAAGCCGTTCAAGCGATGCATTTCTGAAGCTACAGTAAAAGCGACACACATAGCATGATTCGGAAGCACATAATATTTACCTGAAGGTTGCATGCACCAGGTCTCGTTCATATTTAACTTTGTAAAGCCTGCCGCTAAAAGACGTCTTTCACATTCTAAAACAGTGTGATAGGTTGTCGTTGATACTTTTAAAAAATCCAGAAAATCATTTACCGAGTTGTTCATTTTTTCTCCTATTGGTGCTATTCACCTTATTCCAAATAAAATCGATACAAAAAATCTTTCGCTTCTAGCGCATAGTCAATATTAATCCTTTTTCCTGTTAGGATCTTATTCGTTTCTATCGGTGGCGCTTCACAAATATAGAGTTCATCGCCTAACAGGTCTAATTCATTATGTGAGCGGCCTAATTTCATGGCTTTACATACCTTCCCAGGACCATTAGACATGTTTTTTATTTGAGCTTTTGTCAATGCATCATAGGGCTTCTGATACCTCATTAAGCTGATCTCATCTAATGGTTTTATAGGTATAACCCCTCGAATGAGTACGGCACAGGGCTCACCTTTTGGCTCTGTTACCACATTTAAAAGGTCATACATGCCGTAAATCAAGTAAATATATGAAAACCCAGGTTCACCCCAAAGAGGCTCAGTTCTTTGTGTTCTTCTACCCCCATAAGCATGACAGGCTTTGTCTTGAACACCGGTATATGCTTCTACATCACTGATGGTGCATTGGATAAGGCTCGTCCCAAGGTCATGAACCAGTGTTTTTCCTAGGAGCTCTTGTGCAACAATTAAGGTCTCTCTCCTATAAAAATCTCGAGTCAGTTTTTTCATCACATCACCCCTGTAATACCCTATATCATCTTTTTCTAGTATACCATAAGCGCTCCAAAACTCACAAGAGTTGGTTTTAACAGTCATTTATCCCCGCCATTAAAAAAATAAGTTGCATCTTACTAGAAGCATTTGTTAATATAGAATGAGCGGTATATCATACGACCGGAGAGTGGAGGCTTGAAATGATAGCTTTACAAGTAGAAGACATTAAAATTTTTATGCACAAACTTTTTAAAGACACAACTTTTGACGATTTTGAAGTGATCTCTATGGACATATCTCAAGTGGTCAAATTTTCTGTTGATGGTGCTTTGAATGTATCCTTTTATGACTCTGAAGAACAAGAAGCACTTGGGGATCAGCGGTATGTTAAATGGTTAGATCTTAAGCAAACCATCTATACCTTAATAAAGGGGTCTAAATCCCCCTCCTCCATTAAAATCGTTTTTGCTATTTCTAATAAGAGTAAATTGAACATTGTTCTGAAAAGCAATTCTTCTTTTCAGCCTGAGGATGTCCATGGTTTTTATCTCAATGTTCTCTATGAAACCAACAGTTTAAAAATCGTTACGGGCACAAACTACAAATTATTTACCCTGGATAAATCAGTGGAATCTTACTTTGATGATTCAATTCTACGGTTCTTTTCAAAGCATGAAATTCCTATCACTAAAATGAATACATAAAGCTGTTAGCACTCGTGTGTGACGAGTGCTAACTTTTTTCTTGACATTTTGTTCCTCTAGTTGTATGATACTTTTAGAAAAATATCTAGTCCAAGGAGGCTTAACATGAGTAAAGAAAAAGGTAGTTTATCCATTCACAGCGAGAATATTTTCCCAATTATCAAAAAATGGCTTTATTCGGAACACGACATATTTGTCAGAGAATTAATCTCTAATGCAAGTGATGCGATTACAAAGCTTAAAAAGCTTAACATTCTAGGTGAAGCCACAATCAGCGAAGATACCCACTACAAAGTTGACGTGGTCGTTGATGAGAAAAACAAAACTTTAACCTTCACAGACAATGGTCTGGGAATGACCGAAGAAGAAATCAAAAAATACATCAATCAGATTGCGTTTTCAGGCGCTGAAGATTTCTTAAACCAATACAAAGATAAAACCAATGATGATCAAATTATTGGACATTTTGGTCTTGGATTTTATTCTGCCTTTATGGTGGCTGAAAAAGTTGAAATTCATACAAAATCTTTTAAAGACGAACCTGCCGTTAAATGGATTTGCGAAGGCGGTACAGAGTTTGAGATGGAAGAAGGCTCACGTATAGAACGCGGAACAGACATCACCCTTTTCATCAGTGAAGATGGCCTTGAATTCTTATCCGAGTCAAAATTACGCACAACCATTGAAAAATATTGTTCTTTCATGCCTTATGACATCTTCTTAGCAGACGCTAATAAAGAAGTCACCCCTGAAGAAGAAGTTGAGGTGGGCGAAGCTGAGGAAGGCGAAGAAATACCTGTAAAAACAGGTCCAAAACCTTTAAATTCTACAACACCCCTTTATGTAAAAAAACCAAACGAATGTACCGACGAAGAGTACAAAGAATTCTACCGCAAAACATTTATGGATTTCAAAGAGCCTTTATTCTGGATCCATTTGAATATGGACTATCCTTTTAACTTAAAAGGTATCCTTTACTTCCCAAGATTAAACAATGAGTTTGATACCATGGAAGGCCAAATTAAGCTGTATAACAATCAAGTGTTTGTTGCTGACAATATTAAAGAAGTTATACCAGAATTTCTATTACTCCTTAAAGGCGTTATTGATTGTCCTGATCTGCCTCTTAACGTTTCCAGAAGTTTCTTACAAAACGATGGTTTTGTGAAGAAAATTTCTAGCTACATTTCAAAGAAAGTGGGCGATAAACTGAACTCCCTTTATAACACTGAACGTGCTACTTACGAAGGCTTCTGGGGAGATATCAATCCTTTCATTAAATTTGGTTGCTTGAAAGATGAAACTTTCTATGACAAAGTCAAAGACATTATGCTTTATAAAACAACCAGCGGTAACCATGTTGCCTTATCAGAATACCTTGAAAACAACAAAGTAAAACATGAGAACAAAGTCTATTACGTAACCGATGAAAAACAACAAGCTCAATATGTTAAGATGTTTAAAGATCATGATATGGAAGCCGTCATCCTTGAGCACAACATTGATAATCCTTTTATATCACATTTGGAAATGAAAGAATCTGGCATTAAGTTTGTTCGAATTGATTCTGATTTAACAGACACCATGAAGGATACCAGTGAAGCTGTCAATGAAGAAGCTGATAAAAAAATTCTAGAGACCCTAGAAACTGTCTTCAAAGAAGCCCTTGGTAATGAACATCTTAAAGTTAAAATAGAAAACCTTAAATCAGAGGAAATTTCAGCAATCATACTGCTTTCTGAAGATTCCAGAAGAATGCAAGAAATGTCTAAAATGTACGGTATGTATGGACTTGATACCAGTATGTTTAAATCAGAAGAAACGCTTATGTTGAATAAGAAAAATGAGCTGGTAAAGTTTATCATTGCTCATGTAGATGAAGAAGCAAAGAAAGAAGATTTAAAACTTTTCTGTGAGCAAATTTATGACCTTGCCATGTTAAGCCATAAATCCTTGTCTCCTGATGCTATGACTACTTTTATCAGCAGAAGTCATTTGATCTTAAAGAAATTAATATAAACTGGATAATTTATTTATATAAAAAGTAAGCGGATGTTCTTTTATAAGAGCATCCGCTTTTTTTGTCTTATGGTGTTTCAAGTACTTCTTTCTCAACTAAAGTGATATTGAGTAAGGGTGGATCTGAGGTCAGGACTACCTTAGGCGGTAAAGTATAGAAAAGTTCCACTTCTTGTTCACCCGGTAGTAACTCAAACAATCGAATATTTGGACTTAATGACTCTAATGTAACTTGATCCAAATCACTTTGTATGCCCTTAATGACGAGGTCAATGGCTAAATCGTCATCATAAGAGAATTCGAGTCCTTCTGGTATATTTTTAATGATGATATCCTGAGATTGGACCGTTATAATCTTCTCTTCTAGCTTTCGAATGGTGTAGTCTAATTTCATAAAGCCATCATTATTGATAATCACAACAGAATCATCTAGATAATCATCAATATTTATAGGCAACGAGGTATCTTCGGTTACATTCTCAAGAGAAACATTTCCGATTGTAACGCTGTTAATGGCATCAACCGCGCTTTCCGTACCACGAATGGTAATTTTATTGATATCTTGAACTTGTCTCGTAATCACATATCCTGCTGTCAAATCCACGACATCCGATACTATAATCGGTATGGTTTTAGTTTTTTGAATAGGGATCATGACAGATACTCGATCTACATTCATTTTAACATCGCTTACGACATTTTGATTGTTATCCCATAACTGAGGGGTTGCAAATAATGTAATATCCTTTTTAGCACCCTCTATTGAAATCGTAATTGTGACACTTGAAACCTGATTGACTTGAGATTCTGGTCCTGTAATTTGAATGATATTAGGTGTAATAATGGGATCTAATTCAATAAAGTTATCTGCTGGCACGCCATCAAAGATATACTGCACTTGCTTTTGAGCCTTAATGATATTTTGTAGACCAATGGTCATAGCTGCTGGATTTTTATAAATGACTGTCACACCATCCGGCACTTTAAATAGAATTTCCGTGGCATTGGTAATCGACAACTTGGATAAATCCACATATGCCTTAAGGTCACTTTTTGACAATCCATCAATGATTGTGCGTTTGCCTTTTACAGTAATATCTACAGTCTGACCCCCTTTATATTCTATGGCTTTGTTTTGACTCGTAATGGCTGTTTCGTTTTGCTTTTCTACTGTTAGGGTGTAGGGGTAAGTGATTATTGGATTTTCATAATTGACCACTAATAACCAAAGCAAAAACGCTAACATCACCGACAATACTTTCCAACCAAATCTATGCGTTATCTTTTTTATCATGTTTATGTCTACCTTTCCAAATCTTGAATTTGTTGACATCTACAAGTTTCTTTTGAACATAAACCAGTTTATTCTTTAAGTAGTCCGTGTTGACATTTCGAATTAAGTTGCCTCCTAAGGCCATTGAAATATCACCACTTTCTTCTGAAACAACAATGATGATGCTATCGGTTACTTCTGTTAATCCAACGGCAGCACGGTGTCTCGTTCCAAGTTCTTTGCTTAAGGTCATATTTTCAGAAAGGGGCAAGTAACAAGTCGCAGCTACAATTCTATTATGTCTTAGAATCACCGCACCATCATGTAACGGTGTGTTATGCTCAAATATATTAACCAGCATTTGTTTAGAGATAATGGCATCAATTAAAATACCCGTTCTTTCAAACTCATCTAATCGCACATCTTGCTCAATAACAATCAGTGCACCTGTCTTAGCTTTTGACATCTCATCAATGGCTACTAGCATTTCATCTATTAATTCAACGGATAAAATCTCAGAGTGTTCTCTTTGCTCTTCAAATACATTAATTTGTGAAAAGAAATTCTTACGTCCCAATTGTTCTAAGGCTTTTCGCAACTCGGGTTGGAACACAACAATAATTGCAATAATACCCACACTAATGGTATTTTCAAAAATCCATAATATGGTCGTGAGTTTAAAAATGGTCGCAACAGCAGCAATAGCAAAAAGAACAGCGATCCCTTTTACCAGCATCCAAGCTCTTGTACCACGTACCCATTTAATAATTTGATATATGACAAAAGAAATCATAATAATTTCAATGATGTCTTTTGTTCGTATTTTGGGTAATTGATTTAAAATTAATTTGAGATTAGCCCAAATTTCTGATAATGTAATCACATTGCACCTCTTAATTCCATTTTTTCACTGATACAATTATATCATTTATTCGCTCTTTTGAAACCCTTTTTTTAAATAAAAAGAAAAAACCACTGTTCAAGTGGTTTTTGATCCCTTATTTAATTTTCCTAATGGCTCTCTGAGTTTTAGTAATTTTAACTTTAGGTAACGCTTTTACAAAGTAATAATAATCATCATCTTCAAACTGAACCTTCTCAGCGCGTGCATAATCCAAGGAAAACCGCATGAATTGTGCCATGCAACACAAAATAGCTGCTACAATGCTTCCAAACAGAACGCCAATAATGGAATGATCTACTTTTAAAGCGACTGTGCCAATAATAAAACCCAATATATTGACAGTAGCACCTGCTGCTATAGCAATATACCAAATATGATCAAATTCTAACTTGCTTACAAAATATGTAACCAAAAGTACCGCTGTAAATACCATAATGGTTAAAATCATGGCGGAATCTTGTGTTAGAGCATTCATGATATATTTGTACATATTCATTACGGTTTGTGGAATGTCATACAAACTTACCGATTTCACTTGCAATAATCCTGGCAAATGATTGCCGAAATAATAAACGAGTATACCTGTTCCAATACAAACAATCGCTGAAGGTCCAAAGAACAGACCTCCAAGGATTGGAATCACATATCCAATTTTTAATGCAAAACATAAGGGTACAAGAATAACAAAGTAGGCCATTTTAGGAAATATTCTAACAAAAAGCAGATAAACAACCAACATACCAATGGTTAAAATAATCGTCGCTTCAATGGAAACGACCATTAGCTGGGCACTAACAATTGCAATTAAAATCAATAAAAACCAACTAGCCGGTATAAAAGTCACAAGAGCTGCTAATGCTATATTTACAATTGCTTTATTTAAGATATTGTTATAGCCAAAAAAACCATTTAAATTTATTAAAGTCATTAAAGCGATAATAAATTTACCTACAGGTAGAATAATTTTTTCAAACTTCTTATAGAAATTGATTAAAAATTCTTTGATTTCAAGCAGTTTCATATTCAATAACCTCCTACTGAATCTTCTCTAAATTTTTTAGCATTTTTTCATATTCATCGATTCTACTTTTCGATTTGGAAAATTCAATACGATTATTGATCGTGGAAATGATTGTGTAAACAGCCATAAAAACGACCCAAATAGTTAAATACTTAATACCAAGACCAACAAAATCAAACTCAGTGATGTTCGCAATATGGTCCATAACTATTTTTGAAAATTCGATGCTGAAAAAAAAGATAAGTGCAAGCGTCACACTAAATTGCATTTTAAAATTATTAAAGGAAATAAAATCGGATTTAAAGAACTCCATTTTTTTCAAATCCTCTTTTCCGATATTTTTCTCATAAATAGCCAATTTAGTCATTAACTTCACTTTTTCTTGATCTAACATGTTTTCACCTCACATTTACCGATTACTCTAATTCAAGGCCACCCATATCGTATTTATTTCGTGAATTCCAGAGCAACCATTCGGTTAACCCGGCATCGTATGCACCTTGAATTTGTTCTCTTATTGCATCGCCATCGTAAGTCATATATTCACCATTCGGTAGATAAGAAGCTGTGAAGGCTTGTAGCCAAGGTCTCACTTTTATCTGTGTCTCTGGAGCAGTTTCTAGTAATTTTCTAGAGGCTTCCATGGAGCCATAAATGATTTCGTATGGGTGCAAATCGGGTGGTTCTGAAGATGGCAAGCCAAAATAACCTCTTCCATAATGAGAAGGATATACCATTGGGCAGATTACGTCAAGTCTTTTTGCCATTTCCAGGTAATTTTGTCCTATGATTTTGGCATCCACTTCACTTTGAATGATGGTACCAAAAACATCTGCAGACACCACTACATCGTAGGGCTCCAGTTCTTTATTTGCATAATCTAGAAAATGTGTTATGACATCTATCTTAGAAATATTGGGATCGATATCCCCAAAATCAGCTGTCTCTAAGGTACGCGTAGCCTCAAACCTAATGTAATCAAATTGTATTTCTTTAAAGCCTGATTTCGCAGCTTCCTTGGCAACATCCACAATGTATTTCCAAGAATCTTCGTTGTATGGATTCAACCAAGAAATATTCTTATACATGAAAAGACTACCATCTTGATTCTTAATAGCATAATCTGTCATTTTCTTGGATAAATAGGGATCTTTAAAGGCAACTATCCTTGCGATTGGATAAATATTATTGTCATAGAGCTTATCCATTACCACATTGATGTCTCTGATTGCCGCCTTTTCAGCTCCAATGTCATCGACTAATTTTAAGTCCATATTATACGTGATTTCACCATCATCATTTTTCACGTCGATAACAAAAGCATTTACTTCTGTATCGTTAGCGAGTTGAATCAGGTTATCCAGTGATTTTGAAATACCAGCTGTGTTAGCTGTTAAAAAAATGCCTCTAATGGTCGGTTCTGTTTTGAAAACAGTTGTAACAGCACTGGGCGCCACCATAAAGTCATCTAGATCTACAATTGCTTGTGTAATGCCCTCATCCTTTTCTTCCTTAGAAATATCGGAAGGTGCAAGTGGTCCATTCTTTTCTTCTAACTCTTGATCATTAAACCCAAACCTATAAACGGCTGCAATAATAACACATATAACTGCTGTTAGCAGCAAAACCATCCAACCCTTAAAAGCTCTTTTGCTTGTATCTTTATTACTCTTACCCACGTAAATCACCCCATTTTATTAATCGTACCTCGTCTAGCTAGTAGCATCTGTTCATCATTATAGCATATAAAACGACCCTTTTCGACTTGTTTTCCGAATAATTTATCGCTATCCAATTTCATGTACATACTTATCTTGCTCAAAATAAATTTTAAACCTCAAGTAACATACGTTAAATGATGCAATATAAGGCTATATACATCAACTTTATTGCAAAACAAAAAGAAGTACCTATTTGACATAGGAATACTTCTTTTTATTATACTTAAATGCTTATTTATACTTCTTTTAAATTTTTCATAGTTGGGAAAAGTAGTACATCTCTGATTGAATAGGAGTCTGTTAACAACATAATCAATCGGTCAATACCAATTCCAAGTCCACCTGTCGGCGGCATACCATACTCTAAAGCTAATAAGAAATCTTCATCAATCATGTTCGCTTCTTCGTCACCAGCAGCTCTTAAAGACTCTTGGTGTTCAAATCGGCCTCTTTGATCGATCGGATCATTAAGCTCTGAGAAAGCATTTGCAAATTCTCTTTTAGTAATGAAAAGCTCAAATCGCTCTGTATACTGAGGTTGATCAGGTTTTCTTTTTGCTAGAGGAGAAATCTCAACAGGATGATCCATAATGAAAGTAGGTTGGATTAGGTGATGTTCGACAAATTCTTCAAAGAAAAGGTTAATGATATCGCCCTTTTTCATATGGTTTTTAAAGTGAACATGTTTTTCTTTTGCTAAAACTTTAGCAGCCTCATCATCTGGCACATCATTAAAATCAATACCTGTATACTTTAATACAGCACCAACCATGGTAAGTCTCTCAAAAGGTTTCCCAAGATCAATATCAACACCATCATAAGAAACTGTTGTCTTGCCAAGTACTTTGTTAGCTAAATATTTGAACAAATCTTCTGTTAAATCCATCATGCCATAGTAATCTGTGTAGGCTTGATAAAGTTCTAGTAGAGTGAACTCGGGATTATGTCTTACAGATAACCCTTCATTTCTAAAAACACGTCCCATTTCATAAACGCGTTCAAAGCCACCCACAATCAGTCTCTTCAAATAAAGCTCTAAAGAAATTCTCATATGAACCTTCATATCTAAAGCATTATGATAGGTCGTAAAAGGTTTTGCCGCAGCGCCACCAGGGATATCAATAATCATGGGTGTCTCAACTTCTAAGAAGTCTCTGCCATCCAAGAAATTTCTTATTTCTTTTATAATTTGGGAGCGTTTATAAAATGTATCTTTAACCTCAGGGTTGACGATGAGATCTAAGTATCTTTGGCGGTATCTGATATCCGTATCCTTTAAACCATGAAATTTTTCAGGTAGGATTTGTAAGCTTTTAGTCAACAGAGTGACTTTATGTGCTTTAATGGACATTTCACCTTTTTGAGTTCTAAAGACCTCACCAAATATGCCTAATATGTCTCCAAGATCGTAATGCTTAAAAAGGTCGTAGTCTACTTCGCCAATAACATCTTGACGCACATAGGTTTGAATCTGTCCTGTTTTATCTTGGATATGACAAAAAGAAGCTTTTCCCATGTTTCGCTTTGTCATGATTCGCCCTGCAATAGATACTTCTTTGCCTTCTAAGGCTTCAAAATTGTCAAAGATTTCTTGACCGTGGTGGGTCACTTCGTATTTTGTAATAACGAAAGGATCTTTGTCTTGGTCTTGGAGTTCTCTCAGCTTTGCTCTTCTAATTTTTAGTAATTCATTTAAATCTTGTTCTTCAACGACCTGATTGTTATTTTCTGACACTTTTAACACTCCTTTAGCTCTACTTATCTGTGTATTTCTAATACTTTAAATTTAAGGGGACCAGCTGGTGTATTTACCACAGCTTCTTCGCCTACCATAAGTCCTAATAAAACTTGGCCCACTGGTGATTCATTTGAAATTTTGCCCATTAATGGTGCTGATTCTGCTGAACCCACGATGGCAAAGTCTACTTCACCTTCAAGATCGTAATCATAAAGTCTCACTTTACATCCGATATTAATAGTGCTTAGGTCCACTTCGTCTTCGTCAATGACTTCAACGTTTTTAAGCATCTTTTCTAGATGGGCTATTCTCGCCTCTATTTCACCTTGTTCGTCTTTTGCTGCATCGTACTCAGCGTTTTCGGACAAATCGCCTTGAGCGCGTGCTTCTTTAATAACCTCTGCTATTTCTTTTCTTTTTACTAACTTGAGATTTTGAAGTTCTTCTTCCAGTTCTCTTAGCCCACTGTAAGTAAGAATCATTTTTTTATCTGCCATTCTGCTACACCCTTCCTATTTTGCTTAATTTATCATAACATTTCCCCATGTTATAAGCGTAAAAAATATTTAGTGCAGCTTTCACCGCAATAAATAGAGGAGTTCACTTTCATAATTATTCTAGCTATTATAACTTAAACTATTTTTATTGTCAAGAATATTCACCTGCAATCAACCTTTAGCAAACCTTTACCAAACCTGTAACTGGCCGTTTTAAAAGACATGAAGCTTGAATTCCATAGGATAAACCTTAAGTACCTTATCTATTTTTTCCTTTAAATTGTATCTATAACCACCCAAATAAATGTTTCTTATTAATCGCTCTTGACTCAATAAAATCCCCATTAGAATATCCGATGGCCACTTTTCTTCGCTGTAATAGGCATCAAATTGATGAATAATTTTCAGATCCTGTCGTTTAATTTTTGTCCTATAAAGTATGTCCTCTTGGGATAAAAAATCAATTAAAATGGCTCCCGAATCGTAACAATAAAATAGTTTATCGTAGTCTCTGCTGCAATTAATGATGATATCACCCTTGAGTTTTTGCTGCAGATTCTTGCTCCTCACTTGAACTGCTAAACCCCATTCTTGGTAGATTTCTTCCAATTTATCTTCATAACGCTTAGGTTGGTCGGTTACCAGAGTCAGTGCATTTGCATTTTCGCAAATATGATCAAGCACATATTCAGAGTCCGTAGAAGGTCCATCAACGAGGATGTACCTAATATCTTTCTCCATTATGCTCAACATTATTTTAGCTTGATTTAGTATTTTATGGATAAAAAAAAGTCCTAAAGAGGTGGGATTAGATGTGGTCATCAAAAATTCTTTTTTATAGGGCATAAGGGCCTCATTTAAAATGAGTACGTGGATGTCTTCTTTCCCTACACGACGCTCTTCCGATTTATCACTTCGTTTATGTACGACACATCTTCGTCCTGAAGGGGTTTAATCAAGGGAATCCTAATGTTATAACCTGGTGAATTGGCGTATACAACCTCTTCTATGCTATTAGGAAATTTAGTGATAATGTATTTTTTAAGTGCTTGATCACCTAAATATTTAACTAAGGGGTTTTTAATAGGTACCTCTTTCATTTCTTCGAAGCAGTCCACATAGGCATATTTTTTTGACATAGGATCCCTAATTTTATGTTTAGTATAATAATATTGCTCTCCTTTCAAAAAAAGACTCGAAACCTAATAAAATTTGTTTCAAGTCATTCTAACAATCTTTGCATCTGCAGTTCTAGCATGTCAATGGTTTCAATTTGGTTGATCTCGTTTCTCATTTTGGAGGAGTTCTTCATCCCCTTGGTATACCAGGAGATATGCTTTCTCATCTCCCTCATAGCAACGAATTCTCCCTTAGCACCTATCAACATCCTTGCATGTCTTATGATGGCTCCAATAATTTCTTCCTGACTTGGGCGCTCAAGAAGTTCACCCGTTTTCAGATAATGGTTAATTTCACTAAAAATCCAAGGATTGCCTTGAGCGCCGCGGGCTACCATCACACCATCGCAACCTGTAACATCCATCAAATGCTTAGCATCCTTAGCCGTAAAAACATCTCCATTACCAATGACAGGAATTTTAACGCTCTCTTTGACTCTTTTGATGATGTCCCAATCGGCTTTTCCACTGTAATATTGTTCTCTGGTTCGTCCATGCACTGTTACGGCTTTTGCGCCACTGGCTTCAGCTATTTTAGCAATTTCCACTGCATTGACATGGGCATCGTCAATCCCTTTTCTTATTTTTATGGTCACTGGTTTATGCACTGCCTTGGTTAATGCTGTGACAATTTCCCCTACTAACGCTGGGTATTTCATAAGAGCAGAACCTTCCCCATTGTTAAAAACCTTAGGAACCGGACAGCCCATATTGACATCAAAAAGTGCTACCGCTTCACAATCTATTCGCTTAGCCATTTCAGATAAGATTTGAGGATCCGCTCCAAAAAGCTGTACGCCTACTGGACCTTCATCCGGATGTACCTGTAACAACAAATCCGTTTTAGGATTGTTATACATGATGGCTTTAGCACTCACCATTTCTGTGTAAACTAAGCCACAGCCTTGCTCATGACACAAAACTCTAAAAGGCATATCTGAAACACCCGCCATTGGGGCCATCAGTATGTTATTTTCTAGTAGGACATCCCCAATCCTCATGTTCTCACCTCTGTGTATGGTTTATTTATTCTTCTCATAAATAATTTTAAGTCCTTTAAAGGTTAAATCCGGATCATGAATATCGATACAGTCCGTTTCGCCAACAATGATCCGTGCCAAACCGCCTGTTGCAATGACTTTCATCTCCATATCCATTTCTTCCTTAACCTTTTTAACAATGTACTCCACTTGCCCGATATAC
Organism: uncultured Eubacteriales bacterium; assembly: GCA_964546035.1. Taxonomy (GTDB): domain Bacteria; phylum Bacillota; class Clostridia; order Lachnospirales; family Vallitaleaceae; genus CAZJIO01. Next base: position 17,835 of record CAZJIO010000002.1, on the reverse strand, counting down.
CCATAAACAAGGCCGGCTTGCATACTGGTAATGGTATTTTTAGCCAGAATGCTATCTGGTTTTTTGATTTCAATTTCAGGGAGCTTTGCCGCCTTTTGCCAAAGGGCATTGGAACTGATTTTAATGCCTGGTGAAGTAATGCCAGCTTCAAAAGCACCTTTTTCCGACACAACATCATAGGTCGTTGCCGTTCCAAAATCAATAACAAGTGCAGGACCACCGTATGTATAGTAAGCACCGGCTACATCCACAATACGATCGGATCCAACCTCTTTAGGCGATTCGGTGATCACGGATATTCCTGTTTTAATACCAGGTCCAACAATCATAGGTTCCTTTTTCAAATACTTGATGATGCCATTTGTAAAAGAATACATGATGTTCGGCACCACTGAAGAGATAATGGTATCTGTGATATCATCCGCTGTCATGCCCCTAAATTGAAGCCATGAAAGAATAAATATACCATATTCATCTGACGTTCTTGGTGTCTTTGTGGTCATTCTAAAAGTCCCTAATAAGACCTCTTTCTTATAAACACCTAGGGTAATATTGGTGTTGCCGATATCTACTACTAATAACATGTTTACACCCCTTTTCTTAAAATGAGAGCTTTCACGAAACGACTACCTTTAGCAAGAGTTTCCTGCCATTGGTAGTCGTTAGAAAAGCTTTTATTTATTCATTTATCTATTCATATTATATTTGTCTTGTTCTATTGTATCTGAAATACGCAACTGAAATGGCTCCAGTAATCAGCGCTGCCACGACGGCTTCTGCAACAGCATTAGTGGTAAACACAAGAATCAATATGGCTTTAAATGCCAGACCAACCTTCTCAACCACCTCTTTTGCATAAACCAGGTATAGCATCAAAAACACAAGTCCAGTGTTTGTAAGACTCCCTACAGCACCAGCAACAATTGTGCTAACCAATTGACCGGCAACACCTTTTTTAAAGAGTGCTGTAAGCCCTGTGTAAGCGTAATAGGACATCACACCAATAAACATTCTTGGTAATACAGAAACTAATGGATTTACAAATAATGGATCTAATATACCCACTGGTCTTGTTAGCGCATGAATCAAAGATACGAATCCAAGAGCTGTTCCCATAATCAAACCTGCAATCGGTCCGAGGATAATCCCGGTAATAATTGTGGGAATATGGGTAATCGTTGCACTGATACTTCCTACTGGTATAGCCCCGAGTGGAGTGCTATCTAGTATGATCGTGATGGCAAGCATCACACCAAGAAATGTGAGATTTCTAGGATTTTTAAGTAATTTATTCATTTTATTCCTCCTGTTCTCGTTCCCTAAGGGATACAAGACAATGTTATTGACAGTTGTGGCCAAAATAGACAAAGCCATCAACTGTATTCATATTATAACCAACCCCAGCAAAAAAATCAACCTTGTACACTTTTTTGTACAATCCATGATTATAGTGTCAAAAGTATCTAGTTGTTCTTAATAAAAAGCCTCGAAAAATTTCTCTAGAGATTCCCACAAAGCTTTGTGTTCTCTCAATAACTGTTTGACTTTTAAATGACTGCCTATCTCATCATATAATACATCCTCTTCATCTGCAGATGCTTCAACGATCAAACTGCCTTCTTCATCAAATGAAACCGTAATGATCCCACCTACCTCAGCAGTATGTAACACACAGATGATCTTCAACTCATCTTGAATACTCTGGGGCACTTGCTCAAAATCATCGTTAAAGTAGTATTTCTTATCATATGTGCTAGCCGCAGCTAATACCACCTTTTCATCATTAATTAACATTTATTTATACCTTCCTTTTCTTCCATTTATACATAACCCAGCAGTCCTCTAACGGATACTTCTCCCGAGTTAATCATCAATTCTTGTCCAGCTTCATTCCTAACAACCAAACCACCCTCTTGCGACACCCTTAGCGCTTCAGCAAGGACCGTTTCGCCCTTTATTTCAATCTTAACTTTCTTACCTACAGTTACACATCTTTGATTATAATCCTCTAAAATGAAAGCCAAAGACTCCTCTAGGATAAAGGTACGATATAAGCACTCAAATTCCTGGATGATCTTAAGAACTATTTCTTTTCTAGAATATGTCATGCCACCTTGTAATTTTAAGGAAGAAGCCACCGCTTCTATTGTTTCATCAAAGGCTTCATTGTTCACATTGATGCCAATACCAATGACCACATAATTGATAAAGTCTACTTCAGAACTCATCTCCGTTAAAATACCTGAAATTTTCTTACCATTGATCACCAAATCGTTAGGCCACTTAATTTGACAGTCCAATTGGGTGACCTGTGAAATAGCCTTACAGACAGCTAACCCAGTCACCAAGGTCAGCATGGCCGCATTGATCGGCTTAATAGCAGGTTTTAGAAGCAGAGACATATAGATTCCCGTTCCAGGTTGAGAAACCCAAATGCGCCCTCGTCTTCCTATGCCCAATGTTTGCTCATCGGATAATAAAAGCGCCGAAGTAACACGACCCTCCATAGCAATTCTTTTGGCCTGTTTATTAGTAGAATCAATGGTATCATACACAAATATTTCATCAAAAAGTCCATAGGCTTTCAGCAGATGTTGAAGTTCATAGGCATGGAGCTGGTCTTCAACTAAGGAAAGCTTATAACCCTTATTGGTCACTGAAACAATGGAGTAACCCTCTTCCTTTAGTTTCTGGATTTTCTTCCAGATTGCCGTCCTCGAGACGCCTAGGGTCTGGCACATTTCTTCTCCGGAAATGAAATCTTCTGCTTCCATGAGCAACTTCAACACTTTATCTTTCATACCTGTTCCTCTTTCCATCTGATATACCCCCTATCATAATACGCCACAGAAAAATTGTCAAAAAAAAAGTTGGCGGAGGCCAACCTTTTATTTCCCTAACGTCGCAACCATAACAGCTTTTATGGTGTGCATTCTATTTTCGGCTTGGTCGAAGACCACATTTGCATATTGTTCAAAAACCTCTTCTGTTACTTCATTGCCTTTAACTGCTGGTAGATCATGCATAAATATAATGTTTTTATTATTCGCCTTATCCATAAGCTCTTTATTCACTTGATAGGGTCTTAAGAGTTTGATCCGTTCTGCCGCTTTATCCTCTTCACCCATAGAACACCATACGTCTGTATAAATAATATCAGCACCAACTACCCCTTCAATATCCTGAGTAAATTCTATAGAACCTCCCGAAGCTTTGGCAAATCCTTTGCATTCTTCAATAAGTTCTTCCTTTGGCCACAAACTTGAAGGCGCAATGAGTTTAAAATTTAAGCCCATTTTGCTGCAACCGATCATCAGACTATTCCCCATATTAAAGCGACCATCTCCAACAAAAACAAAGTTAAGACCCTTAAGGTTACCAAACTGCTCTTGAATCGTTAATAAATCCGCTAAAATCTGTGTGGGATGGTAGTCATCTGTTAGGCCATTCCATACGGGTACGCCGCTATACTTTGCCAGTTTCTCAACAGTCTCCTGACTAAAGCCTCTAAACTGAATGCCATCAAACAAACGACCTAGCACTCTTGCCGTGTCTTCAACAGACTCTTTATGTCCCAGTTGAAGATCATTTTTCCCTAAATATTCCGGATGCCCACCTTCGTCAACGCAACCTACGGTAAAAGCACATCTCGTTCTCGTAGACGGTTTTTCGAAAATTAGGGCTATATTTTTTCCTTTAAGCAAATCACCGGGTATTCCCATGCGCTTTTTTTTCTTTAAGTCACTTGCTAAATTCAACAAGTATTCAATCTCTTGTGGTGTATAATCCTTGAGTGTCAGAAGACTTCTTCCTTTTAAATTAATTGCCATTGTGTCACCTCTTGTATATATATTCATTATTATTTATATTTACTCTATTCTCTTTCAGCCCATTTGTCAAGTGAAAAGCGCATTTGATAACAAAAAAAATGACCGGAACAAATGTTTTCACACTTATTCCAGTCATATCCCTATTGTTTATCAGAAGTAACGGGTATAAAGATTGCTTCTTCCTTTTCTATATGGTAATTCTTTTCATTGCGTATAGCTGCCTCTTGGAAATATTCTTGTGCATTAATAATCTCTTTGCCTCTTCGATCGATTCGATGATAGACACCAAAACGGTCCTTCACTTTTCCTTTAACTACGTCATTGAGAAGCACTTCAAGCTCGTCCATAATCCTTTTTTTAATATCCATGTCTTCAATAGGGAAAAGCAATTCAACTCTTCTATTTAGGTTTCTAGGCATCCAGTCCGCACTGGATAAATAAATCTCTTCTTGGCCTTTATTTAAAAAGTAAAAAACACGGGTATGCTCTAAGTATTTACCGACGATACTTTTAACTGTTATGCCCTCGCTGACTTCTGGTATGCCTGGAATCAGAGAACAAATGCCTCTAATGAGCAGTTCTATGGTCACACCTGCTGCAGAAGCTCTGTAGAGGGCTTCGATGATTTCTGCGTCGCATAAAGCATTCATTTTTGCAATGATTTTCGTTTCTCTACCTTCCTTAGCAAATTCTATTTCACGCTCAATCAAACGCAAGAACCTATCTCGCAAATGTGTAGGAGCCATGGTAATTTTATATAATTTTGGTGGATCCGAATAGCCAGACAAAGTATTAAAGACCGCTGATACGTCAGCCCCAATCTTTTCGTTACAGGTTAATAGTCCCAAATCCGTATAGACCTTAGCAGTGATGTCGTTATAATTACCCGTTCCAAGATGGACATATCTCCTAATCCCATCATCCTCATTTCTAACAATTAAGGTCACTTTTGAGTGTGTCTTAAGTCCCACCAGACCATAAATAACATGGCAACCTGACTCCTCTAACTTTCTCGCCCATTGGATGTTATTTTCTTCATCAAATCGCGCTTTGAGTTCCACCAATACTGTGACTTGCTTGCCGGCTTCTGCCGCTTCAGCCAAGGCTTTAACAATAGGAGATTGACCACTGACTCTGTATAAAGTTTGTTTAATCGCTAAAACTTTCTTATCCTTAGCTGCTTTTTTTATCAGATCAATAACAGGATCAAAGCTCTCATAAGGATGGGATAAAAACAATTCTTTATTTCTAATAGCCTCAAAAATATCCGTCACTCCCAGTAAATCCTTTGGAACTCTCGGCACATAGTTGTCAAATTTCAAAGCGTCAAAGCCCTTGATTGAATAGAATTTCATCAAGAAAGTAAAGTCTAAAGGTCCATCAACGGGGTATACATCTTTCCTTTGTATGTTAAGCGATGTTGTCAAAATGGTAACTAGCCGTTCATCAATATCCTTCTGAACTTCTAAGCGAATGGCTTCTCCCCATTTTCTTTGTTTGATAGACTTCTCAATTTCAAGGAGTAAATCCTGAGCTTCCTCTTCATCAATGGATAAATCTGCATCTCTTGTAATTCTATATGGATAAGCACAAAGTACTTCATGACCAACAAAAAGTCTTTGTATGAAATTAATGATGATGTTTTCAAGGAGGATATACTGAACGACCCCCTCTTCCTCACTGGGCATTTGAAGGAATCTCGGTAGTACAGAAGGCACTTGAACAGTTGCAAAGACTTCTCGTGAGTCTTTTCTAATCAAGCAAGCAATATTTAAGCTTTTATTGAGTATTAACGGAAAAGGTCTTCCTGAATCCACGGCCAAAGGGGTTAAAACAGGATATAAAATATCTGTAAAGTACTCGGATAAAAACTCAAATTGTTTTGAGGTTAAATGCTCTGTCTCTTTAATGAGGATCCCTGATTTTTTCAAATAGGGTACTAAGGTTCTTTTGTAATGGCGGGCTTGGTCTTCAGACATTTTATGTACACGCGTTGAAATATGTTTAAGAATGTCCTTAGGTGTCATACCAGAGAAATCTTCCTTTTCATATCCCACACTGACTTGTTCCTTAAGGGATGCGACTCTGACCATAAAAAATTCATCTAAATTAGAACTGACTATGGATAAAAACTTCAGCCGCTCTAGCAAAGGATTTTCCCCATTTTCAGCTTCATCTAATACGCGTTGGTTAAATTCTAACCAGCTACGCTCTCTATTTTCATAAAAATCCGTATGACTAAAGTTGATTTCCTTCATTGTTTCACCTACCCTATTTCACGTTTTATTTTTAAGATGGGCGTAATGCCAAATACCTCTTGAAAGAATATGGCTTTTCCTTTAAAGGTCCATTCTTCAAGGGTACATTGATCTTTACTAATGGCACGAATGCTGAGTTCTTTGTCTTTTAATTTAACCAATTGAATTTCAATCTTCTGTTTATGACTTCTATCAAGGGCATCTGCAATTCGTAAGATCGCAACCAATTTCGCAACCAACACCCGATCCTTCTCGGAAAGCTGCATAAAATTAGCATCTTTATCCTTTGGCACTTCCATAGAATGGTATCTAGAAATGTTGGCGACTAATTTCATTTGTTCTTTTGATAAACCAAAAACATCTAAGGAACGAATGAGGTCAAAGGAATGGATATAGTGCATATCTAGTCCGATAAACTTTCCGATATCGTGTAAAATAGCCGCTACCTTCAAAAGAATGCGCTCATTCTCAAGTCCATGAAGCTTTTTAAGCTTATCGAATAAGACCAAAGCATTTTTCTCCACGTTTTCGCAGTGAGCTTTGTTGTATTCAAACTTCTCAGCAAGAACTCTTGCATTGGTAACAATTTCTTCCAGAGCCTTGTCCTTTTTATTGAGATTACTCAGATCTTCATAGATTTCTCGAATAATACCATCCGTTAATGAGATATTAGGGATGACTATGGTGTTGGCCCTGGTATTGGCTAGGAATTTATTAAAGAGCATCATAGAAGGAATGAGTATTTCAGCCCTTTCTCTTCTAATGGCATAGTCTGTGGTTAACACTTCCGTAGATTTTCCACATACGGTTATAAATAATTCTTCAAATTTCGTTTTAGCGATGGTTTCAAGGGGTTCTATTTCTTCTTCGCTTAAACCAACAATCTTCTTAATGGTACCAATTTCCCCGCCAACAGCAATAAAATGCCGAATATCGAGCTTACTTTTAAAGAAATCCAGTCCTTCTAGGTTAACCGTAATATATTCATCCAGTATTTTATGATATTTTAAGGCTTCATTTTCTAAGGTTCCCAGGACTTCTTTGATTCTCAATGCGCCCATTTTAACATTTTGACTAGAGGTCAACTTCCCATCTTTATACATGGTGATTTGAATACTTCCAGCACCAATAACAACAATAACCGCACCTTCTTGAATCATTTGGTCATAATGGGCCAATTTATGCTTAATGGCTTTATGGGTTAAAAATTGTTCTTCTGGATTGTCAATAACAGATATATTGAGTTCCGTTTTTAATTTTATTTGATCGATGATATATTCTTTATTGGAGGCCTCTCGAATGGCACTTGTGGCCAATGCTTTATAGACCGTAATACCATAATCGTTCATGGTATTTTTAAAATTTCTTAATATGCCGCATACTTTATCAACGGATTCAAAACTCACTTTGGCGTTGGTAAAAGTATCATGTCCCAAGGAAGCACTTCTTCTAAAGGTCTCAATTTCTCGAAACTCTCCATTGCTCTTTAATTCACCAATCTTCATTCTCATGGCGTGAGAGCCTACATCAATAGCCGCAACAATTTCCTTTTGCACCTTAGCATCCTCCTTTAATAGAATCCATACTTTCAACAACTCTAAAGGCTATTATATCATACCTTTTGTTCCATTAGTGTTAATTTTAGAACAAGAAATGCTTTTACAGATGCTCCATTAATTGGTATTTCTCCGACCTTTCTGGATAGATTCATAAACCTTAACCAACACCAATATTAATCCACTCAAAAGCATAACCCCATAATAAGTGATGATTCGCCAGATAAGGACGGCATAGGGCAATAGTTTGGCATTGAAAAAGGGTTGTAAAATGACATAAAATCCACCCTCAGAGGCCCCTGCATTTCCAGGTGTCGGTACAAAACTAGCTACCATATAAACCAATATTTGGACAGAGATCAGATCTAAGTAATGTGCACCACTTTGACCAAGGGCGAGATAAACAAAATAGGTGACACTAAAAAATAAAAGAAGTGAAATAAAGGTTAGAAAAAATAGGCTAAACATGGTCTTTTTATTGTTTTTAATTTCATGAAGGTTCTTCACATACTCATCTAAATGAAGATTGACTTCTTCTGAAGTGGTTTTTTTGAAAAGTCGTACTTTATGGGCTAATTTCAAGGCCATATGGAGAATTTTTTTAATGTAAATATCCGTATAAGAAAGCATTAAAAGACCTACGGCAATCATAAAGTTAACGATCAATCCAATCCCGATCAATATGTTAATTGCAGGCGAATACATTGCATGAATCCGATCGAAGCTATAAAAATACATACCCAGCGAAAACAAAGTCACCACAATATGATACATCACGAATTTCTTAACCGTTATTGTCGTTCCTTTCACCATGGAAAGATCGTATTTATTTTTCATTATCATTACTTGAATGGGTTGACCACCACTTGCAAAAGGTGTAATAGCGCTGTAGTATTGACCAATCAAAGTCACATAAATGGCGCGTCTAAAATTAATTCGATCTGTAATTTCATTGGAAATGACATAGATGATCATACTACCTGCCAGTGTGTTTAAAACCATACAAAGAATAGCTAATAAAAGATAAGTGGGATTCAGAATATGGATTAATTTGGATATCCCAACTATGTCTGAATTAGCAAATACAATATAAAAGGTAATAAAGGTCAACACAAGCAACAACCCTATTCCTATCATTTTCTTTTTCATTCTATACTTCCCCTAATTTATTAAGAAGTGTGGACCTTGATATCCAGATTTCTTTTGACCTTCTTTTTTTTGTGTTCTTATTGGGATTTTTAGCATAGATCTTTCTGATGATTGTATCCCAAATATTTAAAAATAGACGCAACCATACATTTTGTATTTCCATCACTTGAAAACCTTTTTTCTCAACAAAAGGATATAAAAGGGTCCTGCCAAAAAAACCCAGAACTTCTTTAAAAGGTTCCTCTTCTAGGACCTGGGCTAATAAATAAAGTTCCTCATCAATATCTTTACTGAAGGAGCGAAGCGTCTTAAAGGAGACTTCAGGCATGTTGTTATTGTTCACATGCAACTCTCCTATCCTATTGCCTTTAGTAATAACAGTGCCATCTTCTAATAGCAGATTTTTACCCTTATAGGTCATAAGATCCAAGTGGAAATAATGCAACCGTGTGTGGGGGATCGCCATCCACTTATTTTTTTCAACAGCTCTCTTCTCTATTTTATCCAATAATATTTTTATGTTGATCATCTTGGTTCATTCCTTCTCTAATAGTAACAAATTGATAACCTTGACCGAGCAAAATGGGCAAGCATATTTTTAAGGCATCCAAGGTATGTTGTGGTGCGCCCTCTGCGCCCCCACTATCGTGCAACACAATAATACCGTTGGGTTTAATTCTGCCGATGATCTCTTGGGCTATTTCCTCAGGCGTCCTATTCTTTTTCCAATCAAAAGCCTCCACGGTCCAAAGCACCACCTCTAAACCATGATAAATGGCATGTTTCAAGGAAACGGCATTAAAAGTGCCCCAAGGAGGTCTAAAAGAGTAGACCTTTCTATCAATACTTCTAAAAAATTCTAGGGATCGTTGAAATTCATTTTTTGTCTCCCAAGGGAAACTCAACCAAGCACTTTTATGCTGGTAGGCATGCATAGCAAGGTCATGCCCTTCTTCTATCATCCGCTGAATAAGTTCTGGAGACTTCTGGGCATTTTTAACAACAATAAAAAAGGTAGCCTTGACACCATATGTTTTTAATAAGTCTAATAGTTGTCCAGTATACCTTTTGTCGGGTCCATCGTCAAAGGTTAATGCAATCACCTTTTTTGATGTTTGTAGCGGCAACTCTTTTGTTACCCAAAGAATTTTATTGCGGGCATAATAATTGGGAAGCAAATCATATAAAACAAATGCCACACAAATAATCCCAATAAATACGAATAACAGCAACATCCTTCCTCACATCCCCATTTTTCTAGCGCTATGGATTGTTTCTAATTGCACCATAATAAACTTCTACGATTTTTTCACCCATAAAAGACATATCGATTTTCTTAGAAAGCCTTTCCAGATGGTTCACAAGATTTCTTCGCGTCTCTGAATCCTCAAGTAAAGTTAATACAGCCTCTTTGAGAGGCTCTAGTTCCTCTACCACAATGCCGATTTCTTTTTCAATGATAAATTGACAATTCTTCAGTTCCTGACCTAACCGAGGCTTATAGATAATCATGGGCAAAATGGAGGCAATGGCTTCAAATAAAGTAATGCCACCTGATTTTCCTATTAAGACATCCGCACATTTCATGTACTCCGAAACCAGATCTGTCTGCTGTACAATCAAAAAATTCGGAAAATTATTTTCCATAAGGGTATCATAAAGCTGTTTATTCTTTCCCGCCAATACAATCACTTTTATATTTTTTATGGCACCTAACCACTTGTAAAAGAGATCTTCTTTGGGAAATAACCCAAGACCTCCACCCATCATCAACACGATCTGGTCACTTTCAGCAAAGCCAAGTTGACTTCTAATCTGTGGATCCCTAGGTTTTACAAACATCCCACGTATGGGTATCCCCGTTGGGAAGAGGGTATCTGCACTATAGCCTTTATAAATTAGGGCTTCCCTAATACATTCATCGGCAACAAAATACAAATCATTTTCCGGATACAGCCACTCATCACTATCAACTACATCTGTTATACATGTGATCAAAGGTATAGAACTGTTATAGGCTTCCTTATACTTCGACATATAACCTGTGCATAGTGGGAAGGTTGAAATAACAATCTTAGGTGCCTTCTCCTCAATGTAAAGCGCTAATTTTTTGAGGCTAGCATGAGATGCTGTGTCCATTTTTTGAAGTTGTGGGAATTTTTCTTTGCCATAATAATATCGGTTATACAAACTTGGCAAGTGTTTAACCATCATTTCATAACTTCTATAGATGCCCTTATGACCCAAAGGATGCATGACCTCATGCATGTCAGCAACTTCAATATGTAGACTTGAATCAGCGGCTAGTACATGTTCTTTAAGGGCATTCGAAACAGAGACGTGTCCGGTGCCAAATCTAGCCGTTAAAATCAGTACATCACAACTACTTTGCATACTCTATCCCCACCAATTCTATTTGACTCTCTATAAATTGCATACATAAATTAATGGCATTGTCTAAAGAATGATCTTTCGAGACCTTTGTCATATTCTCTCTGATCCGATGGAGTAGTTTTTCATCCTCTATGAAACTCTGAATCAGAGGACCTAGCTCCTTAATGGTGTCAATTTTAATGGCTGCACCAATTTCAACGAGCATTTCAGCATTTTCAGCCTCTTGCCCCGGTATGAAAAAGGGTATAACCATAGGAATGTTTTTAGCAAAAGCCTCTGTAACGGTTAAGCCACCCGGTTTAGAAATAATTAAATCTGAGATTTCCATATACTGAGAAATTTTATTGGTGAATCCTAAAATCGTCACTTCTTTATTGCTATCTTCTAATGAATACTTGTCTTCGAGACTTTTTTTCAATTGATCATTATTGCCGCATACCACAATCAGTTTCATGGGTGACTCACTAACCAATAGCTCTTTATATACCTTTTTAATACCACTCATACCCATACTTCCACCCATTAGGAGCACCGTAAAAAGTTTCGACTTAGGCATATAATTCTTATCTTCCATAAAGCCTCGATCAATTGGTATGCCATGTACAAAAACACGACTAGGGTTAATGCCCTTTTCAACCACCTTAAGCTTGGTGTAGTTACTGCCAACAATATAGGCGTCTACTAGTGGACTGATATAGCTTTTGTGAGGTAAGTAGTCTGTGATGACAGAAACAAAAGGACCTCCATATTTATCATTGCTTTTCAAACTACACATGCCTTTTACAATTAAAGGATGTGTACTAATAATTAAGTGTGGGTTTTCTGCATCGACAATCTCTTCTAATTTTTCTTCTATGGCTTTAATGGAGATTTTTTCAACTGGTCTCCCTAGAAATTTTTGATTGCTCACTTTATAGATCGTTCCATACATCTTCGGCATCCTAGTCGCCAACACTCTATATCCATCAGAGACTAATAAATCGAGAGATTTACTAACCTCCTTAAAAGGTTCAATGATTGAGACCTGACAACCATGCGCTTCAAGTTCATCTTTCATAGATTTCGCTACCTGATTATGTCCTTGACCCGTTGAAGCTGTAAAAATAATGACTTTTTTTTTCATAGTCTTCTCCTAACTTTGTTAGAATTCCGCAGTTATTAATCATTATACCAAACATACCAGGGAATAGGAGGATTTTAATCCTATTTTAATCATTTGTTAGCCGCTTTATTAAATCATTATCCAGTATATACTTCGAAGCATCCAATAAATTCCTAGCCTTAGTATTTTCATCTTGATAACCTTCTATGCTAATTTCTTCCAAGGTATTGATGTGCCAAGCCTTACTTTCTTCATAAATATCTTCCTCCGAGTATTGGAACATCACCTCGTCCGATAGAAAGGATCCTCTAAATAGGAAAGTAACAAAGGCTGTAAAACCCTCTTCAGAATTAAGTAAATCTCTCCCCAAAATATAGGGATTGTTCACCTCAAAACCCATGATGTTAGCGATAGTTGGTAGAAAGTCCACTTGACCACCCGAAATGCTTTGTGTTGAGGTCACATTTTCTCCAGGGATATGAATCATCAATGGAATATTTAACATTTCATCAAAATCATAATTATATCCCAAAAACTCGGACATACTGCCATGAATGTCTTCCACTTTGCTATTGAGGGCGTGATGGTCACCATATAGGACGATGACACTGTTGTCATATAAATCATTTTTTTTGAGCAATTCTATAAATTCTCCAATGGCTTTATCTGAGTAATTAACCGCTTGCATATAATTCCCAAAGACTGTCCCTTGGTCTTTCTCCAACAAATCAATTTCTATATATTCTTCTGGCATACTATAGGGATGATGACAAGATAATGAAATAACAAAGCTAAAGGCAGGTTGTTCTTCTTGCTTCATGTAGGCAACTGTTTGTTCGTACATTTCTGTATCCGCCATACCAAATCCAATTTCAGTGGTAATGTTAAAATCTTCTGCACTTTTAAAGTCCTCAAAACCGTTGGCCTTATAAAAATACTCTCTGTTCCAAAATTCACCTAAGTAGCCATGATAAGCCTTTGCTGAGTAGCCATTTTCCTTAGCGATCCAAGGTAAACCATAAAAAGTATTGTCTGGATACCTTTCATAGCAGCTGCCCTCTATATTAGGATAAAGACCATTCATAGTGGCAAATTCCGAATCTGCTGTGTTTCCTTTACCAATAACTGTATAGTAGTTTTCAAAATAAATGGTTTCATTTTTCATCAGTTCATTTAAGTTTGGTGTTAATTCTTGACCCTCATAGAACCTACCAAGCGCGAAATTCTGGAGAGATTCAACTTGAAGCACGATGAGATTTTTCCCTTTACCTATGCTGTTATATTTTTTATTAGCCACCTCTGGCGCTGTGTTGTCTTGGATGACTTTTTGGAGATCCTCGTCCGTTTTGATTTCGTTATCTTTATCACCAAAAACCTTGGTATAAAGATCGTACAAATGATAAGTGATGACTTCATTGTGATTAATGGCTTTGACGGAGTCTGCATTAAAGGGGTTGATGACACATATGGCAATCAGTGCGGAAATAGACACTAATGCGACTTTTTTGAAATTGGTCACTTTCACGTAGTTACCCATAACAATTCTGTTTTTCAGTTTTTTAAAATACCACGCTACAAAAGGGATATCAAAAATCATAATAATGCTGATAGGCGGTGCTACGAATTTAAAACTATCGTTAATGACGATTAACTTATTTACCTGGAATACTTGATTAATAGATAACAGCTGATTAAAATAACTGTAGTATAAACTATCCAAAAACATCAGTATTGTTATGGCTGCGTATAGCATAGCAAATATTTTCCAGCTGTTTTTTTTATGAGAGAACAAGAAAACATAAAAGGCTACCCCGATAGCAGTAAAGGTAATGATCCCCAAAGTGATGCCTTCATTAGGAGCACCTGTTAATATATAAAAATAGCCAATTTTGCTGATGACAATGATTGCAAAAAGCAGATCAAGAGCTTTCAATTTTTTCAAGAATAATTTCATTTGGTACTCCTAGTCATTATGTGTCTTACCATAAAGTATATGTTTTATTTTTATTACCCACTCCTCAAAGTGTCTCGTTTATATTCTACAAGTCCTTGAAAAATTTTGCAAGTCATTATGCATACTCTCATCCAATCTTCATTTGTTCTTAATAAATAATGATCAAAAGAAAAAAGGCACATCGAAATCTCCCCTCGTCGATGTACCTTTTTTTGTTTGGCTGTTTCATTTTGCTTTAGTATTTTAAGCTTAATCCCGTACCATACCCCTTATACATTTCCCCCATTGCCTATTGACCCTCATTTCCCCAAATGAAGCTCATAGCCATTTATTTTATTAAAATACAAACAAGCTTTCCGATCATGAACGCCAATACCTTGTTAACCCTTACGACTGATTTTCCATTTGTTGCAACAAATTTTAGAAGTGAGATAGAAGTGGTATACCGTGTCACTGGTATGAACCCATCATACAACATTTAAAAACATTTGTGGTATGCTGGTAGCATACAAAACCCACTATTTTCACAAATTAGGACTATATACCTACAAAAGAGCCAAAGGGGCACCCTCTTGGTTGTCACTTTCTCCGTCCCCGCGACAAGTTGATGCCGATTTCTTCATCCTTTAGTTCCGCCTCTATACTGAAGGTCACTTTGTATCCTTGATCTTGAAAGTAGGTTAGATTGCAACGTTTTTGTCCTATGAGGAGAGATTGGGTTTTTAGGTTGGAGGAAAGATGCATTTCAGTTATGGGTGTGCCCTCCTGATTCCTTTTAAGAAATGTGCTGATCTTGTCTCTTATGAGGCGACTTTCAACCAGTTGGCGGAAGGCTGGATGGAATGGTCCAGCGAGGACCGATTCACCTTGGGTAATCAAATCAGTAGCCTGAAGTCCCATACGAATGATGGGGATTCCTGCCGCTTTAAAGGGTTGTGCCATAGCAGCAGACCAAGTCACGGCCGTGTCTAGGTCTATGGGCGTGTAGGCGCCTTCCTCATAGAGCTTCTGCAGGAGGGTGTCTTGAATCACTAAGGTCGGATAAATTCGAAGGGTCGCTGGATTAAGTGCCACTACTTTTTGGGTTGTAGCTAGCACTTTGTCAAAGTTGTCCTTTGGTAGACCAATCATCAACTGTATGCCCACAGATATGCCGGCTTCTTGGAGCAGCTTGACACTTTTATAAACGACTTCTTCTGTATACCCTCTTTTACTTTCCAACAAAACTTCATCATCTAAAGATTGAACCCCCAGCTCTACCAAGCTCACTTCATAACTTTTTAGTCGTTCAATAATGTCTGGGTCGATATAGTCTGGGCGCGTTGATAGCCTGATGCCATGGATTTTACCCTTTTTTAAGTAGTCGTAAGCAGCAGACAAATAGCTATCTTGTTGATCTACCGGCAGACCCGTAAAACTCCCTCCATAAAAAGCCAGCTCAATGTGCGTTTTTTCATGGTATAAGGTGCTTAAATACTGCTCCACTTGCGTTGCCATCTCAATCAGGCTCATGGGCTTTTCATGGGCAGTAATTCTTCTTTGGTTACAGAAAACGCAATCATTTGGACACCCTTCATGGGAAATGAAAATCGGAATAATCGCATGCTGCTTATTCATCTAGTTCACCTTCCATTCTATGATAGTCCCAATATCAATGAGTGGCATTCCCTCAAATTCAATATTCTTAAGACCTTTACTTTTGACAAAAGCCCTAATTGCCTCCCGGTCAGGGTGATGCTCTAATGAACCATTCCAGACCAACGCATCCTCCACTCTGCCTGATGCTCCTCCAAGAAATCCATAGGGAAAGGGGTCTAAAGATACAAAGCCCTCTTGAACCACTAAGCACTCAATATCTAATGCGCTAATACTTTTACTTATCCCCAAATCTGATGTAATAATCGACCGTCCATCCACAACTACTGTCGAACATTTTGTATAACCTTGCCTTACATGAATAGGTGTTAATCCCCCTACTCGCGCCGCTTCCAAAAGCTTAGGCTCCGTAACATCTAAATTGTGAAGTAAGTAGCGATCCAATACCACAACATTATAGGGGATATGCCCTGGATAGGGACTATGGGGCTGATGATTACCCAGCACATATGCCAGCTCGCTATCCTTTAAAATGGACAACAGACCCTCGCAAATATTTGGCGCTACAATAAGTTGACCTTTGATATTCACTAACCACACATCTGGATGTGTGGCAATTGATGTATCCACATCCAGATTGTTACTCAGTTCAACCAATTGCCCTTTACTTCTTAAATAGGTTTTAACACATGCGTGGCCTTTTTCCGAAATGAAATAATAATTCATATTAAACCCTCTGCAGTTTCAAACTTTTGAAGACCTGACCCTCTAAATCTTTGATTTCAAAATCATCCCCTTCTAAAATCCCATAACTGTGGGGACTGTTTTCCTTAGGCAATGAAATAGACCCGGGATTTAACCAATAAACGCCATCCACATGCTGTGCTAAAGGAATATGGGTATGCCCCTGAATTTGGATGTCCCCTATCTGAAGTTTAAGTGGGTCACCATGTCCATGTACAGCATAAATTCTTCTTCCCTCCGCTAAAATCAAAGCATAATCAGCCATTATCGGAAATTCTATGACCATTTGATCTACTTCACTGTCACAATTTCCTCGGATGCTCAGGATTTTATGCCTATATGCATTCAACTTTTTAGCTACTTCAGCCGGTTGATAACCTTCTGGCAAAGGATTTCGTGGTCCATGGTAGAGCAGGTCTCCCAATATGATTAATTGATCCGCCTTCTCAGCCTCAAATCGTGCTAATACTTTTTCTAAATAAAATAACGAACCGTGGATATCCGATATAAACATCAGTTTCATATTAAACACCTTCCTATTTTTTCGCAAAAAAGGTATGTATCTCTACATACCCCTATTTCAACTCTTTTTATGCGTGAAGCTTGTAAAGCATTGCTGCACCTATGATGCCCGCATCGTTACCCAATTCAGCGATTTGTACTTCTGTTTTGAAGTTTTCAGCACCACCATATATTTCACTCAACATTTTTTCTCTGAGTGGTTTAAGTAGGTTTTCTTTTTGAGCAGAAACACCACCACCTAAAACAATGATTTGTGGTTGGGTCATATTGATGACATTCACAAGTCCAATGGCTAAGTATTTGATGTACCATTCTACAACTGCTTGAGCCGATGCGTCACCCGCTTGAGCTGCATCAAATACAATCTTAGCGTTCATTTTATCTAAATCCCCGCCAACTAGTTCATTTAGTAAGGACTTAGGATTTTTTTCAATGGCTTCTTTCCCTTCACGGATCAAAGCAGAAGCAGAGGAATAACACTCCCAACAGCCATGTCTACCACAGGTACACAGAATACCATCCACACTGATGACAACATGACCTAATTCACCACCAGCACCAAAACTACCACCGACAATTTTACTATCCACAATAATACCAGCACCAACGCCTGTCCCTAAAGTAATAGCAACTAAATTTTTGTATTTAGCACCAGCACCACTTATGAATTCGCCATAAGCTGCTGCATTCGCATCATTTTCCAAGAAAACTGGCTTGTTAAAATATTTTT
>CAZJIO010000001.1:132079-144770 GCA_964546035.1 uncultured Eubacteriales bacterium | reverse complement strand
TACCGTTATTTGTTTGTTAGCAGGTGGAAACATGTTACTTGAAGGCGTACCCGGATTAGGAAAGACCCGTCTAGTGAGCACTTTAGGTATAGCCCTAGGACTTAATTATAAAAGAATTCAATTCACCCCGGATTTGATGCCCGCAGATATCACGGGAACCAATATCTATAATAAAGAAACCGGATCCTTTGAGTTTCAAAGAGGACCCGTTTTTACCAACATTGTCTTAGCAGATGAGATCAATAGAGCAACCCCGAAAACTCAGAGTGCCATGTTGGAAGCCATGCAGGAAAAAACCGTTACTTCAGGTACTGTCACCTATCAGTTAGATAAACCCTATTTGGTAATGGCCACTCAAAACCCCATTGAACAAGAAGGCACCTATCCCCTACCAGAAGCTCAAATGGACAGGTTCATGTTTAAATTGAATGTAGAATTTCCAACCGTTGAAGAGCTGCTTAAAATTGTCACCTTGACAACAGGTGGGTCGGAGCCAGATATTCAAGTCATCACAAATGCATAGGTTTTTCTAGAAGTGCAAATGGCCGCAAAGCATGTACCCACAGCGCAAGCTGTTTTAGAGTACGCAATGAAGGTCATCGCTGCTACCCATCCAGATTCTGAATATGCCCCAGAGGCAGTTAAAAAATACGTCCGATGTGGCGCGAGTCCTCGTGGCGCTCAAGCAATTATTGCAACCGGACGGGTACGAGCCCTTATGGAAGGCAGATTTAATGTGGCCTTTGAAGACATCAAGAAAATGGCCTTTCCCGTATTAAGGCACAGGCTCTTGCTCAATTTTGATGCAATCAGCGATGGCAAAAGCTCTGACAGCATTATCAATGATGTTTTAATGAGCATTGAGGCGTAAGCAATGGAAAAAAATAAAGTATTGGACCAAGCTTTTTTAGAGCTGCTGCGAACGATGGTCTTAAGATTCAATTTAACCCTAAAAGACGGCAATCTAGGTGGCAATCGTTCCAAAGCCAAGGGAAGCTCAGTTGAATTTTCAGACTACAGAGAGTATATCCCCGGAGATGACTTCCGTAGAATCGATTGGAACGCCCTAGCGCGCTTTGAGAAAGTGTTCATCAAATTATTTATGGAAGAAAGAGAAGCCCCGGTCACTATTTTTGTGGATAAAAGTGCTTCCATGGCTTTTGAAAATAAAAGAGAAGCCGCCATCAAAAGTGCAGCAACTTTTGCATTTACCGCATTAAAGGAATACGATAGCGTCTCAACAATCCTATTTGATCAAAAGCCAGTATCCTTTGAAATCAACCAAAAAGGCCAAGCAGCCTTTAATAAAATGGCTAACATACTCCAGGAAACAGATTTTTCAGGAGAAAGCGATTTGTATGCCGTCATAACCAATTGGCAACCTCGGTTTAGAAAAGGCATTACCATACTCATCACAGATTTGATGTATGACTCGAAGCTAGAGGAAGTCCTCAAGCTATTGTCCTTTAAAAAACAGAAAATTGTGCTATGTCACGTCCTATCCGAAGAAGAACTTAACCCTGCACTCGAGGGAAATATGAGGTTAATCGACAGTGAAACCAATGAACATATGGACATATTAGCTGGCGCTGAAGCGGTCAATTTATACAATCAAACCTTGACCCACTATCTGAATGAGACGAAATCAACCTGCTCAAAGTACGCAGTAGAGTATCTGCTCATTAACAGTTCCCAGCCAATCGAACATTTTCTAAAACAATTACAAGGAATTCACTAAAGAGAAGGTTGTCAGGGGTGCGGGTCAGGTGGTCAGGGCAGGGCGGAGAGGTTGTCACGGGGACGGAGAAATTGACAACTTGCAAAGCAAAGTTGTCAATTTCTCCGTCCCCGTGACAACCTCTCCGCCCTGACCAGAAAAAAGGAGCCAAAATTAAACGTCCCCTTTGGCTCCAAAGGAGTATTTGCTATGGGTTTTATCAATCAAACGGGGCTGCTGGCCCTTTTATGTATACCAATTATCATAGTGCTGTATCTGCTTCGCCCTAAGAATGCGCCGCATACGCTACCTAGTCTTTATCTATGGCGGACGATGGTGAATGAGATTGAGTCGGCATCCAGGTTTCAAAAGTTCAAGAGCAGTCTGCTGATGTTTTTGCAGATTGGTCTGATTATTTTGCTTGCGCTGATGTTGGCTGGTTTTTTTAGGAAGAGTAGCACCCTGCCTGATCGGGTGATTCTTGTGATCGATTGTTCTGTTTCTATGCAAGCGACAGATGTAGCGCCTTCAAGAATTGATTATGCCAAGGAACAAGCCATTAATTATGTGAGACAACTCGATCAAGGTGCTCAGATTACGGTCATTACCCTTAAGGATATTCCTGAAATTCTCATAACAGATGAAACAAACCAGGGACTCGTAACTTCAGCCATAAAGGACCTTCAAGCCATTGATGCCTATGGCGATATGGAATTATGTCTTCAAATCACCAGTGCCCTTAAACAGAACACCCAAATTCCCGTGGTCTACTTTGGTGACCGGACTTACCCTGGTGCTGAGAATATGAAGATCGTAAAAAGTGATGACAATGCTTCCGTTAACAACGTCTCCTACACTTTATATGAAAGCGAAGGGGTTATGAGTGTACTAGCAGATATCAGCAATGATGGCAATCAGGGGATTACTACTTCCATTAGTTTATATGGAGATGATGTGCTTTTAGACGCCAAGCAAGTGGAAATAGAACCTCAAACAGGCGGCAAAATCTTCTTTGATGATGTCCCGATTTCAACAGTGCAGCTTAAAGTGGTGCTTGATCGTAAGGATATACTCGAAATAGATAACACAGCATATGGCGTCGTCACCCAGGAAAAAGTAAAAAAAGCCGTTCTAGTCACTCAATCCAATGTCTTTTTAGAAAAGGTACTAAAGCTCAACAAAGGGTTAGAGGTTTATCTAGCAGAGCCGAAAGACATAGAAACCCTCAAGGGGTTTGACCTCTATATTTTCGATGGCGTTTTACCCAAGGAGCTGCCTCTAGATGGCGCAATGCTACTTTTTAATCCACCAGATAACGATCATTTTACAAACTTAGGTTATGCTAAGAACTCAGAACTCTTTACCTCAGGGCATGCCATTACCCATCACTTAGAACAACTCGACTTTGCTGTGGGTGTAACACAAGTTTTTGAAGTGCCAACTTGGGCCCAAGCGTTTATCGATACAGAGTATGGGGTGTGCGCTTTTGCTGGCACCTACAAAGGCGTTAGAACTGTGGTATTTGGCTTTGATCTCCACCACACGGACTTGCCTTTGGTAGTAGACTTCCCAATTATGATGTCCAATGTAGCCGATTATTTGGTGCCCAATAGTCTGCTGGGAGCAACCAGCATCAGCGCCGGGGAGACCATGTCCATACGCATCAGCCCTCGCACAGAAGAAGCCTATATCATAAGTCCTGACAACTCGAGGGAATACTTAGAACTTACAAAAGAAGAAGCCCTTTATAAAAACACCTACCTATCCGGTATTTATACCCTCGTTCAAAAAGTTCAAGACACTGAAATATCAGAACAATTTGGGGTCAATGTTCCAAAAGCTAAACCCTTATCAGACCTTCAAACTGGCACCAAAAATCAGACCTTTGAAGCCACCAATAGAAAGAGCTTAATGACACTCCTAGGTATTGGGGCACTGATTCTCCTGAGTCTAGAATGGTTTATTTATCACTACAGGAGGAAAATAAATGCGATTAAACGTTGATCAAATCTATCCTTTATTGTTGCTCCTACCCATCACGGCAATGCTCCTATATCCTTTTATCAAATACGCCAAGAAAAATATGCGACAAAAATTATTCCTAACCCTAAGAAGTTTAGCGGCGCTACTCATTATTCTATCCATGTGCTCTGTCAGCATAGTTAAGTCTGCAAAGGATACCACCACTATTTTCCTCGCAGACCTCTCTGACAGTACCGCAGACCGCCAAACAGCCATTGAGAATTTCATCAAAGACGCCTTAAAATACAAAGGCGCTCATGACATAACAGCAGTAGTAAGCTTTGGTGCTAATAGCGCCACTGAAAATGAACCCTCTAAGCAGACGATTTTTAATGGATTTCAAACGGCTATTGATCAAAATTTTACCAACATTCAAAGTGCTCTCATCCATGCCACGGCGCTTTTTCCACCGAATTCTAAGAAAAGAATCGTTCTATTAACAGATGGCTTAGAAAATGCAGGGGATAGTGAGCGGCAAATAAGAGCTCTCATGCAGAATGATACCCTGGTAGAAGTCTACCGCATCATCCGAAATGATTTCAAAGAGGTTCAACTGACGGAGGTAATGACCCCTGAAAAAGCAGGCAAAAATCAAATCATCGACATAGCCGCTCATATAGAAAGTAATGTAAAAACAAAAGCCACCTTGCTTCTCTATGCAGAAAACGATATCAAATATAAGGAAGTCGTTTCCCTAGACGTTGGCACCAATAAATTTATTTTCACAGACACCATTAGCTCAGGCGGTGTACTCACATATCGCGTTGAAATCATCCCAGAAGAAGACACGTATATGGAAAATAACTCCTTATCCTCTTTTGTCACAGTGAATGATCGGCCCGTTGTGCTCCTCATTCAAGACGAAGAGATGCCAGGAGAACAACTCATCAAGATCCTTGAAGATACCGTGGAACTTGAGGTGAGGCTGCCAGAAGAAGCGCCCCAAACCTTTGAATCCCTCATAAAATACGATGCCTTTATCTTGGCAGATGTTTCCATTGAGCGTTTTAACGAACAATTTTTAATCAATCTTGAAAGTGTGGTTAAGAATCAGGGTAAAGGCCTACTGGTAACAGGTGGTGACAGCAGTTATGGACCAGGTGGATACTACCAAACCCTCTTAGAAGAAATGCTACCCGTGAACATCGACGTGAAGCCAAAGGAAGAAAAACCAAATCTCGCCCTTATGTTAGTCATTGATAAATCAGGGAGTATGACAGGTGGTCAGTATGGTATTACCAAACTAGAGTTAGCTAAAGAAGCGGCTATACGTTCCACAGAAGTGCTAGAAGCCAAAGATATGTTGGGCGTCATAGCCTTTGATGACACGGTAAAATGGCCCGTCGAGCTCCAATATGCAAAGGACAAAGGGGCACTGCAAGATATGATTGCCACCATTGTGCCAGGGGGTGGAACAACCATTCAACCTTCTTTACAGGCAGCCGTTACAGCTATTAAGGCAGCAAATACCAAATTAAAACACATCATCCTATTAACAGATGGCCAGGCTGAAACCACGGGTTATGCCTCTATCATTAAAGAAATGCAGGAAAATGACATCACTTTATCCACAGTCGCTGTGGGAGAAGGCTCTGATCGAGCCTTGTTACAAACTTTGGCAACAGGCGGTGGCGGTCGCTACTATATGACCGATGAATTTTCAGACATTCCATCCATTTTCACAAAAGAAGCCTTTATGGCTGGAAAGAAATATCTCAACAACATTACCTTTTCACCCACCCTCGTAAACTGGTCTCAGGTCATGAAGGGAATAGATGCGGTACCAGAATTAGACGGGTATGTGGCTACGAGCATGAAAGCGACCTCCAAACTCCTCCTAGCTGGTCCAGAAAATGACCCCATACTCGCTTCTTGGCAATACGGTTTAGGAAGAAGTGTCGCTTGGACTTCTGATGCCAATGGGCTATGGACCTCTAAATGGATGTCATGGGAGCAAAGTCCTGGTTTTTGGACGAATTTAATTTCTTGGGTTGTCCAGCAAGATTTGGATAAAAAATACACAGCAGAAACTGCCTACATTGCAGGCCAAGGCGTTATTACAGTGAAAAGTATCGGTAAGGAAACGTTGTCAGCACCAGAGATTTCAGGAGTTTTGGTGACACCAAAGGGACTTGAAGAGCAAATCACCCTTGAGGCAACTGCACCGGGAACCTATACTGGAACCTTTCCAGCTGCAGGAGAAGGTGTGTATATGGTCAACCTCCTACTTCAAGCAGAAGAAGCCACCGAGAAAATCGTTACGGGTTTAAATGTAGGATATTCCCCAGAATATGACTTTTACAGTAATTCTGGCATTTTACCGGAAAGAATTGCCCAGGTTTCGGGTGGTAGAGTCCTGTCAAAGGCAAGAGATGTCTTTAAAGGAGAAGTGCCACCCGTTGTTGGTAGCCATAACATCAGCAATTTAATGCTTATCCTCGGACTCCTCATCTTTATGAGTGAAATAATCCTTAGGAAAACCCACATTAATTTAGCGTGGCTCAGCAGGTGGATGGTACAGATCCAGCAACAAACAGCAAAAATTGTGCATAAGGTAAAAATTCCCAAAAAAATCCCAGCCACAACCGCAACCACCACGGCTGCAACCACGGAAAAACTAACGTCACCAACAACTCCTTCTAAGCCAAAACCCAAAGAAGTCAAAGTGAAAAAAGAAACAACAACCGACAGTCAGCATCTAGATGTGCTGTTAAATAAAAAGAGAAAAAGGGAGCTTTAACGAGCTTCCTTTTTTTTACTTGACTTATTCTCATTAAACATTAGAATGATAGTATAGATTTAAAGAATCCA
Source organism: uncultured Eubacteriales bacterium (assembly GCA_964546035.1). Taxonomy (GTDB): domain Bacteria; phylum Bacillota; class Clostridia; order Lachnospirales; family Vallitaleaceae; genus CAZJIO01. Next base: position 138,220 of record CAZJIO010000001.1, on the reverse strand, counting down.
ACAGACTCAGGTGAAACAATGAACAATAACCTATTTGACCGAATGAACGCTTACTTTATGGAAAGAGAGTATCAACGAATCCCAACAGATTCTGAAACCGTGCGTATGTATGCAAACAAAAAAAAAAGCAGTCTATATCTGATCAATGTGATTGCCTTGGATGCTGAGTATGCCTTTGATTTAGCGGGCTACAACGCCTATAAGGCTTTAACAAAAAAACAATTTGAAGGCACTCAAGCAGATAAAACCATTCTACTCAACCTTATTTTAATGGAGAATCCTTCTAGGATTTATAAGTATGTGAATGTAGATCCAGAACTAGAAGAAGATTTTATTGATATTCATTGGTTGATCGGTACCGATAAGAACGAACTCATTATACCGAGTAAGCAGATCAAAAATATTCTAGGTTTAGAAAAAGAAATTATTGGCATCATCGACGCTAAAGAGATGAACCTTATTAAGTTACCAAAGGTTGAGCGGTTACCCCTCTTGACCGTCGCATTAGTACTGATTAACTGCATCATTTGGGTTGTACTAGAAGCAACTGGCGGTTCCTACGATGGGAGCAACTTGGTGCGCTTTGGTGCTCTTTACGCTCCATTAATCCTTGAAAATAACGAATACTATCGCATACTAACCAGCAATTACTTGCATATGGGCGCCACCCATTTATTCTTTAATTGTTTCAGCCTCTATATATTTGGATCAAGATTAGAAAAATACATCTCGCGGGTTCAATTTTTCATGATCTATACTGGCGCTGGACTGATGGGGTCGCTTCTCAGCTTGGTGAGCCATTTGGTCTTTGAAAACAACGCCATTTCTGTGGGCGCCAGTGGTGCGATTTATGGGCTTATAGGATGTATCATCGTCTGCTCAAAACTCACTGGAAAAGAAATTGAAGACCTCAATGCCTACATGATGGGTATATTTTTCATCTTAGGCATCGCCTTTAGCACCATTAGTCCCAATGTGGATACCAGTGCTCACCTAGGCGGGTTTTTAGGCGGTCTTTTACTCACAATAATTCTCTTGTCAAAACCTAAAAAAATAAAGTCCGTGGATTCAACCCTTGAATAAAAAACACCTCCTTTGCGGAAACTAGTACTACTTAAAGTTCTCCTGGAGGTGGCAATAATGGCCGATATGAATTCAACTGCTGACATACGTATGACATCCACAAAGATGGTTAAATCATTTATGGACTATAAAATAATGACTTTTCAAATGTTCACAAGTGTTCACAAAAAAACCTTTGATCTGATGGAAAGCTACATAAACAGCTATTACAGTGAAAGCACAGTAGAGGCCATGAATGAACAATTTTTTGAACGATTTTACAGTTGTTTCTTGCCACTCCATGCCTTAACTTTTAGTTATAATGAGGTAGAGAATCTTTCTAGAGAATGGGCTTGCTATTGTGAATATGTCTGCAATCAGTTAGGCATTGAGCTCACTAAGAGCCTCAGTGTGACCGCTTTTAGCAGTCATCAAAATGACCTTCAAAGAATTTATTACCTCATTAAAGAGGTCCGTAAATATGGAGAGATTCCTGTTCTGTGCTGGGAGCCCTTTATTGTAGACATCAAGTGTTATCGCAATCTGAAAAGTAAACAGAACGCCTTATCCAAATATGTGGTTTTTGACCAAGGCTATTTTGTGCTCCAAGATAAAATTGGTAGAAACGTCATTTTCTTTAAGCAATCACCCATAAAAGATTATTATAAAATAAAAATCGATGAGTCTGTAACAGCAGAGATGAAAATCGGTGACATCGTCCATATGAGTATGAAAAGAAAGATCTTTTGTACGGCCTGGAACATCATCAATGTTAAAGCCTATTTTGATAAAAGCGCCGGAGTGTATTTGAATCTAGGAGGCAACAAGGTATGAAACAAGAAAAAATCATTGAACTCTATAAAGATTGCTCAGCCCTCATCACAGAGCAAACCCAAGAAATCCACCAACTCGTATTAGGGAGTGGGCATTTCGATGCGGATGTGATGTTTATTGGTGACATGCCAACAGCAGAGGAAGAAGCCGCTGGCACACCTTTTGTTGGCAAATCTGCAAGGGCGATGAACGCCTGTATAGAAGCCTTAGGCCTTAAAAAAGAGGACGTTTATATGACTCACACAGTCAAATACCGTCCTTATAAAGTCAACGAAAGGTCGGGAAGAATTGTTGCACGTGCCCTTAAGAAAGAAGAAATCAGTTTCTTTTTAACCTATTTACAAGAGGAAATCAACATCATTGCGCCAAAAATTATTGTCACTCTTGGCTCCATTCCGCTCCGAGCACTCATGGAGGATAACACCCTTCAATTAAAAGCTGAGCACGGTAAGGTAAGAAATAAACTCATCAATGAGCGCGCTTATAAAATACTGCCCATTAGTCAACCCTCCCTAGCCAATCACGACGATGAAGATACCATTGATGAAGACATACAGGTTCTCAAGCAACTGATTGAATATGTGGGAAGTGACAAAGAACTGACAAGGGAAGAACCCCTTGAGAAATACGTCATTGAACCAAAAAAAGTAAAAATGAAGCCTGTTAAAATGAAGGAAAGTACTGAAGCGTCCCAAAAACTCCCTAGTAAACTAAAGGCCATTGTCATTTACGGAGGGGATGGTTACGCGGATGATCCCACTTTAGTCGCATTAGACCGTATCGGGAATGTGCTTTCTGAACTCAATACCCGAATCATTCGTTTAGACCTTTATAAAGATAATTACAACATTCAAGATTTCTTCACGGAACTAGAAGGCACCCAGGCAGTGGTCATTGCCACAACGGTAGAATGGTTTGGCATTGGCGGACATCTTCAAATGTTTCTCGATAAGTGCTGGAAATACGGCAACAAACGGCTATTTAATGATGTATTTCTCTTTGGGGTTGTCATCAGTAAGCAAGGCTATGAACGCGATACATATCACCATTTAATCAAATCCTGGGAGCTGTTAGGTGGGGTTGAAGCCAGCAGTTTATGCGCAAACATAAAACGTTCCATCGATCTTGAAACCAATCATGCTCTTCTAAATGCTATTGATAAAAGAACAGAAGAGTTTTATCGTATTGCCCATCAGCAAAGAGCCATTTTTCCAACCAGCATTAGGGAGAATAAAGTCTTTATAGAAGTCCAAGTGGAAAATAAACAGCCTCATGAGGGCTATTTTGATGAGCCTCAAACCCATGTTGAAAGTCAAGAGACCTTTATTCCTAATTATGATGCGTATATTGAAAAGCAACAAAAGGACATTGAAGATATATCCCATCTCTTCAAACAAAAGCTGAATCATATCACTCATGGCGCACCTAGAAAAGAGCCCCAAATATTCAATGAATCTTTTTTAGGTTCAAAGGAACCCTTATCTTGTAAAATTCAATGGAACATCAACGATAAAAACAGCAAGAACTTCGTTATGGATATCAAAACAAAAAAAATCAACACTTCTTTTGGAAATGTTGATGATCACACGATTGTTATTAATTTAGAAGATGCCATTTTACAAAAGATCATTGAAGGTAAAATGACCATCCAAAGAGCCTTCATGACCGGAGAAATAAAGGCCAAAGGCGATTTTACGGTGCTATACCGTTTAGATGCCTTGTTTAAATTTCAATAAGCCCTATTTACCGATAAAAATTTGTGCGAAAACTTTACCATAGCGAGAGTCTGAATAAATACCGATGCCAACGGCGGTATAATTTTGTCCGAGAATATTGGCACGATGGCCGGAACTATTCATGAGCGCTGTGTGGGCTGCTTCAACAGTACTGTTACCTGCAATATTTTCACCCGCTGCCTTATAAGTCACATTAAAGCTTTTTAACATATCAAAGGGCGAACCATAAGTGGGCGATTGATGACTAAAATATTGATTTTTAGAAAGATCTTCTGCTTTGGCACGTGCTACTTTCATAGCGCCCATATCCACGGTCAGTGCAGCAAGACCATTTTTCATTCTTTCAGAATTGATTAAATCAATCATTTTTTGTTCGTCAGCGGTCACTTTACTGGTATCTGTGCCGATATCTGGGTCTGTTGACGGCGTAGGAGTCGTCTCCTTTGGAGGTTCAGCCGTTGAGGTGTTTGTCGAATAATAACTGAGAACTCTTGTATATGTGCTGGAAATAACACCAATCATGTCACGGTCTGTATGAATCACATACCAGCTACCAAGAGTACCAACCACATTGACTTTAGCACCTTGAGAAAGAACGCCAATAACCGTATAACTTGTACCTGGTCCTGTTCGAATATTCAAACTGTGAGCAGTTACCTCTATTTGCTTGATATTGCTCCATTTGAATACGTATTGTTTAGCAACAGCAGGACCACTAAAAACACATGTCAACATTAAAAAAACTGATAAGCAAAGCACTGCAATTTTTTGCTTTGTAAAGATATGTTGCATATACATCACTCCCTTTCATTTACTATTATGGTAAGATTGGAAGAAAGTATACGCCCATTTATTTGGTAATATATAGAACTTATTCAAGAGGGCAAAGTGGGAGCGTTACAGAGAATTTTGTGCCAACATTAACAGTGCTGTCCACGGTCAATTGGCCACAGTGATTTTCTATAATGGAGGCAACAATTGGAAGACCCAATCCTGTGCCATTTTCTTTAAATGTAATAAAAGGATGAAAAATTGCGCCTAATTTTTCTGCATCAATGCCGCACCCATTATCTTCTATAGCAACAATTACCTGTTCTCCTTGAGTACAAATAGATAAGTGTACTTGCCCGTCCTTTTGGATGGATTCCACAGCGTTCTTTAGTAAATTCAAAATGGCCTCCATCAGCTTCAACTCATCCCCTTTAATATTGAACAATTCATGGGGTAAGTCCATGCTAATAGAAACACCGTTCTTAATGGCATAGGGTTCAAAGCGTTCATAAACCTCTGAAATCAATTCACCCAGATCCATTTCTTTAAAATCATAATTTTGCGTATGGCTCAATTCATTAAAATCATTCAATAGGGCACTGATAAAGTCAAGTTCACAATAGAGTTTGTTCCAATGCTTGAGGTTTTTAACTTCAGGCAATTGGAGTTCAACCAGTTGGAGTGTGCTTGCAATAATGGCTATTGGATTTTTAATTTCATGAGCAATCTTTGCACTAGCCAGTTCTAAGGAATTAATGTTGTTTATTTTCCTAGAAGAATTATTTACCATTTTTATCACCCACAGATAATCATAACAGAAAACACCTTTAAATGCAATTATATTTGTGTAAAATCTTAAAATACAAAGGTATTTTGGATATACAAAAGAATAAAGCGTTAAATATTAGAATTAAATGACGCTTCCTGTCGAATCATGTCGGAATAGGCACTCATTAGAGAGCCTAATTTGCTATAGGACGTTCTTCCTATAAATGAAAAGTGTGGAAAGAGTTGAAAAATTAGGCTAACTCTAGTACTATTAGACTGTATACTATTTTTAAAGGAGGCATCATATGTCACAGCATCAATGTATTTTTTGCAGCATAGCCAGTGGAGAGATACCATCTGCAACCATATATGAGAATTCAGAATTTAAGGTTATTCTCGATCTCTACCCATCTGGAAAGGGACATACATTAATTCTTCCTAAAGAACATATTGAAAACATTTATGATATGGACGGCGAAACAGCTGGTAAGCTATTTGCATTTGCTACCGTCGTAGCAAGAGCTCTCAAGAAGGTGCTCGGTTGCGATGGGATGAATATCGTGCAAAATAATGGTCTCATAGCCGGTCAAACAGTTTTTCATTTCCATATGCATTTGATTCCTAGATTTGAAGGGGATGGCCTTAAGTTCTCTTGGCCAACACAACAGTTCTCCTTTGATGAGATGACTGAGCTTGCTAAAGAGATCGGTAAGGTTGTTTAAGAACATAGAGGCTATAACATAAAATGCAACCCCGAGGGGTTGCTTTTATGTTAGTTTTTTAATTTCCGCAATGACATTGGCCACGCCACTTTTAGATTTGCTGTGCTGCATATGCTCAGTGTATGCGGTTCTATTTTGGTAAACATAATCAATGGCTTTCATTAAGGACTCTTCGGTCATATCTTCCTCGTGAAGCACAAAGCTGTATCCGTGTTCTTTGAAGGAGGCTGCATTTAGTAGTTGATCAC
>CAZJIO010000001.1:114104-132055 GCA_964546035.1 uncultured Eubacteriales bacterium | reverse complement strand
CTAGGCTTCTTGAGAGCAAGGAACTCGGAAATGGCATTGGACCCAGCCCTTGAAACCACTAAATCCGCCATAGCAAAGAGATTTGGTAACTCGTCTTTTACATATTCAAATTGCTTATAGCCCATTCGCGCCTCTAAAGCAGGATCCAAGTGACCCTTTCCACATAAATGAACGAATTGGTATTTGCTTAGTAAACTTGGCAATAATGCCCTCAATATTGTATTAAGTCGGGCGGCACCAAGGCTACCCCCAATCATGAGAAGTACAGGTTTGTCAGAATTAAAGCCACAAAGCTCCCGACCTTTCTTTGCATCGCCGGTCAGAATAGATGCTCGAATTGGGGATCCAGTCAATACCGCCTTCCCTTTTGGTAGGTGTTGTAAGGTTTCTGTAAAAGTTACGCAAACTTTTGTCGCAAAGGGTATGCCAATTTTATTAGCAAGACCTGGTGTCATATCTGATTCGTGTAATATAGAAGGAACACCACACAGCTTTGCCCCAATAATGACCGGAACACTGACAAATCCACCCTTTGAGAACACAACATTGGGCTTTATCTTCCTAATAAGACTTGTCGCCTGAAAACAGCCTTTGATCACCTTGAAAGGATCCGAAAGATTCTTAAGATCGATATAACGCCTAAGCTTCCCAGATGAAATCCCATAATAAGGAACGCCTGTATCCTTAATCAAATCCCTCTCAATCCCTTCCAAAGAACCTATATAATGAGGCTCATAGCCTTCTTTTCGTAAATCCTCTATCAAAGCGATGTTAGGCGTCACATGCCCAGCCGTACCGCCACCAGTCAATATAATTTTCTTCATCCACGTAGTCCTCCATACAAATATCTTCTTATATATATTATCCAACTATATTAGGCAATGTCAACCTTTGGTTATCTATTTATTACACTAATATTACAAATGAGCTAAATACTTGTATTCCTGTTAATTAATGGATATAATGATAAAAGCAATAGCACAAAGCTTAGTCAAATTTAACATCATATGCCGAATATTTCATTACAGAAATATTACATATGCTGTAATATATTGACTGGTACGTGTTGAAGTGCTATAATTTACCATGCGAGAAGGGATACCCTTCTACTATCGCACCTATTATAAGGAGGAGAAACACAATTATGAGAAATTTCAAAAAAGTGATCGCTTTAGTTCTTGCAGTTGCATTAATGATGTCAACATTTACTGTTGCATTTGCTGCTGAAAAAAGTGAAGCACAAATGTTAGGAGAGTTAGGCTTATTACTTAATGTAACTAGCGCTGACTTAGAAACTGAATTAACAAGAGCAGTAGGTATTGCAATGGTGCTTAAAGCACTTGGTTTTACACAAGCAAGCGCTGACGCTTACAAATCAGAAGCTGCTAAATTTACAAGTGATGCTAATGAATGGTATGCAGGATTCGCAGAATTCGCATTCGTATCAGGAATCACAAACGGCGTGAGCGACAAAGCTTTCGGCGGTAAAATGGATTTAACACCTAAAATGTTCACAACTTGGATTCTTAGAGCATTAGGTTACAATTCAGCAGACGCTTGGTCTAAAACAGCTGAATTAGCTGTAACTGCTGGACTTCCTGCGGTTTCAGATGCTACAGTATTCACAAAAAGCGATGCTGCTAAAACAATGTTCGCAGCATTAAGCTCAACTTTAGTTAACACTGAACTTAAATTAATTGATAAATTAATTACAGCTGGTGTTGTTACTGAAGCAGCAGCAACTGCAGCTGGTTTAAAACCTGCTGAGCTTACTGTAAGTGAAATCTCAACTCTTAACGCTAAACAAGTTAAAGTTGTTTTTAACAAAACAGTTGATAAAGCTAAAGCTGAAACAGTTGATAATTATGATGTGTTCTTAGCAGCAGCTGGTTCTGTAGATGTATTTACAACTACAACACTTGGCGCTGGTGCATCTCTTCAAGCAGATGGCAAAACAGTTATTTTAACTCTTAACACAGCATCTCAATTTGTTAACTATTCAACAACTAATAAAGTGGTTGTTAAAGTTGGCACAGGTCTTGCTAAAGAAGTTTCAAACGCAGCAGTTGCAATCAGTGACACTGTTGTTCCAACACTTCTTTCAGCATCAGCAACTGGATCTAACGAAATTACATTAGTATTCTCTGAGCCAGTTACAAGTGCAGGTGCACCAACTCAAATCGTTTTAAATGACGGTACTGTTGGCGTAAGCTTAGGCGGTGCAACTTATAGTGTAACAGGTTATTCATTAACATTTACAACATATGCTAACCTAGTTTCAGGCACAGCATACACAGTTAAAGTTAGTGCAACAACAAATATTAAAGACTATGCTGGATATGCTTTAACACCAGGAACAGCAGCTTTCACATTTGCTCCTGTAACAGCAGCTCCAACATATACTTTGAAAGAATCAAACGAAAGAACAGCTACTATTGAATTTTCTAGTGCTATCAAAGCTTCTACACTAGTAGGCAATACAGCTGCAACATTTACACACACTTATAACAATGTTACAAATAGAGTAACAGGTACAGCAGTTACTAATCCATCTGGAGATAGCAAAACATTTGTAATTACATTTGCTAATGCTTTCCCACCTAACGCAGCTACTTTATATGCAGCTTATGCTGATGGTACTGCTGATAGTGCTAAAGTTAAAGATGCTTTTGGTAACATCGTTACTTTAGTAAACTTATCTGTTAACACAGTAGCTGACGTAACAGCTCCTACTGCTACAGTAGCTTTAGCTGCTAACAGCAACACAAGAATTAACGTTACTTTCAGTGAAGCAGTAGCTGGTGCTTTAACAGCTGGTAACTATTCACTTAAAAAAGGTACAACTGTAGTAGCATTTACAGGTCCTACACTTGATACTGGAAACAAATACTATATTACAGCTAATGCAGCTATGAGTGGCGATTATACATTAGAAATTAAAAATGTAACTGACACTTCTATCGCAACAAACAAAATCGTTACAGCAACTTTCAACGTTGCAGTAGCTGACTTAATTAAACCATTTATTGTTACTGAAGCTGGAGCTGCAGGTAGTTCATACTTCGCACAAACTGACACTAAAACAGTAAGAATCTACTTCAGTGAAGCAATGGATACAGCTTCTCTTTCAGACCTTACTAAATATCAAAGCGTAAGTGCTGCTTATGCTAACCCAACAGCAGCGGTACCTGCTACTGATGCTAAATCTGTATTGTTAACATTCGAAGCTATTCCTGGTGGCAACATAATTGTGGGTACAGTCAAAGATACAGCTGGAAACTTAGTAACTGGCTTATCTGCAACATTAACACCTGCAGTTGGTGCTCCAGTTGGTTTAGCTACAGTAACTACTGATCTTCCAAATGTAGTAGTAGCAGACTCAACAGCAACTGTAAAAGTTTACTTAAATGATCTTGTATCAGGATTAACAACTGCTGACTTTGAAGTTAATAATGGTTCAGCTTGGGTAACACCAGCAACATTTACAGTAGACAATTCAAGTGGTAAATCAGTAGTAACATTAATTCTTCAAGATGCTAATAAATTCGTCGCAGCTGCAACTGGCGTAAGTGTTAGAACATCTGGTGGTATTGCAACTACTGGTGGAAAAAATGCTTATGGTCAATTCATTTTAGTAGCATCAACTCCAGCTGTTGATAAAATAGCTCCAACAGTTGATAAAGTAGTATTTGTAAATGCTACAACAATTCAAGTTCTTTTCACAGAAGCTTTAACAGCAGCATCCCTTGCTACAGCAGGTGTTAATAGTTTTGCTGTAACTGGTGGAACTTTAACTTCAGCTCTTATTGGTGGAGTAGCAAACAACTATATCGTATTAACAGGTACAGATTTTACTGCTGATACAGATGTAGCATATACAGGAACAAATATTATCGATACTCATAGCAACAAATTGGCAGCTATAGCTCATACTGCTGAATTAAGTGCGGCAGCTAACCAAGTTGGTCAAGCAGAATTAGTATTAGCTACTGCAGCTGTAGTAGCGTACGAAGCTCTTCCTTTAACCACAGTTGGTGAAGTTAATGCAGCTGTAGCAAATAATGGTACAGTAGCTACTGCAGCGATTGCAACAGCTTCAGCAGCAGGCGTTACTGATACAGCATCTTTAACAACACGAGTAGCAACTAAACTTGCAGCTGTAGTTATTGAAAGTGCTAAGATTACAGCACTAACAAATGCTATTGCTGCTAAACAAGCTGTATTAGATGCATTAGTTGTAGATGATACTGGTACTCCAGTAGTAGGAACTATTACTACTGCTAACCAAACAGCTTTCCAAGCTACACTTGCTGCAGCTACAACAACTAAAAATGCACCAGCTACAACAATTGCTGTTATAGTAACAACAACAACTTCAATTACCGCTGCTACGCCTACTTTAAACTAGTTAGTTTTAATTAGGAATACGGTAATAATTGTAAAGAAAATTAACAACCCAACGTATTTTACGTTGGGTTGTTTTTTGTGGTGCGCCCAGCATGGGCGCAATCTTAAAGGTTAAAGTCCCTAGCACGACGTAGTAGTGGAAAGTGACGGTTTTCGACCAAGACGAAGTGCTAATGACGGCATACGGAAAAGCCAAGCTAAGATTACTGAAGGCTACAAATATATGGTGGACATGGCTTTAGAGAAATACTTCTATATAGTAAACCAAAGTAAACTCAAATATGTGCTATCAAGAACGATTAAGGATGGGAAAGTTATATCTCTCATTCATAAGTATCTGCAAGTGCGAGTTATTGTAAAGCATAAACTCGAGAAAACACCATTCGGTGTACCTGAAGGCGGTCCTCTGAGTCCATTTCATAGAATTATCATGTTAAATGAATTGGATATAGAATTGGAAAGACGAGGGCATAGATTCGTCGGCTATGTGGATGATATGATTATTCTCTGTAAAAGCAAAAGAAGTTCCAAACGAACGTTAGAACACATTCTCTCATTCAAAGAGGAAAAACACTTGTATAAGTTAATAAGGAGAAAACTGTAGTTGACTACGTTGGGAACGTGAATTTTCTAGGTTTCTCATTATACCAAAAGAAGGGGGAAGCTAGAGTAAGAAGCCACTCAAAATCAGTAAAGAAAATGAAACAGAGAGTGAAAGAACTAATAGGATGAAATAACGGATTCAGCAATGAATACAGGATTTTAAAACTGAAAACAGTATATACAGTATGTATAAGCTACTTTAAACTGGCAGACATAAAGAAACTGCTAAAGGAAACAGACCAATGGATGAGAAGGATACGAATGATTTGCTGGAAACAATGGAAGAGGGTTCGAACTAGATATGAGAACCTAAAACATCTAGGGATATCCCAAAATAATGCAATTAAATTCGCGAACACATGAAAAGGCTATTGGAGAATTGATCCAACAGCCCAATTTTTTGCACTACATTAGGAAATGATTATCTTAAGAATAGTGGATTTACATTCTTTTCTGAAAAATAAGTAACATCTATCTCCTACTCGATTGCCATGATATATATAAAGAATAATAAAAATGTTAGCGTTAAAAATTACACTTGGCTGCTGTTTCATTAAGATTTCATTACATCTTCATTGTCATATTGACCCCATATCACCATAATGCTATAATTTACCATGTGACAAATAAGCCCTAAATTGATGAGGAGGATATTATGTTAAAAAAAATTACTGCTTTATTCTTAATTTGCTCAATACTACTCTCTACTATTAACTTCGTAGCAGCTGGTACAGAAAGTCCAGCGGAGAAATTAAATACCCTAGGTTTGCTTCTCAATATTTCACAACCAGAATTAAAGAAAGAATTGACTAGAGATGTTGGCGTGACTATGATTTTAAAGTCACTTGGATACGAAGAAGCTGATGCAACAGCTGCCATTAAGGACACACCCTTTAAAGATGTAGAAGGTTGGGCTAAAGGGTGGGTGGCATTAGCTTTTAAACTTGGAATTACCAACGGAGTAACAACGACTAAGTTTGACCCAAACGGTAAATTACCTGAGGTGCAATTCGTAACTTTTCAATTAAGAGCCCTAGGTTACCAGATTAATAGTTTAGAAAATACGCCTGGACTTGCAATTGTAGTAGGATTAGCACAGTCAGGAGATGATCTTAGTGCTAAAACGTATACAAAAGGTGATGCTTCAGAAGTTATGTTCAGGGCATTAAGCGCTAAAGTTCAGGGAGCTTCTGATATGATGCTTATAGATAAGTTAATTGCAGAAAAAGTTGCAAATGTTACAGTGGATACAGCTGTATTAGTAGGCCTTAAGCAACCAGTACCTGTGGAACTAGCTGTTAAAGATGTTTCAATCATAAATAGTTGCCAGATCAGTATTACATTCAATAACAATGTTGATAAAATAAAAGCTGAAAATGTAGACAATTATGATGTCTATTTACAAAGTGCTTTTTCTACAGATATTTTTACAACTATATCAGCTGGATCAAAGGCTGTACTTCAGCCGGATAATAAGACTGTTATATTAACAATTAAGACAGGATCTATTTTCAACAATTATTCAGTCACAAATAAAGTGGTTATTAAACCAGGAGTTGGATTATCCTCTTCCTATACAAATACCGCATTGCCTTTTAGTGATACAACAATACCAACATTGGTCTCTGCAACTTCAAATGGGTATAATGAAGTTACATTAACTTTCTCAGAGCCGGTTAAAAGCGTTGGTTCTGCCGCAAATATTTTTATTAATGATGGATCAATAGCAGTTAACATGGGTAGTACGGTATATAGTATTAGTGATCGCTCACTAACATTTACGAGCTATGCTAATTTGGTTCCAGGAACCACCTATACGTTAAAAATAAATACTGGCAATAATATAACAGATTATGTAGGCTACGGTATCGTTCCAAGTACTACATCATTCTTATACAATCCAGTAGTTTCAGCACCTACTTATACACTTAAAGAATCAACTGAGTCAACAGCAACGATAGTGTTTTCAACGCCTATTAAGGCTGAGACAATTGTAGGTAATACAAAATTGCTCATAACACATACCTACAATACTGCTACAAATCAAGTTAATGGTTTGCTCGTCACAAACCCCTCTTCTGATAATAAAACATTTGTAATTGACTTTGGAGCAAAAGTATTCCCTCCAGGAACAATAACAATGTTTATGAAATATGCTGATGGTACAGTAGATAGTGCTAAAATTAAGGATGCCTTTGGCAATAGTGTTAGCCTGTATAATTTAACGGTTTCAACCATACCTGATCTAATAGCACCAAGTGTTGATATTGAAATAGAAACAGGAAGTAATACCATTATCAATATTAGTTTCAGCGAAGCAATATTACCATCCGCATTAGTATCCTCTAACTTTGTACTTAAGCAAGGAAGTTCAACAGTTGGTTTTTCAGGACCAATGATCGTTTCAGGTAATAAGTATAAACTAGTAACTTCTAATCCAATGAGTGGAAACTATACTTTAGAAATAAAGAATATTAAAGACAATTCAATCTCACAAAACGCATTGCCAAAAGTAACATATAATTTATCCGTATCTGATAGCATAAAACCTTATATAACCACTGAAAATGGTGTCACCCCAAGTTCTAATTTTTATACTCAGTCAGATACAAAAAATGTTCGAATTTATTTTAATGAAATAATGGATCTTAATACATTGCAAGATTTATCTAAGTATCAAAACTCTTCTGATGGATCTGCAAACCCACTTTCAACAACACCAGGTGTAGATGGTAAATCAGTTCATTTAGTGTTCCAAAACCCAGTTGCGGGCAATGTGTTAGTTGGAACAGTAAAAGATGCTTCAGGTAATTTGCTTTCTGGATTATCGGCTACGTTAATAGCGAGTGTAGGAACTCCTGTTGGATTATTAACACCTACTTCAAGTGTACCAAATCCAGTTCTAGCAGATTCACCAACAACAGTTAAGATTTATTTAAATGATCTCGTTCAAAATGTATCTGTTGCAGATTTTCAAGTATATACGGGATCTTCATGGGTATATCCTGCGACCTATGTCATAGATACCATTAATGGAAAGTCAGTCATAACACTAGTTGTTCCATCAGATAATGCCTTCACAATGGATGCGTTAGATGTAAGTGTAAGAACAGTCAACAGTGGCATTGTAGGCATTACTGGATATGCAAGAAATCTTTTTAGCAAAGGTGTTTATTTTGCAGCGACTACAGTAGTAGATAAAATAGCACCATCTATTGATAAGATTACCTTTATCAGTGCTACACAGATTCAAGTAAAATTCAAAGAAAATTTGAATCCTAGCACAATGGCTGCAGTAGGCGTCAACGGCTTCTCCGTTTCAGGAGGTGTATTAACAAGTGCAATAAAAAGCCTATCAGTTCATAATGTCATTATATTAACAGGAACTGGTTTTTCAATAGACACAGATGTCTACTATAGTGGTTCAAATGGAATAGCTGATGCCAATGGGAATTCTCTTAACATGATTAATCAAACATTACCTCTTAATGATGGCATATAGATTTCAGAAATATCACACCCAACATCACATGATGTTGGGTGTTTTCAGTTATTCAAATCTTTTATTGTTTGGGCCATGGACAAATGTTATAATATATGTAATAAAAACTAAAGGGTGGTAGAGGCATGAACTGGAATAAAAAAATAAGTTTATTGATGATTGTATTGGTTATCCTTTCTGGCTTACAAGGATTAACCGTATTTGCTGCTAATAGTCCTGCGCTTGATGAGCACGCCAAGATTCTTAATGAGTTAACTATTTTAAAGGGGAGTGGTACAAGCTTTAATTTGAATGATCAGTTAAGAAGATCAGATGCTGCTGCTTTTATTGTAAAGGTCCTGGGTAAAGAAAACACAGTATTAGCCAATATAAAGCAATATGCCTACACAAGTTATAAGGATGTATCACCTGATGAGTGGTATGCACCCTATGTTGGCTATTGTGATCAGAATGGTATCATTAACGGTTATAATGATGGTACATTCAAGCCAAACGACTTTTTGAGTGAAAAGGCTTTTTTGAAAATGCTCTTAAGTTGCTTGGATTATGGTTATAATGTTGATTATACTTGGAATACAGTTTTTTACACTGCTTATCAAGTAGGTCTTGTTCAAGACCCGGCCTATGAAACAAAAACCACAGACAATATAAAATATACCAGGGGCAATGTAGTAGATGCCCTATTCTATGCTTTAAAAACACAAAATAAGAAAACCAGTATAAAGCTGATTCAAGTGTTTATTGACACACTACTCATATCAAAAGAAAAAGCAATTTCCTATGGATTTATTACGGATGACATTGAAACCTCAATTCAATCAATAAGTGTTAAAAGTGAAAAGGTCCTAGATGTAGCATTTAATGAAACACTTAAGCAACTTAAAGCCGAGGATATACAAATTTATGAATTGAATAATTCGACCACCATACTTAAAGTCAAAGAAGTTAAGAAAATTGATGGTCAAAATAAGTATACGATTACTTTAGATACCGCTCAAAGATTTGATGTCGAGTATGTTCTGTTACTACCACAAATAATTGATCAGTATGGGAATAAAGTAGATAAACTAAGCCAGGCTTTTATTGGATATAGACCAAGTGAGGTTGTTTCAGATTTCTTCATAATTAGCAAGGTTGAGGCAGTAAACAGTAATGTAATTAATGTTTACTTTACCCAACCAATTAATGACAATGTTATAGTTCCTAGCTATTATTCTCTTGCGAAAGCAGGCGCATTAGTTCTTCAAGGTTCTACAACGACTATGCAAATCAGTAAACTATCTACAACAAATAAAGGTATCTCTATTACATTAAAGAATTATGCATTTAGCTCTGAAGAGGTTTACAATCTAAGTATTAATGGTAAAGCCGTTAGCCAGTATGGTGTTCAACTTAAGGATGGATTAGGTGATTCTGTTAAATTTAACTCTGTTATAAGTCAAAGTGTTCCATTTGAGTTAAGCCAAATTGTAGCTAATAACAGCAATACAATTCAACTAAGTTTTAATAAAGCCGTAAATGCAATTATAGCTCAACAAGTTTTCAGCTATTACATAACAACAAGTTCTGGTACGCCCATAGCTATTGCTAAAGCTCAAGTAGATGAGACAACAGGAAAAACAGTGACACTAACTGTAGGAACTCCTCTTGTGCTCAATCAAAAATACAATGTTTTAATTAACAATGTTAACGACCAAACAAGACAATTCTCAATTACTGAAAAGCAATATGATTTCCAAGCTATTTATGGGACAACATCAACTATTAAAATTGGTAGCGCATATTCTACCGATGCTAACTCTATTATTGTTAATGTGTCACAACCACTTGATGAGCTTACAGCTAATGCTGCAAGTAGCTATTTAATATATAATGTGACGGATGGAGTTTATATGGGCTCACCGATTGCAGTTTATTATAACAAATCAAACAGCCCGCTAATGGTAAAGATATTTTTATCACAAGGGAAACTTCTAGAAGGGTATAAGAAATATGATGTAAGATTAACAGGTACACTGAAAGATGAGTTTGGAAATGGCATAAATACAATTGAGAAGTTTGAATTTAATCATAACAGTATATCTGTTGTTGATACCTATATCTCAGAAGCTAAAATAATAGGTGCAAGTACAGTTAAATTAAGTTTTAGTAAAGAGATTGCTCTAAATGTGACGAATATTATGAGTAATAACTATAGCCTGTCTTATCTGGATGGTGGGGTCAGCCTCAAAAAAACACCAATCAGTGTTAACTATATTGATCCTAGTACTGTTATTTTAAAGTTTGATTCATTGGATATAACAAATACTTCTACAATATCTTTTGGTCAATTAACAAATTATGCTGGATATGTTACAACTAATACAGCTGGTAAATATAATACAGCTGTAATTTTCGGACAATAAACCCTAAAACTAATTTAGTGGGAATCATACAATGGGTAGTATTATCTATTAGTTCAATTAGGTAAATAAATATTTTGCCCAATGGTAATAAAAACCATTGGGCATTTTCATGCTAAATTGGTATAATAAGTATATTCCAATTACGAGGTGAAGACTCATGCGAAAAATAGCTCTAGTGATGGTGGGATTAATAATGATGTCCTTAAGTTTGAATAATGGTTCAATACATGCAGTATCCACCACATCGGCTCAAAGCCTTTATGAGCTGGGTTTATTATCGAATATACAAAGCACAGAATTAAATAAAACTTTAGATAGAATTACGGGATTGACTATGATCCTTAAAACATTAGGGTATAAGGATATTGATGCCAGTAGATCATCTAGAGAGCATCCCTTTACCGACTTTGAACCTGATAATGCTTGGGGTGAGGGATGGGCTAATATTGGAGTTACTGAGAGTATTACAACTGGTACTTCTGCAACAACTTTTTCTCCGAACTCAACAATTTCAAAAAAGGAATTTCTTGCTTATCAGTTAAGAGTACTTGGCTATAGTGTAGGAGAATCTTGGGATAACTGTGCCAAACTATCAGAAGATGTAGGATTGATCGGTGATGCCATAGAAATCAATGATTTTGTGAGGTTTACAAAAGCAGCAGCTGCAGATATCATGTACGCAGCTTTAAAGGTTAAGCTAAAGGATCATGATCAGGTTTATTTAATTGAGAAATTAATTGCAGATGGGATAGTATCTTATGACATAGCAATGGGTCAGAAAATTGCAGTCCTTAGTCATATTGATATGCTTTCTGTGGAACCGATTACAAATAATAAACTGGAGATCATTTTGGGACAAGAGGTTAGTTTTATTACTCCTAATGATTTTAAAATTGTAGATAGCCAAGGAACTAAAATCACCATTGTTTCTGCTGCTTTGTCAAATAAAGGTAAAACAATTACGGTGGTAACCGCTGTTCAAAATGATCTTTATACGCACACTATAACGACGAGGGATTCAGCCCTCAGTTATAAACCCATGAAGATTGATACCATTAAGCCAAGGATTGCAACTGTTAATTCAGTAGATAGCCAGCATGTCAAATTAACCTTCAATGAGAAGGTTGACTTGTCTGCGCTTGAATTGAAAAACTATAAAATTGCTGGTTTAGTGATTACTAAAATAGAATATGAGTTAGATAGTTCTAGTAAGTCAATTAATACGAATGTGTTGATCACCACATCAGCTCAGACCATCAATATTACATATAAAGTGTTAGTCACTGATGTAAATGATTTGTCAGGTAACAGCATTGATTTGAGTTATGATGAAGCTTCTTTTATTGGTAAATTAACAGATACAACTAAACCAAAAATCACATCCGTTTACATATTATCAAATTCCCTTATTCAAGTGGTGTTTTCTGAACCTATGGAATTGACGGAAGCGCAAAAGGAAGAGAATTATAGGATTAGTGGGCTGTCTATAATTGACGCAGTACGTCAAAGTAACACATCAGTTGTATATTTAACAACATCAACTCAAACAGAAGGGTTTTCATACAATCTATATATCTATAATGTGAAAGATTATGAGAACAATGGCATTGATTATAACAATAATGGCAGGTCGTTTACTGGCAAGGGTATTGATATTGGCAAGCCGATATTGGTCGGTGTCATCAGTTTAACAAATACCACGATAAAAGTGACCTTTAGCGAGTCAATCACAGAAGAAACGGGCTCCATTGAATATGCTTATTATTTGGGTGGAGAACTAGGATATCCTGTAGATGTTCAAAAAGATATCACAATAACGGACGGGTCAGTCTGGATTTTAACAACCATACCTCAAGAATTGAAACAATATACCTTAGATGTAACCGGGGTTAGAGATATGGCTAATAATACTTTAGATGAATTACAAGATACATATAACTTTACAGGGATAGCACCAGTAAATTAAGAATGGAAAACATCAATAAGTAAAGAGGGGTATAGTACCATGAATTTTATTAAAAGAAATAGGTATATCATTTTGTCTTTTTCAATTTCCTTTGTTTTAATGATCGTTGCTTTCGCGCTAAATGGATTGTTTCCTTTTGGTAATAATCAAATTATGGTAATCGATAGTTGGCATCAATACTATCCATTCTTGCAGGAATTGCATCAAAAGTTAACCACAGGGGGGTCCTTGTTTTACTCCTGGAACAGTGGATTAGGATCCAACTTTATCAATATTATGGCCTATTATGCTATGAGTCCTCTGAATCTGCTTTCGGTTCTATTTCCTCAAGAATATCTTAGGGAATTTATGATGCTGGTAACCGTACTAAAGATCTCCCTCGCGGCTATGTTCTTCTCGATATATATAAGAAAGGTATTCAAAAATGAGGGAGCAAGCCTTGCCATTTTTGGAATGCTTTATGCATTCAGCGGTTTTGTAATGGGCTATTATTGGAACATCATGTGGCTAGATGCTGTGGCTTTACTGCCATTGGTCATTCTGGGACTGCACCGGATTTTAGATGAAGAAGGTTACGTTTTATTTATCGTGACGCTAGCCATTACGCTGATCAGTAATTTCTATATTGGATACATTGTTGCTGAGTTTATTTTTCTTTATGCTTTGGTTCTTTACTTTAGTAAATACCCTTGGAGTGGGTTCAAGCACTTCGGCAAGAAAATAGTCTGGGTCGGTATTTGTTCGGCCATTGCCGTCGGGTTATCAGCGGTTGTGTTATTACCTGCTTATGAAGGGTTGCAACTGACTTATCGGATTAATGTATCAAAGCCCTCTGAGTTTAAGACTTATTTTTCACTACTAGATATATTTAACAACATGCTACCCAATGTAGCTGTCTCTGTCAAAAGCGGATTACCGAATATATATAGTGGATTTTTTTCTTTAATGTTGCTAATTTTATATTTTTTTATACCTTCGATATCCCTTAAGAAAAAGGCTCTAAATTTCTTTCTATTGATGTTTTTAGTCGTTAGTTTTAATATAAATTATCTTAATTATATCTGGCATGGTTTTAGTTTTACCAATGAGGTGCCATATCGTTTTGCTTTTGCATTTTCCTTTTTAGTTTTAACTTTAGCCTATCAAGCCTATTTAAAATTTGAAGAAATTCATTTGCAGATGGTATCTAAGGTACTTGCAGTTTTGTTTATTAACCTGATCCTGTACGATAAACTGTATACAGAAGCGAGTGCTGATGGCGTTTTTTACGTTAGTTTAATCTTTTTATTTTTGTATGGGGTTGTGCTTCTTTCCCACAAGCATCAGTATCTTACTATGAAATTATTTGCAGGCATAATCTATTTCATTATGTTTGGTGAGATTGTGCTATCGGCCATTAGTGGTACTCAAACAGTTGGTAGCTCAGGAAGACAAAGCTATCCTTCACAAAATACTGCGGTACAAAAGGAAATTGATGGTATCAATGCACTAGATAACAGCTTTTTCAGAGTGGAAATGATGAAGTGGTACAGTTCAAATGACCCTGTGTTATATGGTTATCATGGTGTGTCGGAATTTTCATCTACAATCAATTCGAATATTTCAACCTATGCTCAAAAAATAGGACTTGCTGCAGCGCCTGAGGCGAACCGGTATCTATATGCATCATCAACACCAATTCTAAATGGGCTCTTAGCTATTAAGTATCTGATAGCCAAAGGTGACACGGGGAGAATCCCTAATGCTGCTTACGAGGTCATGAGTGAAGGGGATGATGTAACGGTATATAAGAATAAGTATTATCTACCCATTGGCTTTATGGTTGAAGACACTATTGCAGCTTGGAGTGTAAAATCACTGAATCCATTCGATATACAAGAAGAATTTCTTAAAAAGGCAACGACTCAAGAGGATAAGGTTTTTGAGAAAGTTAATGCCTCGGTCAAGGATTATGTCAACATGACCATCGGAAGTCAGAATGGCATTAGGACATCTTATAAAAATGGTGATGCTAGCCAAGTTGGTAAGGCAACACATACCTATAAAGTTCCTAAAACAGGGCAAATGTATCTATATATGTTTGCTAATAACACTTATAATGTTGAGATTTCTCTCGGCGAAAAGACGACTAAGTATGAAATCCGTCGTGGCCAGGTTATTGATCTTGGTATTTTAGAAGAAGGAACAAGTTTTGATGTTAAGTTTGAAGTTTTTGCAGAAAAAAGCGGGTTCTTTGATTTGCAAATGGTGACTTTTGATGAAGAGCTATTTGCATCGGCTTATAAGGAACTCGCTGATGAAACCTTTCAGGTGCTGAGCTATTCTGACACTACTATTGTAGGAACGATTGAGGTTAGAGAGGCAGGCACACTGTTTATGTCTATACCCTATGAAAAAGGGTGGAAGGCTAAAATAGATGGGAAGAAGGCTGAGATTATTCCCATTTCGGATGCTATGATGTCATTTCCATTGGACAAAGGTAACCATACAGTGGAGCTGAGCTATATCCCTGCAGGCTTCAGGCTTGGGTTGTTGGTATCCTTTATTTCGCTGATTCTACTTGTAATCATGTTTGTTTTTTTGAGAAAGCGAAAGGTTATTAATATATAAAGGCAAAAACTGTTTAAAAGTAGAGGTGACTTTACCTGTCCTCCCCTATGAATTCTGCCAATGGTTCTCTTTCAACTTAATACCCTCTGGCCGCAACAGCTCAGATACCTTATTCTACAGTTTTCTTGCGATCATTATCTTCAACTCCTGTCACTAAGTCTTCTATATCATATGGCAGAGTGATAAAATATAGATGAAAACTAGCTTGTTACACGAACGATACTTTCGTCTATTACTTGTCAGCACTACTGAAGATTATAGCGAATTAAATGGTTAGTGACCTACAGACAGTGCAAAAAGGGACTATCCGAAGATAGTCCTTTGCATTATTATTTGCGTCTGAATTTATCTTTAAGAGGAAGAGCACCACAAATCCCAAACTTGCAATGATTACTCACATCCTTGGCATACTACAAAAACGACCTAACACATAAGTGCTAGGTCGTTTTTGTAGTTATTGACTAACCACCAATTAATTTTTTATAGATTATTGAGCTGCAACTGTAGGATCAACTGCTGCTGCTCCTGCTGCTGCATATGCAGGAATTACCATAACAACTGCCTTTACATTAGTATTTCTAGTAACTGTAAATGTTGCAGATGTAAGAGCTGAAATTGCTGTAGAAGTTCCAGTTGCTGTAATAGTAATTGTTCCAGCACCTTGTGTTACTGTGTATAAAACACCATTAATAGTAATTGTGTCTTGAACGCCAGTTGTTGCTAAATCCATATCAACATCACCAACTGCTAAAGCTGCTGCTTCGAAATTTAAAGAAGTAAGTTCGAATGTGTTATCAGCAACTGCATTTACTACTGTGAAGGCGCCAGCTGTTGCAGCAGCAGATACTGTTACAACTGCTAGTTTATTACCAATAACATCTGAAATATTAGTTCCAGAGTAAATAACATCTGTATCAGCTGTGAAATCAGTACCAGTTAATATTACAACGTTGTCTGCTGTACCTTTAACTGCTGTAGTTAATGTTCCGCCTGATACAGAGAAACCATTTACGCCAGCAAGAGCAATTGTAGCTGGTGCTAAGTTTTCTTTGAAATTAACTTGTAATTTTGTTGCGCTTAAGAAGATAACTTTATCAATAGCTGGAGCCATTTTATCAACAGCTGCTGTAGCTGCTATATTAATAAATTTACCATATGCATTCTTACCATTTACTGTTGCTGCGGCTACACCAGCTGCTGAAACAGTTCTTACTTCAACATTTGCTGCATCCATTGTAATTGCGTCAGTAGATGCAAGAATCAATGTTATTACTGATTTTCCACTAGTATTATCAACTGAGAATGTTGCTGGTGCAACCCAGTTAATTGCGTCTTTTCTAATTTCGAAATCGCTAGTTGTTAAACCAGATACTAGGTCATTTAAGTAAAGTTTTACGGTTGTAGTAGAGTCAGCTACCACTGGATCAGGAATAGCTGTTGTTACAGCGTGGAGAGTAACGTTTGAACCTGCAGCAGCTGTTAATGTTGCAGATAAACCTGCTAATAAGTTACTAGCAGCATCTCTCACTGTACCAACAATAACATTACCACCAGTAACATTTGCAAATACTAAGAGTACTGATTTTCCATCAGCTGCTGGTGTAGCAGATGTTGGATTTGCAAAACTATCAGCTGCATTTTGATACATAGAAAGTGTAGAAATAGTAGCTAGATCCATT
Source organism: uncultured Eubacteriales bacterium (assembly GCA_964546035.1). GTDB lineage: Bacteria > Bacillota > Clostridia > Lachnospirales > Vallitaleaceae > CAZJIO01. Next base: position 114,883 of record CAZJIO010000001.1, on the reverse strand, counting down.
GCTTCACTAAAGTAAATTCTTACATTTTTAGTATCAGCTTGTGTAAAGTAGGTAGTTGCTGGTGTTGCCCCACCTTCATTAACTATAAAAGGTTTAATTAAGTCAGAAACTGCTACATTGTAAGTTGAAGTAACTATCTTGTTAGCTGCAATTGAAGTATCTGCAACGTTCTTAATTTCTAGTGTGTAATTACCACTCATAGCTGAAGTAGCTGTGATGGAATATTTATTGCCAGAAACAAGTACTGGACCAGTGAAGGCTACAACATTAGATTCTTTTTTAAGTGTGTAGTTACCAGCAGTAGTAGCGCCTGTAACTGCTTCACTGTAAGTGATTTCAATAACTGTATTGCTGTTTGCTGCTAAAGCTATTGTAGCAGTAGGAGCAGTAACATCAGCAACTGTATTGACAGTTAAGTTAGTTAATACTACGATGTTACCAAAAGTATCTTTAACTTTGTTAGCATCTGCAGTACCATCAGCATATTTAGCATATAACGTTGATGCGTTTGGTGGGAATGCATTTGCAAAAGTGATTACAAATGTTTTGCCATCGGAAGATGGATTAGTAACTGCTGTACCGGATACTTGGTTTGTGGTGTTGTTATAAGTGTGTGTAAATAATACAGCAGCATTGTTAACTAGTGTAGAAGATTTAATTGCACTAGAGAATACAATAGTAGCTGAAGTTTCATTAGATTCTTTAATGGTATATGTTGGTGCTGATGTCACAGGAGAATATGTGAACGATACTGAAGCGGGTGTTAAACCATAACCAGT
>CAZJIO010000001.1:106062-114094 GCA_964546035.1 uncultured Eubacteriales bacterium | reverse complement strand
ATTATTTCCTGATTTAACTTTAACTTCATAAGTTGTTCCAGCAATTAAGTTAGAATATGTGTTAAGTTTCATTGTATAACCAGTTACACTAAATGTACCCGAGAGGTTAATACCAACTGTACCATCGTTAAGAACAACGTTAGTAACTGGTGATGCCAAACCTTCAACTGGCTCAGAGAAGGTTAATGTAATTTCGTCAGAGCCTGTAGCTGCTGCTGAAAGAAGTACAGGAACAGTGGTGTCGCTGATTGCAATAGCTGCATTAGTAACTGCTGTTGCAAGACCAACGCCAGTTTTTACAACGACTTTGTTTGTTGTAGAATAGTTAGCAAATTTTGAAGCGGTGTCAAGTGTTAATATAACTGTTTTTCCGTCTGATTGAAGAGATGCACTTGCACCAGCTGATGTTAATGTAAATACATCTACAGTACCAGCAGCTTGTAAGAATACATCATAGTTAGCAATTGTTTCTGCTTTAGCTTTGTCAACTGTTGTGTTGAATTTAACTTCAATTTGTTTAGCATTAATAGTAGTTATAGAAGACACACCTAACTCTACAGGTACTGTTACTTCAATTACAAATCCAAGTTCTTCACCAAGATTTTCTTCAGTGTTGCCTTTTGCATTAAGTGTTAATGCGCTGTAAGAGAAGATTGCAAGATCAGATACTGTAAAGTTGCTATCAGCTGTGATTGCTGCTGAGCTACTTACTAAACCGATTGCTACTGCTTTAGCAGCTACTGTTTCCCATGTGAAATCAGTACCTTGCTTGTAACCAAGTACTTCTAACATAATCTTAGCATGTTCTTGTGCGGATATTTCAGCTAATGGTTTGAAAGAACCATCTGTGTAACCCACAACCCCTAGTTCAGGGTTTGCTTTGAAGTAAGCCATAAGTCTTTGTACATATGGAGACATGCCAGCTGCGTCTGAAAAGTTTGGCTTGCCTACATAATCAAATGCGTTCATGTCTGCTTCAAGACCCTTTAGTCTAAGTAGCATAACGAATGATCTGTAACGCTCCATTGTTTCTGTACCATCAACGCCGTTTCCGTCACCTTTGATGACACTTAGTTCAACAAGCTTATCAAGCATTTGTGAACTTGTTACTGTGTTAGCGTTTACAAACGATCCACTTGATAAGATCACTGTTAGTGCTAATAGAAGAGCTGTAAACTTTTTGAGTATTTGATTCATTAAAATACGTCCTCCTTAAAATTTGGGGTTTGTTGTTTTCGGCACCTGTAATGTTTCGACGCCTCGTATGCTTTACGTCAACTGTTTATGTCAACTGGGCATGAACCTATTGTATTACGAAAGTGTTTCTTATTCAAGAATCAAAATTTTCCACTCTTTTTGTCGATAGTTGGATTTTCATAGGTTATATGGGCATTCGTGGGCAAATTGGGCATTAATTGAATAGTTATGCTTTACAAAGGGATATTGATATGTTAAAATTCAATTAAGTTGTTACAAAAGTGTTACGAAGCCACCTGGAGGTACGAAAGTGCAGAGATTTAAAAAGTTGAAAGATCATGTTTTTTTGAAGCGTAAAAAAGAGTTCTTACTATATATAGGCGTTTTAATTGCAGTGCTTGGAACCATCAGTATCACATCCGCCATTATTAATCATGGTCGTATGGAAACAACGGCTGCAGCTCAGACATTGTTGCCTAATAGCTATAGAGTTTTTATAGAAGGCAAGGACATGGGCTTGGTTGCTACTAGAGAAGATGGCGAGATAGCGATTAAACAAGCCATTGATGGCTTAATTAATGAACTGGGATATGACCCAGAGGTAACACCACAAATTAGATATTATGAAGAATACACCTCAGATGAAGAACTCATAGCTTTAGAGGGATTAGTGCCCCAAATGCAACAAGTTATTAAAGAAGGCATCGAGGTCATTAAAGTTAAAGCTTATGCAATGAAAATAGGTGAAGATTTTGTAGTTGCTTTAGGCAGTGAAGAGGCTGTTAAACAAGTTCTTCAAAATGCTCAAGATGTCTATGTATCAGAAGACTCACAGTTTGCTGTGATGCTTGAGGCTAACCCCTACAATGGTTTGATCACATCACCCAACATAGTGTCCGTAAAAGATGCCCTAGATGAAGATAGAAATTTTGCTACGGCTGCACTTGTTCAAGTGGCTAACGCAAGTAATACCAGTGAGGCAGTGGGTGCTGCGACTTTAGCTACAACGAACCAAAGAAAAACCATAGGCGTAGAATTTACAGAAGAGATTATGGTTGTGGAAACCTTTGTGGATGCAGAAAAAGTGTTAAGTATTGAAGAAGCAACCCAGCTCATTACAAAGGAAAATCAAGAACCCGGTAAGTATATTGTGCAGAGTGGTGATTGTTCTTCAACGATAGCCGTAGATAATAAAATGCCGATAGAAACACTATTTGCTTTGAATACAAACATAAATGAGGATACAGTGCTTCAAATTGGGGATGAACTGATCGTGATGGTTCCAGAACCTGAGCTTTCCATTAAGACATTAGAAGAAGTCATCTATCCAGCACCAGTGAGTAGAGAAACAACATATGTTGAAAACAATTCGAAATATGTTGGTTCAAATAGCGTCCTTAATGAGGGTTCAGATGGTGTTAAGCAATTGACGGCAACTGTGACGAATGTCAATGGGCAAGAAATAGATCGAGATATTACAAAAGAGGAAATAGTTACTGAGCCCGTCAATAAGGTCATTGAAAAGGGGACAAAACCTGTACCTGTCAATAGTCCTAAAGGCAGCTTTATTTACCCGGTTGTTAATTATACTTTGAGTTCAAGGTATGGTAGTAGATGGGGAGGAACACACTTTGGTATTGACCTAGCCGCACCAATTGGAACTGGTATTAGAGCATCAGAAGCTGGGGTTGTTACCTTTTCTGGTTGGTCAAGTGGTTTTGGGTGGAATGTGATTATCAATCATGGGAACAACACAACAACAAGGTATGCACATTGTAGTAAGCTTTTGGTGAGCGTTGGACAGACAGTTGCACAATATGAAGATATTGCAAAAGTAGGTAATACTGGAGACAGTACTGGACCACATTGCCATTTTGAGATCAGATACAGAGGCGCGGCGGTTAATCCGCTCAACTATTTAAATAAGTAAAAAAGGATGGAGGTGCACTGATTAAAAGGTGTGCCTTTTTTTAGGATGAATTGTTCTTTACTATAGTGGTTATATTTGGTATTATGCTAGTGAGAGTACTTGTTATAGGATTAAGAAAGAGGTGACCTATGAATCAAACGATATTGGTAGTAGACGACGAAAAAGCAATTGTAGATATACTTGAATTTAATTTAAAGAGAGATGGTTATGAGGTTATAAAGGCGTATAATGGTGAAGATGGTTTGAACCTTTTTAGGGAAAAGAAACCAGATCTTGTACTGCTAGACATTATGATGCCTAAAATAGATGGCTTACAGGTTTGTAAGATGATACGAGGAGAGTCTAACATTCCAATCATTATGCTAACAGCAAAAGCAGAAGAAGTGGACAAGGTCATTGGCCTAGAGTTTGGGGCAGATGATTATGTGACGAAACCTTTTAGCGTACGAGAGGTTCTGGCTCGGGTCAAGGCTAACTTAAGACGCAGAGTGATGGATGTTTCAGAAAAAGAGAAATCAAAAGTACTCCAATTTGATAGCATGTATATCAATATGGACCGATATGAAGTTAAGAAATTGGACGAAGTCCTTGACCTAACTGTTAGAGAATCATTCGGACAAATTAATTTTTTGGGTTGATTAACTGTTAGAGAATATGAATTGCTCATTTTTCTTGCAACGCAAAAAGAGCAAATCTTTACGAGAGAACAGCTCCTAGAAAGAGTTTGGGGTTACGAATACTTCGGAGATGTGCGTACGGTGGATGTGACTGTTAGAAGATTAAGAGAAAAAATAGAAGACGATTCATCGAATCCAAAGTGCATATTAACTAAAAGAGGCATTGGCTACTATTTTAAAGGATAAATTATATGACAAAGAGTATTAAATGGAGATTGGTAACCATCTATGTGATTTTAGTCATTATTGTAATGATTATGAGCGGTTCCTTGATTGTTGGTTTTGCCAATGCTGATCAAAATAAAGCAATGAGAGATGATTTGGAGTATGTTGTTGAGCTCCTTCAAAAAAACATTGATTCAGATATGACTCCTGGAGGAATTGGTGAGCAGATTGAAGAAGCCATCTTAGAGTCGAGTTCTTTGTATTTAGATAAAAAAGTATACTTGCTGGATAAAGTAGGAAATATTATTTTAAGACCTATATTAGAGGTGGTGCCCACTGAGAGCTTCAATGAGCCACAAGTTATGGGAGCTATTTATGGGAATAAACCTAACGAATTGGATCGTGTCACTTTATTAGGGGATTCAACTGAATATAGGGGTTATGCTGAACCTGTGCTATATAATGAGCAAGTGGAGTATGTCGTGTACATATTGGCTTCGACGGATAAATCTAAAATTGCCCTACAAAGAACTATAACAATCATTGTCTTTGCCATTATTTTGGCGATTGTTATGGCTGTTGTGTTAGGGGTTATTTTTTCGAATTTCCTTACAAAACCCATTACGATTTTGTCCAAAAAAGCAAGAGAAATGGCAACTGGGCATTTAGAAAGTCCAATAGAGGTCATGTCAGATGATGAAATTGGCGAACTTACCAATGACTTTAATACAATGGCGTCCTCATTAAAGGACACTTTAGATCAGATTTCAGGGGAAAAGAATAAATTAGAAATTGTCTTTTCTCATATGACAGATGGTATTTTGGTGTTTGATAAGGAAGGGGTTTTGGCACATCACAATCCTGCATCAGTAAGCATGTTAGGTTTAACGACTCAAAAAACCTATAAGGATGTTTTTGATGCGTACTCTGATGTTCCTTTTAGTTCTATTTTTCAACAGGTTGTGGCGGATACGGTTCAGCACATCATCAATGTCAGATCCCGTTATTATAACATTTGTATTGCAAAATTTTTAAGCCAATCTGAAGCTCAGGTTGGGGTAATCTGTGTTATTCAAGATATTACAGAACACAAGAAGTTAGAAATGATGCAAAAAGAGTTTGTTGCTAATGTGTCTCATGAGCTGAGAACACCCCTTACGACTATTAAGAGTTATACAGAGACTTTGCTGGAGGACTCTTTATACAAGACAGATATTGCAGAACAATTTTTAAATGTTATTAACCATGAAGGCGACCGAATGACGGCGCTGGTTCAAGATTTATTGGATTTATCAAAATTGGATAATAGGCAAATCAATTTTACAATGAAATCCATTAATCTCAATCAATTGCTGTTAGAGAGTCTTGAGAAATATAAAATTCATTCAGAGAAGAAACATCAACAATTGATCTTTCATAACAGTGATGTGCCTTATTCTATTGTGGGTGACCCTAATCGAGTCGAGCAAGTGATTAAGAATATCGTTTCTAATGCGGTTAAGTACAGTCTCGATGATACCACGGTGGAAGTTTCAATTTACCAACATGAATATTACATTGTTATTGAAGTGGCTGATTCAGGCGTGGGTATTCCCGCAGATGAACTCCCAAGGATCTTTGAACGTTTCTATCGCGTTGATAAAGCAAGGTCAAGAGAGATGGGTGGAACGGGTTTAGGCTTGTCCATTGCAAAAGAAATAATGGATTATCTTGGCGGTAATATTAAGGTGACGAGCGAGTTAGGTGTAGGTTCTACCTTCTATTTGAACTTTCCATATGGAAGTGTAAGGAAATAGTTATTTCTCTGTAATGGTTTTGTAACAATAATCTTGTATAATTATGGTACTTAGAATGTTAGGAGGTGTGTGTATGTATTTAAAACGTATCGTTGTACTAGCAACTTTCATAATTTTAGCATTTGCTTTTTCATTAAGTGCATATGCTATGCCAGAAGAAAATCAAGATGACTTCTTTGAGACTTTCCAATTGAACAAAGAAGAATTACAAACAAATATAGACGAGGATAACCTTGGTCTTTATGTGATACTAAAAGATGGTTCAAGCATTCGCCAAACGGAAGATGAAGATATTAATGACTATAACTTCTTTAAAGTGAATAAGGGCTTTAGTAGGACTTCAGTTGTAACCTTTGCGGATACTAAGATTTTTTCTGGTAACGGAGACGTAGATACCTTAGTTGGTATTGTGGTCTTAAACAGTAAAGGCAATACAGTGGATACATCGGATCCGGTTCAAATTGGTGCATCAGGTGTTTTTAATGCTTCCATCAGATTTGACCTAGGAGAAAACAATGTTGTTTTCGTCGTAAAAAAAGGAGACTTAACGCTGTACAGACTGTTCAAAGTAACAGTAAAAGAAGAGCAAAAAAAAGAGATACTGGAAAATATTCAACTTAATTTTATGCCAGTCACAGAAAATAAAGTTGAAGAAAAGTCAAGTTCTAAGCCATTTTCGATATACAATTTCCTTGGAACGTCAGGAAAATAAAGATTAGGTGACCAGATGAAAAGAAAAGTTAAATCTTTAGTATTAGGGATCTTAATAATAGGTAGCATCTACCAAATAATCGCGTTATGGTTTGATAATGTATCAGACCGTAACTTTTTTTATTCTTTTGTAGAAAGTGCGACAGAGCGGATGAAAGATCCTGAACAGGGACAAAAAGATAAACATATGATTGAGCCACGACAATTTGGCGTTTTTTTGAATGCCTCGGATAAGGATTTTACAGTCCTTGGCAAAACACACCCAAAGTATGAAGATTTATTCGATTTAAGTATAGAGGCCATCACAACAATTTTGAAAAAAGGTGATTTGATTCAGTATGAAGAAGATGATCTTCTGTGGCAAGATAGGGGTATTGTGTTTATACTGAATTTCCCTTTGAATAGAGTGGATCTCGCAAGTGACTTAGGGGTCAGTCAAAGTCTTTTTGAAGATTTATCCTTTGTAAAATCCATAGGTGTTATACCAGCACATGAGAATACAGACACAATGAAAATTTATTTTATAGATGATAAAAGCAAGGATATCTATATGTACACGTTACCAAAGAAAGCGTTAGAAGAAACAAATAAAGGACTAAATCTGGCTATATCTCAAATAGAAGGTAAGGATATGGCTGCTTATTTATCTACTTTTAAAGCAGATTATGAAATGTTTAGAAGTCATGTTCTATTACCACTCCAAACAGAAAATATTAATTATGATGATGGCGTGATGATTCAAAAACCTTTTATCTCAGGACTAGAAATTGATAAAGATGCTCTAAAGGGTTTCGTAAACAGTTTTTTTTCAAATCCAGATGTCGCATATGACCTAGAAAATGAAGAGGGTATGACATACGGAGACGATAGTGCGGTGGTTAAGTACAATAGATCGGGGGTTTTTGTTTACTCTAGCCTCAGCAATAAAAAAAACATACGTGTATCCGTATCAACAGCCTTCAATATTGCCGAAAAGTTTATAAAGCGAGATAGTGAGCTGAGTAATGGTCAATATTATCTTAAGGATTATAAGGTTATAGGGGATAACATTACCTTTTACTATGATTATGGGTATAAGGATATACCTGTCCAGCTCAAGTCGTCCTGGTCAGAAGATGACTTGGATCAATATCCTATGCAGATCACAGTAGCGAATGGTATAGTTAAGCAGTATGAAAGAATTTTGATGAAATGGTCTGAACAGGAGACAGCTCAAGTAAATGAAATTAGGCTTGAGGATGCTTTAAATGCTTTTTTAGAAAATAAAGATGTTTCTTATAAAAAGATAGAGGACATGTATCTCAGCTATGTAAGGGTCGGGGATATCCTCCAATTAATGTGGATCATTAAATACGATGGTGTCTATTATCCTGTAGATCTATAAGGAGTTTTACCATGAATTGGAACAAAATTATGAATATCTTTATTGCAATCTTTTTGATGATTAATATAACTATATTTTCTTTGAGCTATTATAAGGATGTGCAAAGGTATACGCTCTCAGACCAAAGTCTGACCCAGCTAAGAGACATATTAAATGTGAATGGGTATTTATT
>CAZJIO010000001.1:101111-106026 GCA_964546035.1 uncultured Eubacteriales bacterium | reverse complement strand
ATCCGATGAGAAAAATAGTATTAGAAACACCTGTTTTGAAAAAAGAAAAGATTGCAGAGGCATTATTGGGTGAGGAACCCTTTGTACTAACCTTCACAACCGATTATGAGAGATATGAGTCGGATCAACAAAGAATCACCTTCCTAAAGGGAGATCAAAAGGGTGAAATCACCTACAGTGGTACCAATAGCAACTATGTACCCGCTTCTTTTTCTCAGGAAGAAGTTGAAAAGGTTGGAGAAAGATTTGCAGAAGACATAACACTTTCTATACCAAAGTTGCGTTTAACAAACACGACACGGTTTAAAGATTATTTTCTTTTGGAGTTTAATGAAGTGTATAAAGGTAAAATTTTATTTTGTAGTTATGTGAGCATGAAAGTTACAGCACTAGGTGTTGAGGAGGCGAGCACTTTGCGGTATGCGCCTGTAGAGTTTGTTGATTCAAAAGAGGAACTCTATCCTATAGATGAAGCGCTTTATAATTTTATGAGTAAAGTTCGCCCTAAGGAAGGGGAAATCTATTCAATAAAGAAAATTGATTTGGGTTATGATTTGGGTCTTGGTGATTTAGAAGAAAATTATTATGCCCAAGCAATACCTTATTATAGAATCCGGTTAGATAGCAGCGAAACGTACTATTATATTAACGCCTATACCAACGAGCTTAAACAAACCCAGTAACACGCGACTTCAGGAGGAATGGAATTTGGTAAAATATGTTTTATCCATCGATTGTGGGACCCAAAGTATCAGAGCTATTATATTTGACGAAAAAGGACAGATGCTTCTTTATAATAAGCAAATCTTTAAGCCTTACTTCTCAAAGGAAGCTGGCTGGGCTGAACAAGAGCCCTTGCTCTATTGGGAAAAGGTTTGCGCGGCAATACAGCAACTCAAGTTAGAGGATCCTATTTTGTTTTCTAGAGTGGGTTCTGTGGCAGTGACTACTCAGAGAGATACCTTAATTTTAATGGATGAAAAGGGTAAAGTATTAAGGCCGGCCATCTTGTGGGCAGATCAGAGAAAAGCTCTAAAACCGAGACGTTTATCGCCACTTAATCTGCTGGCAATAACTGTCATTGGTATGAAAAAAGTGGGAGAAATCCTCAGTCAAAATACCCATGCACACTGGGTGCAGGATTTTGAACCAGATATTTGGGGAAAGACTTTTAAATGCTTACAGGTTTCTGGTTATATCAATTATCAACTCACAGGTGAATTTAAAGACGGTGTAGCCAGCCAAATTGGCCATATTCCCTTTGAATATAAGAAGTTTAGGTGGGCAGTTCGAGGTAGTATGAAGTCAGAACTGGCACAAATAGATAGAGAAAAATTGGTGGATTTGGTCCCGACAGGTGCCTTGATTGGATGCGTCCATGAAAGAGCTGCTAGGGAGACCGGATTAGAGCTAGGGGTTAAGGTAATTGCGGCTGGTTCCGATAAAGGTTGTGAGACACTTGGCGTTGGTTGCTTAGATAATGATGTTGTATCCATTTCTCTGGGTTCAGTAGCTTCCATTCAGACAACCTCCCATCGATATTATGAAATTCAAAGCTTTATACCACCTTTCCAGGCGATCATTCCAGGCATGTACAATCCAGAACTTCAAATTCAGCGAGGTTATTGGATGATTACATGGTTTAAACATGAAATAGCAGAAAAAGAGCGGGTAGAAGCAGAGGCAAGAGGGTTACCAACTGAGAAGGTATTAGATGAGAAGTTGGCAAAGGTACCTCCTGGTGCTGAAGGGTTGATGCTTCAACCTTATTGGGGTGCAGCTGTAAAAAACCCAGAAGCAAAGGGTGCTATATTAGGATTTTCAGATGTGCATACCCGTATTCATATCTACAGAGCCATTATAGAAGGTATAGGATTTGCTTTGTATGATGGCATGCTAAAGATAGAAAAGAAATCAGGGACGAAAGTCCAAAGAATTTCCATTTCTGGGGGCGGTTCCCAAAGCGATATTATTTGTCAGATTACGGCAGATTTGTTTAAATTACCCGTTCATAGGGTACAAACAAGTGAAACCTCTTCTCTAGGTGCTTCTATTGTTGGGTATGTTGCCAATGGAACCTATAAAAGCTTTGAAGAGGCTATTAAAGGTATGGTTCATGATAGAGATGTTTTTACACCTAATGAAGTGAATGTGAAAATATATAATGATTTATTCGAGAAAATTTACAAGAAAACGTATAAAAGATTAAGACCTCTCTACAAAGCTTTGGACGATATTATTACATAAGAAACGAAGAATAAGTTGTTTAGATTTGGCAATAATAATTATAATTCTTATGACATTTATGAGGGGGAATATTTTTCTTTTACAAATGGCGCGATATATGCTATAATTTAGGTGTTTATAAAATGAACTATGAGGTGTAAAATGGAACAATTGATTATAAATGGTGGAATTAAATTAAAAGGTACGGTTTCAGTGAGTGGCGCTAAGAACGCTGCTTTAGCAATTATATCTGCTGCGATTCTTAGCAAAGACATTTGTACAATAGAAAATGTCCCTTGCGTAAATGATATTTTGGTGCTTTTGGATGCTATAGCAGAGCTAGGCGTTAAAGTTTACCACATGGACGAACACACAATAAAAATTGATGCTAGAAAGATTGATACGATTAGAGTCAATTACGAGCATATTAATAAAATTCGTGCTTCTTATTATTTATTAGGAGCGCTACTTGGCAGATGTAACGAAGCAGAAGTGGCATTGCCAGGCGGATGTAATATTGGTAGTAGACCTATTGATCAACATATCAAAGGCTTTGAAGCTTTAGGTGCCAGTGTTTCTATTGAGCACGGTATGATTATTGCTAAAGCTGATAAATTAGTGGGTAAGAATATTTATTTAGATGTTGTGAGTGTTGGTGCAACGGTCAATATCATGTTAGCAGCTGTTCTTGCTGATGGCTTAACCGTTATTGAAAATTCGGCTAAAGAACCTCATATCGTTGACGTCGCTAACTTTTTAAACAGTATGGGTGCAGATATTAAAGGCTCCGGTACAGATACCATTAAAATACATGGCGTTAGAAAGTTACACGGTACGACCTATATGATTATTCCGGATCAAATTGAAGCAGGAACTTACATGGTGGCTGGAGCTATTACCGGTGGCGATATAACGGTTACGAACCTCATACCTAAGCATATGGAAGCTATTTCAGCCAAGCTTAAGGAAATGGGCGTTGGGATAGAAGAATTAGATGAAGGTATTCGTGTTTTCGTAAAAGATCCTTTAAAGAACATTCACGTAAAAACCCTTCCATATCCTGGATTTCCAACAGATATGCAACCACAATTTACAGCACTGCTCTCAACCACATTAGGGACAAGCTTAATGACTGAAAGTGTTTTTGAAAACAGATTTCAATACACAGATGAGCTCAATAGAATGGGTGCAAGTATAAAGGTAGAAGGCAGTACAGCGATTATATCAGGTGTTCAAATCTTGACTGGTGCAGAGGTTACTTCAACAGATCTTAGAGCTGGAGCGGCACTTGTATTAGCTGGACTGGCAGCTGAGGGTCAGACAGTGATTAATCATGTTGATTATATTGACAGGGGTTATGAGCATATAGAAATGAAGCTTCAACAATTGGGTGCGAGTATCGTTAGAGTCCCTTCTCAAAGTAAAAAAGACTTATTTAGAGTTGTTTAAATAAAAATTAAGGGCTTACATAAAATGTAGGCCCTTTTAGTTGTATTTATTTGTATCCAGCTGCTTTTAAGGGTTTGGAATAGGTCAAATCACAACTCGTAATGTGATTGATAATCCAATCCATAAAAAAGGACATAGTGGTTTCTGTTATGAGGATTTTATTGTTACTGTACTCACTAAGAAATGAGGTGGCTTTGCTGATCATTTTCTGGTGTTCTTCCATGTGCTTTTTTGCATGGGTGTATTTGCAAACTTTAAACATTTTCTCTTCGGTGGAAAAATGAATTTGCGTAAAACTAATGATATCTTTTATGCTGGAAATCAGGTGCTCTTTTGGTTTGTTGTTTTGAACCATTTCAGAGGCTTTGTTCAAGAGCGTAAACAATTTTTTATGTTGCTCATCAATTTCAATGATACCAACGCTTAATGAATCTGTCCATGTAATCATTTTCATGAAGATCCCCTATTTTTTTTAATGTTGAAACGATCCCGGATAAATTGATGGTCAATTATTATTCTATTTTAGAGGATGTCAGGGGCAAAGTCAAGGACAGATAAATGCCACATATGATATAATGGTTAAGCGTAAATTCAGGCGAATAATAACAGGATTAAGTGGGAGAATTATGAAAATTACACTCATTGTCGTAGGGAAATTGAAAGAAAAGTATTTGCAAATGGCTGTTGATGAGTATTCAAAAAGACTCTCTCGCTATTGTAAATTGGAGATAATAGAACTTCCTGACGAAAAGGCACCCGAAAATATGTCCATTTCCCAGGAAATAGAAGTGAAAAATAAAGAGGGCTGTCGAATTTTAAAACAAGTCCATCCGAACGGGTATATCATTGCCTTGGCTATAGATGGAAAGGAAAGATCCTCAGAAGAATTAGCGGCCCATGTTGCGAACTTAGGTGTTAAAGGGAATGGTCATTTGGTGCTCATTATTGGAGGATCCCTTGGTTTGTCAGATGAGGTGCTGGGTGCCTGTCATGAGAAGTTGAGTTTTTCAAAGATGACCTTTCCGCATCAGCTGATGAGAGTGATATTGTTGGAGCAGATTTATAGATGTTTTAGGATCAATGGGGGGGAACCTTACCATAAGTAAAAAAAGGGCATACTTATCAATATAAGATTAATATAACATACATTTTGTTAAGTACTATATATTAATAAGGATGTATATAGTTATAGTAATCAAGATTGATAGAAGAGGGTCAGTAATCCACATTTTCTGCGTGA
>CAZJIO010000001.1:97224-101078 GCA_964546035.1 uncultured Eubacteriales bacterium | reverse complement strand
ATCATATTGATATAAATATAGTCATTTGGTTTACAAATGACTATATTTATGAGAAAATGAATATATTAATTGATACGAAAATATAGTCATAATGACATAAACATAGTCATTTGGATGAGAATGAATATGTTTATTAAGAATGATCATGTTAACGAGAAGATTGTTGCTTATAATAAAAAAATGAATAGGGAGTAGTGGATATGAAATCATTTATTGATGATAAACTTATTAATATGAATGTGCCAATGCGTTTGGTTCGCTTGATAGGAACAATTAATGAGTATAAAGGCAAACAAGACTTATATATTCAGCAGTCACCTCAAGTACTAGAAGGTCTAAAAAAAGTTGCGATAATAGAAAGTACCAAGTCTTCTAATGAGATTGAAGGTATAATGATTCAGACTAAAAGATTAGAAGATATTATTAATAAGGGTAAGCCTATAAACCATGGAAGTAGATCAGAGGGGGAGATTATGGGGTACAAAGAGGTGCTGGACATTGTCTATACTTCTGCAGAACATATTCTTATTAAGCCCTCTTATATTTTACAATTACACAGAGACCTATATAAATTTGTTGCGTCCGAGGGAGGCCATTGGAAGAATGCCGATAATGTTATTCAAGAAACGCTTCCTGACGGTTCAAAAAATATTAGATTTAAACCGGTATCAGCCTTTGAAACCCCCATGGCTATGGATGAATTATGTAATAGAATGAATCAGAGTATGAAGTCGAATGATATAGATCCGTTAATATTAACCTGTGCCTTTGTTTTGGATTTTTTGTGCATTCATCCTTTTAACGATGGTAATGGGAGAATGGCTAGAATACTTACAATATTATTATTGTACAAGTTTGGACATGAGGTTGGACGTTTTATCAGTTTAGAAAAAGTAATAGAGAAAACAAAAGAGGAATATTATTCGACATTACGCCATTCTTCACAAAGGTGGCATGAGTCAGAACATGATATAATGCCATGGGTCGAATACATGTTAGGTGTTATCGTTGCTGCTTATAAGGAATTTGAACAAAGGGTTGGTACTGTTGTAGATAGTAGGGGTAGTAAAAGTGAAAGGGTTGAAAATACAGTAGCCCATATTGTTGGAGCGTTTACTAAAGATGATTTAAGGAGATTATGTCCTTACGTTGGAGAATCAACTATTAATAGGGTATTGGCTAAATTGAAAGATGAAGGGAAGATTTATGTTACCGGTAAAGGACGAAGTGCATCATGGATAAGAACCACATAGTATAATAAACAAACTGATTGGTTTATTATTTTAGTAAACAACGGGGAACCGTATCACAAATAAATGCGATTGGAAAGTTGTTATTTGAGCAGGTGAATATCACATAAAAGATATTCGCCTTTTTTTATTAAAATTCTAAAACTTTTTTACAACCCTGCACGTCTATAAGATGTAAGAAACGGAATGGTTACAAGATGATACAAAGGAGAAAATGCATTCGAATGGGAACAAGCAGTTTACTTAAGCAACTTGAAGTATATGTTATAGAAAGTCAAGCCCTCAGTTACCGACTTGCCTATAGCTACGTGAAAAATGAAAATGATGCCCTTGATATCGTACAGGAATCGATTTGCAAAGCATTTTCAAAGGTCGAGACATCACTCAAAAATCCGGAGCACATGAAAACCTGGTTTTATAGGATTGTTGTGAACACATCTCTTGATTTTTTAAGAAAGCAAAGTAAAATTCGCCCAGTCGATCATGAGACGATTGAAGCTTACGATGATGGTCGTGAGGATGTATATGAAGATTTGGATTTGAAACAAGCAATGGAACTATTGCCCGAAATGTATCAAACCATCATCATTTTAAGATTTTATGAAGATCTAAAAATAGAAGAGATCGCTTTGATCACTAATGAAAATCTGAACACCGTAAAGACGCGACTTTACAAAGCCCTCAAATTATTAAAGTTAGAAATAAAAGAGGCATAAGGAGGAACTATCATGGAAAAGAATCCATTTGAAACACTTAAAAAGGACTACAACGCTATTCCACTACCAACACAACTTGACTTTGTCGTGAGGAAATCTGTAAAAATGAATTTGAGAATAATGAAAAGAAATAGCTGGATCAAAAAAGAGGTATCCGTTGCTGCCAGCATTGTATTGTTGGTTGGTGTATTTACAATAGGACTCAATAGCAATGCCTCTTTTGCAAAGACCATGGCTGATGCCCCTCTTATTGGGAAATTTGCACAGGTGTTAACATTTAAACATTATGTAGTCGATGAAGAAACGTATCAGGCAGATATCATTGTGCCTCAGATCACGGATTTGGTGAATGAAGAATTAACTACCACACTAAATGAGAAATATTTAAATGAGAGTAAAGCTTTATATGAACAATTTATGGCAGATACCAAAGATCTTGATGCAGCAGGTGGTGGACATTTAGGAGTAGACAGCGGTTATGTGATTAAGACGGATAATGAACAACTTCTTTCAATCGGTAGATATGTTGTCAATACTGTGGGTTCGTCATCAACCATCTTCCAATACGATACAATTGACAAACAAAATCAACTGCTGATCACACTCAAAAGTTTATTTGTAAATGACGGTTATATAGATTTGATTAGCCAAAATATCAAAGAGCAGATGGTTGCAGAGTATCAGGCAGATGCTAACAGATTTTTCTGGGTTGAAGGGATTGAATTAGATGTAGAAATACCTTTGTTTGACAAAATAAAAGAAGCACAAAGTTTTTATATCAATGAAGATAACAAGTTGGTCATTTCCTTCGATAAATATGAGGTTGCTCCTGGATATATGGGTGTCGTTGAGTTTACTATTCCCTCTGAGATTTTAGATGATGTGTTAGTGAGTGATGAATATATAAAATAAAGTGTGAGAAAGAATTTCTCTACAAAACACCTCTAATTGGTCATAGAGGTGTTTTGTACTGTTACTCTTTAATTTTTATAGGGATATAAATCTCCATGTTGATCTTTTCGTATTCCCAAGGATGACAACGTTCATCATAAAATTCATAATCAAATTTTGTTTCATCAATTTCATACCCAGAAGATGGGAACCACTCTTCAAGAATGTATTTCCATGTTCCTTGTATAGAATCTACAAAATCTTTTTCAGCTACTGAGGGAGTTGTAAATACAGCATACAAGCCCGAAGGAACTTCCAATTTGCACATATCATCAGTAGCCAAATTAAAGGAATCAACCCCCACACCCAAAAGATAAGAAAAGTCATCAGTTTCCATATTCGTTTTTAAACAAATACAATATTCGCCATGCTTTGGTGGATTTAGAGTTGCATATAATTTTGTTTCGGATGCACCATCGTCTAGCCCTCTTTGAGACCAAAAGGCAGGAATATCTCGTGTATGAAGTATATTTTTAAGATTATTTTGAAATTCATAACCGACTACCTTAAACGAGGGTTGTTCTATTATTTTAGGTTGCATAACAATACCTCCTGTTTTTATTGAGATGAGTTTTGATAATACATTTTTTTGCGGTAACCCTTTTGGGGCATGAAGACGGTAGAAATTAGGCGGATAACCAAAACATCTTTTGAATGCTTTTGTAAATCCTGCATGTGTTTCGAAACCGTAATTCATTGCCACATCAATTATCTTTGTTCCATTTTGAAGTTCAAACAAAGCAAATTGTAGTTTGCGTTTAGTAACATAATCCATGACTGTTAAACCAACAATACTGTTGAAAATTCTATAGAAATGATAGGTTGAAAATCCAACATGGGATGCTAAGTCATTTATTGAGATCTTTTCTGTTATATTTTCGTCAATGTAATCGATGCTTTTTTGAATTAATTCAATATAGTCCATGCTACCTCCTGG
>CAZJIO010000001.1:94417-97104 GCA_964546035.1 uncultured Eubacteriales bacterium | reverse complement strand
GGCTGTTTCAAGCTAATGGCATAGAGGAGAGAAAAGATGGTACGGAAGCTACACTATAAAATAGAAGAGCAGCACCGTGGAAAGTCTATTGGGGTTTTTTTGAAAGAAAAAGAATTTTCTAGGGCCGTGCTCATTGAACTAAAAAAAGAGAAAACAGGTATCACAAAAAACGGCATACATGCATGGATCAATGAAACGATAGAGGTAGGAGATACGATTGAGATATGTCTAACAGAGCAGGTGCATTCTGCAAACATTGTGCCAATGAAGTGTGCGCTAGATATTTTATATGAGGATGAAGACATCCTCGTTGTGAATAAACCCTATGATACCCCAATTCATCCATCTATTAATAACTATGCTAATACCCTTGCCAATGGCGTGATGTACTATTTCATGCAGCAAAATAAACCCTATCCATTTCGTTGCATCAACCGACTAGATAGAGATACGACAGGGGTAACTATTATTGCTAAGAATCTGATTAGCGCAAGTATTTTATCAAAAAGAGTTCAAGAACAGAAATTAAGTAAAACCTATGTCGCCTTTGTAGAAGGGATAACAAGAGAAGAGGGGACGATAGATTTACCTATTGGAAGAATGGAAGACACCATTATAAAACGAAAGGTAGACGAACAAGAAGGGAAGCCAGCGGTAACACATTATCTCCGGCTGCAAGTGCTTACGGTAGAAGGTAAAGCGGTATCTGTTGTTTCGTTGCAATTAGAGACTGGGCGTACCCATCAGATCCGTGTGCATATGTCTTCTATTGGACATCCATTACTTGGAGATTTTTTATATAATGAAAACAATCATATGCTAAAGCGGCAAGCTTTGCATGTTGCCACGTGCATGTTTAACCATCCAATCAGTGGGGAATA
Organism: uncultured Eubacteriales bacterium; assembly: GCA_964546035.1. Lineage (GTDB taxonomy): Bacteria > Bacillota > Clostridia > Lachnospirales > Vallitaleaceae > CAZJIO01. Next base: position 96,223 of record CAZJIO010000001.1, on the reverse strand, counting down.
TATAAAAATTACAGCCCCCCTTCCTGAGGATATGGAGAGGCTCATAAAGCCTGCAGCCTTTAAAGACCACTTACTTATTGAATAGGTAGGTGGTTTTTAATTGCACCAAACCCATAATTTCACACAATCTTTTATAATGGCTTGTTAATTTTTTGCGATAATGAATTCAGTACTTATTATAGAACGAGAAAGGAAATTTATTAATGAGAATTTTAATTCATGGTATCAAAAGCTTGATCAGAAGACCTGCCAAGACAACAATGTTATTTTTAATCCTTTTTGTTATTTTCAACCTCATTTTTATCGGCTTTATCATTGAGAACAGCATTTCAGAATCGAAAGAGTATATCAGAACCCAGATGGGAAGTGCGGTTGAATATAAGATGGACTTTGAGTCACTCTTATCATCAGCAAATGGTGGGCCGCAACAACAAATGCAAAATATTTCGGCTTTGTCTCTGCTAGTCGCAGAAAAAATGGCGAAAAGCAACTATGTATCTCAGTATTTTGTATCGCAAACAGGTAATGTTAATTCGGAAGTGATTTTGCCGGCTGAAACACAACAGTCCGCAGGTGGATTTCAAAGAAGTTTCAGCGATTTTAATTTAAAAGGAAGTAATGTTGCAGAGCACTTAGATTTTATTATGGAAAACATTTCACTCAAAGAAGGCAATTTGCTCTCCAATGGAAACATTGAGAATGGAGACAATGTCATTTTGATTTCAAGTGCACTAGCAGCGGCAAATAACTTAAGAGTAGGTGATTTGGTCAGCCTATCTCTAGCAAGCAACACTTTTGGTGTAGCAGGTAGAGTCAATGGGCAAACGACTGAAACAACAGAAGCGGTTGCTATTAATTTTGAAATCATTGGACTTTACGAAGTGAACAATGAAGAGTTTGATGTGAACACAATCCTGACTTCCAACACGGTCATTACAGACATGAATGGGGCGTCCGCATCTGACGATACCAATGCTTCTATTGTTTATCTCTTGGACCATCCAGATCATGTGAAAGCCTTTATTGAAGAGAACACGCCTTACATAACCTCAGAGTATCACACACTTTACTCAAATGATGATGAATACGTGAGTTTAACAAAACCACTTAACCTCATTTCAGTTATTACTTCTATCTTGTTTTATGTGGTGTTTGCAGCTGGCGCAGCCATCATTCTCGCAATCGTCACTATTTTTGTCCGTGATAGAAAATTTGAAATTGGTCTTTTGTTATCAAGCGGTGAAGGTCGATTGAAGATCATCACGCAATTTGTATTTGAAATTATGGCAATCGCAGTTGTGGCATTTGTACTTTCTATGGGAACGAGCAATATCGCTGCAAAGTATGTAGGTAACTGGATTGTGGAAAACCAACTCCTTGCAGATGATAGTGTTGTCAATAGTTCGACCAGCAGTGTAAGCACGGGTGCCAATTTTCTGAGAATAGGAATGGGCGCTAACCAGACGTCTGTTTACGGGGATGTAAATATGCAAAATGTGGCGGATGAATTTGATGCTTCAGTAAGCGTCCAAGTCGTTGGGAAACTGCTCTTAGCGAGTATGTTTTTGGTCTTGATCGGGTCAGGTGTGCCCCTTGTTGTTATTATGGGCTATAATCCAAGAAGAATCTTGCAAGATAATTAGGAGGAAAAATAAATGGCAGAAAATATATTAGAGCTTGAAAACATCAGCTATGGTTATGTAGATGGCAGCAAAAAAAGAGTTATATTGGATCATTTAAACTATGCCTTTGAAAAAGGGAAGTTTTATACCATACTCGGACCATCCGGAAGCGGTAAGTCAACAT
>CAZJIO010000001.1:77738-94407 GCA_964546035.1 uncultured Eubacteriales bacterium | reverse complement strand
GCAATTGCATGCGCTTTGGATGACCCTGAAGAAGGTTACATAAAGTATGAAGGTAAGGATATTAAGAAGATCGGTTATACCCTTTTCAGACGTAACCACATCGCCATCATTTTTCAAAAGTATAATTTAATGGATTATTTGACTGGTGTTGAAAACGTGGAAGCAGATATGATGATCATCGATAAGAAACTGCCAGCAAATAAAAGAGAGCTTGCTTATAAAATCCTAGATATGGTAGGCATTGTTAAGACCAAGGCAGACAGACGGGTCACAACCTTATCAGGGGGTGAACAACAAAGGGTTGCCATCGCAAGAGCGCTAGCAAAGGATGTAGAATTAATTTTAGGAGATGAACCAACAGGGTCTCTCGATACAGCCACTCAACTAGAGGTCATTAATTTATTCAAATCCCTTGCCCATCAATATGGTAAGACGATTATTCTTGTGACCCATTCAGATGAGGTAGCATCCCACAGTGACACGATCCTTCATCTTCGCGATGGCAAATTGATTGATTAAAGGGGTTCATCATGGCAGAAAACAAAAGTTTTTTAGAGAGCATTTCAGAAGTTAAACGACCAGAGAGCTTTGAACAAGAGGCCTTTGTGAAAGTAAATAATAAGAATACGATGAAATTATTAATTGGGATCATTTCACTAGCAATGGCGACTGTTCTCATCTTTATCCTCTATAGCCAGTCACAAAAAGTAGAGATGAAAGAATTTGTCGGCGAAAATATTACGGATGTATCGGTATGGGCACAAAAAAATGGTTTAATCCTTGTAGCAAAGAGCATCTATAGCTTTGAAGAGGCTGAAGGTATTGTGCTGGAGCAGGAGGTGTCAGCTGGGCAGACTTTAAAAAAGAAGGACACCTTTACATTGATCGTTTCAGCAGGTGCAGATCCTGAAGAAGCCATCACTTTTCCTGATCTTATGAGCATGAATGCAGAAGTAATAGATGAATGGATTGATCAAAATAAATTGACAGGTATTCAGATCAGCACAGCAAGTAGTACCCTCATTGGGAAAGACGAGGTCATATCCTATAGCTTTACCGACGGCGATGAGGACAGTTTCCTTCGTAAGAACCGTGTAGCCATTACGCTATCCTCTGGACCAGCGGAAGAGGGCGATACGGTCATTGTAACGGACTTTTCCCTCTTAAATGTAGGTAAAATTCTACAATGGGGGATTGCCAATGATATCCCCATCACCATCGAAGAAGCCTATAACAAGTACTTTGCCAAGGGAGATATCGTTTCTCAAAGCATCGGTTCTGGGGAAGAAATTCTTAAAAACCAGCCTATCACAGTCATTGTCTCCCTTGGAGAAGCGGAGAAGGTACCAGATTTCAGCGGGATGAATGCTGGAAAGGTACTGCAGTGGGGATCTGATAATGGCATCAGAATTCAAATCACGGAAGCCTTCAGTAAATATTTCACTTTGGGAGCGGTTATTTCACAGAGTGTCAAAATGGGTTCTGAAATAGTGGAAGACCAAGCCATCACGGTGCAGATTTCACTAGGTGAACCGGTTATTGTTTCAGATTTTTCTGCTCAAACGAAGGAGGAAGCCAGTGCCTGGGCAAAGCAATCAGGTGCGACAATCACATTGGTGGAAAGTTATCATTCCAGTATTCCAAAAGGTCAATTAATCCAACAAAACCTGAGTAAGGGCACCCAAATTCAAGCGGGTGATGAAATAAAGCTTTATTTTTCCTTGGGTAGAGTAGATGTGGCGAACTATATTGGTAAAACAAAACTCGATCTGCTTGCATGGCAGACCGAGGTGAATAGCAAAGGCGCTACCATTACCTTGAAATTTAAGGAAAGCACCGGTGCTAAAGGAACTTTTGGGAAAGTCATTGCCCAAAGTAGTATTGACAATCAAGCCAATACAGATGCTGTGATTGAGGTCACGGTTTCTAAAGGTGCGGTGGTCATGGTCCCTGATTTTGGCGATCTTTCTGAGACAGAATGTGCTGCCTTAGCAAATGATCTGGGATTAAATGTCCAGTACCAATATGCGGCAAGTGCCTCCGTACATCAAGGGTATTTAATCAGGCAAGAGCCTGGTAAAGGTGCGCTCATCGGCGACAGTGCTACCGTGATGCTAACAATTTCCTTATCTGAACTGAAGTTGAAGACCGTAGTTGTACCGGATTTTTCAAGCATGAAGGCTAGTGAGATCTTGTTATGGGGTTCAGACAACGATGTTAAAGTGCAATTATACGAGACCTATAATAGTTTTATTTCTTCAGGTAGTGTGGTGTCCCAAAGTGTGGCGAAAACCACTGTGGTTGAAAAAGGCAGTTCTATACTCTTTTACATATCCATGGGGAAGGCACCTCAAGTTGCTGATGTGGATTCTGCAAAGGTGCCCAATTTCAGTCTGCTGAGTGAAACAGAGGCGAATGCATGGGCAAAAAATGCCAATATTACTTTAAGCATGCTCTCGAAATATTCGGATAGTCGTCCTAAAGGGACCTTATACGATCAGAGTATTGCCGTTGACAGTTGGATCAGCGCGACAGAAATGATGAAAGTCACCCTGTCCTTAGGTAAAGTTTCTATTGCTAATTTCGTTGGAAAGACGAAGTTGGATGTATTAACTTGGCAGCAGGAGATGAACGCAAAGGGTGCCAATATTACCGTCAATTTCAATGTAGTTGCAGGTGCTACTGGACTGGTCACAAGTCAATCCATCAAAAATGACTTTATTACTTTGAATGAGACAATTGATTTTGATTTAGCAGAGTAAAGAATGTTATAATGATAAAAAATGTGTTAAGGAGCGCCTATGTACACGATTTATTTGGTTGAAGATGAAGAGCGGTTGAGAAAAATACTTTTGATGTATCTGGATAAGGAAGGGTACAATGCCAAAGCATTTTCAAACGCTGAAGAAGCCATCTTGCATTTAAAAGATTCGGTCAATCTATGGTTACTGGACATAGGACTACCTGGAATGGACGGTATTGAGCTGCTTAAGCAAATAAGAGCTCAAGACTCCGAGGTGCCCATTATCTTTACTTCTGCAAGAGATAGCGAGATGGACCGTGTCATAGGCCTTTATGTGGGAAGTGACGATTATGTCACCAAACCTTTTTCAGTGAATGAGTTATTGCTTAGAATCAAAAATATTCTCAAACGTGTCTATAAAGAAGAAACGACTCAGTGCACCTATGGTCCTCATGTTATTGACTTTAATAAACGGATGGTATTTGACAACGGCGTTGAGGTGAAATTGACTTCTAAAGAATTTGATGTGTTGGATTTCTTTCTAAAAAGACGGCAGAAGGCGATCTCTCGGGATGAGATACTAAATCTTGTTTGGGGAGAGGACTATTATGGTACAGACCGAGTTGTTGATGATACCATTCGAAGGCTCAGGAAGAAAATGGGCGATTTTAACATTGAAACCATTTATGGTTACGGGTATAGACTCTTATGAAAAAATTCCAAACAATTAAAAGCCAACTCACATTATGGTTTATGTTGATTATCGTACTGATTATGGGACTTTCTTGGCTGATTTTGCCTGCCTACTATGACTATATTGCAGCGGAGGCCTTTTTTACAACAATTGAGAAAAGGGTGGAAATCGGTGAAGTTACGCCCATTACCTCTGATATGTACACAGTACAAAGACTGCTTATTGATCCCTATGGTGCAATATTGACCCGTAGAGAAGAAATATTCAGTTTAAGGTTTTTTTCGGAAGCTTTTTTGATAGAGCTTTCAGAAAATGCATTGAATCAAAAGCAGAACTCACAACGTTATGTCATGAAGGTGGAAGAGGTTAAGGTCTATGCCGTTATTGAAAAACTTGGTAAAAGTTATCACGTACGCTATATGTACGATATATACGGTAAAGATTTTGCCTCTAGACTGGTCATGGGCAATATGATGCTCCTCTTATTTTTAGCAGTTATCGGCTCTTTAAGTATGTTTTATTTTTCAAAGAGACTTGTTAACCGAATTGTAAAGCTCAGAAGCAGAGTGAAGTCTATTGCAGACGGGTTTTGGGATCAAGAGGTTCAAGTGGATAATGAGGATGAACTTGGCGACTTGGAGCTTTCTTTTGAGCATATGAGAAATCAATTGATTGAGCATGATCGTTTCAAAAATGACATGTTCCAGAATATTTCCCACGAACTTAAAACCCCGATTATGGTCATCAGCACTTACGCCCAAGGGGTTAAAGATAATATCTATCCTGAGGGTAATTTATCAAAGACCCTAGATGCGATTTTAGACGAGTCGGCTAAGTTAGATAATAAGGTTCAGAAGATTCTCTATCTCAATAAATTACAGTTTTTGAAAGATAAGGCAGAACCCTTGATCCCTGTTAAAATGGCGTTAATTCTTGAAGACCTTATTAAACGATTTGAAAAAATGGGAAAAATCGATTTTGAAATTGAAATGGATGCTGACGTAGAATTTATGGGAGAGCCAGAAAAATGGCGCATTGCCATAGAAAATATCCTTTCAAACAGCTTGCGATATGCCCATTCAAAAATAAAAATTGAGCTGGCTGAGAATAAACTTGCCATTAGAAATGATGGTCCGGAAATAGAATTTGAAAATCCAGACGATGTATTCTTAGCCTTTAACAAAGGGAAAAAAGGGCACAATGGCATAGGTCTAGAGATCACAAAATCCATAGTTGAGTTATTCGATTTTCAGATCAGTGCTAGAAACGAGGTTGACGGGGTTGTGTTTTTGATTGAAAAGACGCGCTAAATAATTCTTCTGGCAGTAACATAACGGCTAGTCCAGTAGCTTGAGGTTACATTGGTTATCTTAACAACATCCCCTGTTTTGGGGCTGTTTATCATTGTGCCATTTCCAAGATATATGCCAACATGGTTAATAACCCCATTTCCTTCAAAGGAGTAAAATATCAAATCACCAGGCTGTATGTTTGCCCGAGCTACATAGACGCCATTTAATGCTTGATCTGAGGACAAACGATTTAATGTGTATCCACTATTCCCAAAAACATATTTCGTGTAACCTGAACAATCAAATCCACCATCTGAAGGAGAATCGCCACCAAATACATAGGGTGTCCCTAAGAAGGATTTAGAGAAAGTAATAACAGCATTCACTTTTGCTTGTCTACTGTTTAAATTCAAATACTTACCGCTTGCCCATCCAACCCGTCCATCTGTCAGTCGAATCTGATACCACCCATTAGATTGTCCGATAATCTTGACGGAATTTCCCTGCCACAAGGTATGCATAATTGAATAGTCTGTTGATGGTCCACTCCGCATATTTAATCTGCTTGCGGTAACTGTTGCTGTTGTATTGAGGGTTACAGTACTTGAAGATGCTGCAACTGCAGTAGTTACAGGCGTATCAGTGGTAGAAGCAAATGCATCAGCACCTGGAAGAAAAGAAAGCGTCCCGACAATCATGGTGCCAAGGATTAGTTTTACGGAATTAACCTTAACATCTGAGAATTTTTCATTTATCAACTTCTTGATTTTCTCATTCAGCTGGTATTCATTTTCCTTATTACCTGATAAGAGTTCAGTTGAAAACTCATCGGAATTCGGATCCAGATAGATCTCAAGGGTAAGACCTTGAGCATCTTCTACTAATCTATAGTTACTATAAAAACTCATGCTAATCTACCTCATTTCATTTGTAAAGGTATTACCACTATTTATAATAACCATGATTTCAAATATTATTAATAAATCAATTTTATGGTCTTTTCATCACTTTAAAATAAACAAATGCAACAATGAGTGTGACAATAGACAAGAGCAGAGTAACAGCAATTTTTAATGAACTGAATTTTTCTTTCACAATATACCCACTTTCTACGATGTCAAAGCTAACGCTATGAATGTCGACATCGCCTCCATGTTCTAAACAGTCTCTACTGAAGGTTCCAATAACTTTTACGATATCGCCTTTGTGTTTATAATCACCTAAAAAATTAATTTTCTCTGTATCTTCTTTTTTAAGCCATATGCCTATTGTGTTAGTGCCATCATAGATGTTAACCCAGCCATATGCGCCTCTTTCTAATACCTCACCGATTGCTTCTCCCTGAACAGAAACTTCTGTGTCATCAAAGTCTTTTGAATTTTCAATGAGTTGATTGATTTCTATATATGTCGATCCATTTACCACACCTGTTAAGAGTAGTGAAAAGGTAAATAGAATCATTAATACTTTTGATTTTTTTCCCATAAATTTTTAATACCTCCTATGAAATACCCAATCAATGCAAAGACTGAGAGAAACTCGAGTCGGCCTAAAAACATAGCAATAATGTAATAAATTTTCAAGAGTGATGGCATTGAGGGTGAGGTAATACCGATTGATAAACCGACATTGCCAGTTACTGAGGCGGATTCAAAGGCAGCTTCTAGAAGAGGATAACCATAATAAGCTGCGATTGCTGTGCCTAGAGTAAATGTAAACATATAGCATATGATGATGACAGATGATGTTTTTATGATGCTATCATCCAGCACATGATCTTTAATATGGTGGAATTTATAAGTCTTTACATTTCTTTCGGAGGAAAGAAGTTTTCGGATATCTGCGATAAGACCCTTGAAAACAATAGCAACCCGTAAGCCCTTAAATCCACCTGCTGTAGAACATGCTGAACCACCTATTAACATAACAACAATGAGGATTAATATACCGAAGCCGCCCCATTCTTTAGCAAATTGTCTAGCATATATTGAGCCAAGCCCTGTGGTAGTATGAGCTGACAATACATTATATACGATTCTTCTAAAGGCAGAAATGGCATTCGTATAAACACCTGTTTTGGATAAGCCAATGACAGCAAAGATGCATGCCAGAAAGGAAGTGATTGCAAAGCTTTGAATTTCTATATTTTTAAGGAGTTCATGCTTTTTGCCTTTCCATATGGCGTAATGAAGCCCAAAGTTTAAGGAGCCTAGAATGAAAAATACCAAAGTAATGACTTCAAAGGAGAAACTGTGGTAATACATGATATTTTGAGACATTGGTGAAAAACCGCCGGTACTCCATGAGGAAGCAAACATAAAAAGCCCATGAAAAAAAGCAGATAGGGGCTCTAAGCCAATGGTTAAGCCAGTAATCCAAAATATAAGAGTTCCAAAAATCAGATAAATCATGCTGATCTTCCATATAAGCCGCGTCGTGCCCTTTACATTTGGAGCAAGTTCAATATCCTTGCCTTCACCAACATAAAATTTATAAGCGCCACCGACCTGTTTTACTAGAAAAGTAAGACCAAGTACGACAACACCCTGTCCTCCAATAAAGGTGAGTATATGCCGCCACATATTTAAGGAAATGGATAAATGATCTAAATCTTGAGTGAGAGCCAGACCAGTTGTCGTTAATCCACTCATAACATCAAAACAGGCATCTAGCAGAGACAAGGTATGTCCACTTAAATAGTAGGGAATTGAACATAACACGGTTAAGAGAATCCACGAGAGGGAAACCACAACAAAACCATGTTTCCACTGTAGCGCTGATTTGTTTTCACGTATTCGATTACCAAATAAAACGAGAAACATCCCTAGAAGCGTAGAAATAACGATAGTTAGCAAAAAGTCGATGAGAGGGTTCCATTCTTGAAGAACCAATGCGGTTATGATCGGTATGATCATCAGCAGTGAAGTTCCCAAGATAATGTAACCCGTATAATAACTGATGACTTTTGTGTTATAAAATCTGATAATATGTGTGTTCAAGAACTCACCTCACTATGATTAAGGTTATTATGAAAGTTAATGTTATAAATGAAGAAACGGATAAGACTTCTACTAAAACACCGGTTAATTCATTTCTTTTGTTTGACATTAATGGTCACCTCCGTTGCGAAATCTTTTCTTCAATTCTAATAAGGCTGTGTTGCTTGTCATGATCAAAACGTTGTCTTTTTCTAGGATTTGATTATCTCCTTTTGGATATATTATTTTTTCTGATCGTAAGATGGATACGATGACGCACTCCAATGGCATAACTAAATCCTTAATCAATACATTGGCCCATCTACAGTTGTTCTCTATGGCAATTTCAACTAAGAGCATGGACCCTCTTTCGAAGGTCTGCATAATTTTGAAATTATCTCGATCGAACTCAAATTCGATTAAATTTGCAATGACTTCAGTACTGCAGACCGTTTTATCAACACCAAGTGCTTTAAACATACTTATATTTTTAGGATTGTTGATACGCGCAATTGTTTTCTTAATATTGAAGTTGAGTTTTGCAATTTGGCAAATAATTAAGTTTTCCTCATCGCTGCCTGTAACGGCGGCCACGATTTCAGCCTCTTCAATACCCGCATCATTTAACACTTCCAGATCTGTTCCGTCACCACAAATCACATCTGCATCGATATCTTCAGCAATCTTACCGCAGGTTATTTTATTTCGTTCAATCATCGTGACATGATAATTTCTCTCTTTTAATGTTTTGAGAAGAAAATAACCAACTTTTCCGCCACCTATAATTATAGATCTCATATGGGCATCTCCTTAGAAATTGAAGATATTAGTTTATCTCTATGTTGTTTGTTGATGGTACAGATAATCCGATCACCATAATTGAGTGTTTCTTCTTTATGGGGCAGTATCAGCTTACCGTCCTTCAGAATTCCTGATATGATGCAAGAATATCTTTCTTCTATGGTCTTCACAGTGCAAGATTTTTCCTTGAATATTGTGAGCTCGATGATTTCATAATCCTTATCTAAGGTTGCCACAATATCAAGACTTTTTACGGTTAATCTACTCTTTAGTATTTTCACACCTAATTTAACAGGATTGATGGTGTCGATGCCAAGTTTTTCATAAATATATCGCTTATTGGGATCATTTACCCTGGCGATAATTTTAGGGACGTTATAAATTCTCTTTGCTACCAGTGCAACTGTAATATTAATATTATCATCTTGATTTACCGCCAATAAGGCATCAGCTTGCTCAATGCCTGCCTCAATAAGAATGTCATTATCAAACTCTACGCCCTTAAATTTTTGTCCATTAAAGCCACTGCCAAGACTGCTTAACTTTTCACTATCTTGATCAATGATGGAGACATCATGTCCAGAGTCTGTTAATTCTAAAGCTAAGTGACTTCCTAACCTGCCACAACCGGTGACTATAATATACATGATTTACACCTTCCATATTTATTTGAAGCTATTGTGACTGAACTATTCCCTTTCCATTGGACTATTGCTTTTTCCTAGATCAGGATTGATCGGTTTTTTTCTAAAGGAATAAGTGGTCAGTCTTCTTAGATTTCTAACTGCAGGTATATAAGTAGGATCAAGGGCGTTTGCTGCAAGATAATGCTTGCCGGCAAGACCAAATTCTCCCCTTAATTCTAAGAGTGCCCCAAGTAGATTATGTCCTTGAGGACTGCTATAATCGATGGTTATCGCATGAATAATATGTTGTTCGGCTTCCTTATAAAAATGTTGCTCTAACGATTCAATGGCTTGATCAATAAAATAGTGATATCTAACCGCATCCACTTCATTCACCTCGGTTCTTAACAAATTTACTTGCATCTTGAGCATATCAAAAAACATATAAGTAAGGTGTGAAGAAGGTACAGTCCGTATAAATATTGTGTTAAGATTTGCGTATCAGGATATTCTGATTAATAGCAGATATGATATAATGACCCTAAAGTATATAGGTAAAGGATGAGGTGGTCTTGAATGATTATTAACCTTTTTAGAACAGTGGCTATCATGATGGGTATAACTTTTTTGTCTTTCGTTTTTAGATTTATTGGTTTTCATGAATCTAATATCATCATTACATATATTCTGGGTGTACTCATTGTTGCAAAACAAACAGATGGCTATGTTTATGGTATCGGTGCATCGATCATTGGGGTATTAACCTTCAACTTCTTTTTCACAGAACCTTATTATTCTTTCTATGTTCATAGAACAGATTATCCGGTGACGTTTGTTGTGATGCTGATCACAGCTATGATTACTAGTACTTTAACAGCTAAAGTAAAGAGTGAGGGGCTGCTATCCCATTCGCGTGAGAAGAGAACGCAATTGCTTTATCAGATTAATAAAAATCTATTGCAAGTAAGAACAATGACTCAGATTGCCGAAGTTGGAGGAAGAGATATTGGTATATTATTTAATCGATCCGTATTAATAGCGACGAGCAACCCTGAAGATGGACTTTTTGAACCTTTTATTTATGCCCACAACAATGACGAGAGAAGTGACCTGCTAAAGTCTAAAATAGAAATAGATGCGATTTCTGAGACTTTTAGGAAGAGGATACCTGTTGGTGCAAGTACGCCAATATACTCAGATTGCTTAGGATATTATTATCCAATCATTGGACATGGTAATATATTAGGGGTGGTTGGTATGGCGTGTTTTGATCAACAATATTTATCAGAGGAACAAAACCAACTTTTAGAAACTGTGACAACTCAAATAGCCCTAGCAATTGAGAGAGAAAGGTTATGGGAAAAACAACAAAAAACTAAGCTGGATGTTGAGAGAGAAACAATAAAAGGAAACTTGTTGCGGGCGGTTTCCCATGATTTAAGAACACCGTTAACAAGCATTTTAGGTGCTACTTCTACAATCCTTGATAATGAAAATGCTATAGACAGGGACACCAAAAGAGAATTGTTGCAGAATATCTATGAAGATACGAGTTGGCTGATTCATACAGTAGAAAATATTTTAAGCATTACAAGAATTGATGAAGGTCGAATCGTTATAAAAAAGAATGAGGAAGCAATAGAGGAAATTATAGGCGAGGCGGTTTCAAGGATAAAAAAGTTGTCCCAAAACCATATCTTAAAAATAGATATACCAGAAGAATTGATTATCATTCCTATGGATGGGATGCTCATCGAACAAGTCTTGATTAATTTGATTGATAATGCTATTAAATATACACCTTTTGGATCTACGATTGATGTTAAGGTATATTTTGTGGACAAAGAGTTGGTCTTTGAAGTTGCTGATAATGGGGGCGGCATTAAAGAAGAAAATAAAGAGATTATCTTTAGCCGATTTTATTCAAGTGCACACGGGAATAATATTGAAAAACGTGGTACCGGATTAGGACTTGCAATTTGCAAATCAATTATTACTGCACATGGTGGTGAATTATCCGTGTTTAATAATGCGTCGGGCGGGGCTACTTTTAGATTTACATTAAATAGTAAGGAGAGAAATGATGAATAATAGTCCCTTAGTAGTTATTGTAGAAGGATATAAAACCATTGATTTTGATAGTTGAGGATGATAAACCTATTTGTAAATTTATTAGAGTTTCACTTGAAGCTCAGGGTTATGATTGTCTAGATGCTCAAAATGGCAATACGGCAATATCATTGATTTCTTCACGTAATCCAGATATCATCATTATGGATTTGGGTCTACCAGATATGGATGGCATTGAAGTCATCTCAAAAATTAGACCTTTTACTAAAGCATCCATTATAGTGGTGTCGGCAAGGGGACGTGAGAAGGAAAAAGTTGAAGCACTAGATAGCGGGGCAGATGATTACTTAACCAAGCCATTTAGCGTTGCAGAATTATTGGCACGCATTCGCGTAGCCCTTAGGCACTCAAACAAGGAAATATTGGTTGGCAGTCAACCTCAGGTGTTTGCTACGGGTGACCTAAAGATTGATTACGAAAAAAGACGTGTTTTTATGTTGGAGGATGAGATCCACTTAACACCCATAGAATATAAATTATTGGTATTAATGGCTGCTCACTCAGGAAAAGTATTAACCCATAAGTTTATATTGAACGAAGTTTGGGGTGCTTTTTCAGGAGACGATACACAATCACTTAGGGTGTTTATGGCAAATATTAGAAGAAAGATAGAAAGGGAGCCAGCACAACCCCAATATATACTGACAGAAGTTGGTGTGGGATATAGACTTAGGGACGAATAGTCTTTTTTCTGTGTAAAGTGAGGAACAACAGAATAATCCGGGCATATGTATATAGGATAGAATGATTATGGGGAGTGAAATAATGGAGTTGCCATTATTTATACAAGCACTAGAAAATGCAAGAAATAATAACATGCCAGCACTGGCGCAGGAATTATTAAGAGATTTGACGGATGCGTATTTTTTGGCGCTATCAAAGGCTGATTCCAAGGCAATGGAAAGAATCAATGCCCTTGGAGATGAGATCCAATCTGTACCGAGTAAGTATGTGAACTCTGGACCGGATGTCAAAAATTTCGTATTAAAGGGAGAGATTACCCCCAATAACTGGAAAGAAATGAGATATGTAGAGCATACTGGGAAGACATTTTACAGAATTACAGAGCATGAAAAGTATGAAGAAATTTTTGAAAAGGTTAAATATAGGGCGGATACATACAAGGTAATAAATAAGATTTACTATCTTAATAAAGAAGATGGGGCATATGCCTTTGGTCATGCTGCGATACTATTGGTTAATTCCGAAGGGAATGGAACCTTTTATTCTTATGCATCTCAACTATCTATTGAGCTACTTGTTGGTCTTGATGTTCCGGCTCAAATGGGAAAGTTGTATATGACATCGGATCAAATAAAGAGCTTTTTGCATACGGGAAAACTTAAAGGTATTAAAGATTGGAAAGGTAATCCATACAATGAGGAGGGCACAGACCATTATACAGGGTTCATATTGATGCCAATTCCCAAGAATGAATCCGATAATGATATGTATATGAAAGCAGAAGCGATCTATCAAAATCCTGGTAATTACAATTTGTTTGAAAATAACTGTAATCACACGGTTCAGCAAATATTGGAAAAAGGGGAATTGGATTTTACACCTACTCAAGGTTCCTCCATTGATGAACAAAATACAATGATTGATCTATTTGTCGGTAGCAATAAAATCTCATCTGTTTTTGCTCAGATCATCAAAAGTAGTCTGGATTGTACGATTCCTAATAGTGCATTTATACTAGGGAAGATTCTAACAATTGCTAACGATTGGTCAGTGGGAAGGTTAGGGAACAGCAGTTGAAGATTGTGGCCTGAACTATCGTAAATATGGGCTTCTAGTCTAAAAAATGTACCTTTTTAAAAGCTGTATTTAGTGGGAATTGTACGTTATTGAAACTCATGTACCTTGTTTTTTGGCTATTATTTATGCTAGAATTCAATCAGTTGTTGAGTGATTGGATATATTCAATAACAAAATATAATAATAGACATAATAATAGGAGGATTTATCGGTGAAAAGAAAATTGGGTAGTTTATTGGGGCTCTTTTTAGTTTTTACACTCTTACTTTCAGGTTGTGGAAGTAAAACAGAAGATGTTACAGGCGGGGAAGTTACAGAAAGCACCACTGAAGTCAAAACAACTGAAGCTGTTGTAGTAGAAGAAGAAACAGCTAAACCTGAAAAAATCACAATTATGGTAGACGGTACATTAGTCACACAAGAAAATGGTCGTGACGCTTTTGAAACAAAATGGGAAGAACTTACAGGCATTGAACTTGAGATCATTCAACCAGACCATGATGCTTATTCAGACGTTATTGGTCAAACATTTGCTAGTGGTGAGTGGCCAGACGTTATCTTATTGAACTCTGCATTCTACACGGGGTATGCTCAAGAAGGCGCACTATGGGATATGACAGAAGCTTATAATAATTCAGAGTTGAAGTCATCAGGTAGAATTACAGATGAAGCTTTAATCGATGGTCTTAAAATCGATGATAAGTTATTCGGTATTGCTCCTTCTCGTGGAAATGGATGTATTACATATGTTAAGCAAGCTTGGTTAGATAATGTTGGTATTTCTGCTCCTACTACTTATGCAGAGTATAACGATATGTTAGAAAAATTTACAACTGGCGATCCAGATGGTAATGGCGTAAATGGCGATACGTATGGTGTATCTAGTGCTGGTCTTATCGGTGCAGAAATTCCTTACATCAACTACAGTCCTGAGTTCTACCAAGATGCTTTTCCAAGCTTCTATTTAGATGGATCAGGTAAATGGGTAGATGGATTTAATGAACCAGCTATGATTGGTGCTCTTGAAAGATTGAGAGATGCTTATCAAGCAGGTTACATTGATAAAGAATCTTTAACAAATGGTACAAGTGATGTACGTAATAAATTCTATGAAGATAAATTTGGCGTTTTCACTTATTGGGCTGGTACTTGGGCAACAAACTTGAAAACAAATCTAGAAGCTAATGAATTAGATGGTGAATTGGTTGCATTAAAACCAATCGCAGAAGTGGGTACATATCTTGAAAGACAAGCGCCATCATGGGCTATTACTGCAAAAGCTGAGAATCCAGAAGGCATATTCAAATATTTCTTTGAAACCATGTTAGACGGTGGAGAAGTTCAAAAATTATTTACTTATGGTGTTGAAGGCGTACATTGGTCAACAAAAGCTGAAGAATTATTAGGCAAAACTTATGCAGAAGGCGAATTCCATATGTTGGAAAACCTTGAAAAACCAGGAACTCAATACACTAAAAATCATATCGATCCTTTAATGTCAATCAGCAAGTTTACTGCTTTTGAAGATCCAGGTCTAGTAACAGTAGCTCCAGAAGCAGCATTCTCTGCAACTGAATTTGCAGCTAATTCTAAATTAGCAACTTTAGTTCCTTCTAATGAAGAAATGAGCCAATACAATGGTGACTTGATTACATTGAAAAGAGAGATCGTTGCCAATGTAGTTACCCAAGGCATGTCCATTGAAAGTGAAATGAAACGCTTCACTGATGAAGGTGGCGCTGAATGGTCTCAAATGATCGTTGAAGCTTTAAACAAGTAATTACATAATTAACTAAGTTATATTTATAAGAGCGGAGTTACAAAGATTTGCTTATGGCATTTTGCAACTCCGCTTTTAATAATAGGAAGGATGAGACACTATGAGCTCAATGGATAAGTTAGTGTTACGCAACAAAAAATCGCTGAAGCAAAGATTGTATGAGCATAGATGGTTCTATTTGATGTTCTTACCCGTATTGATATTTGCTATTGTGTTTTATTATGCACCTATTTTAGGGGTCAGATTTGCATTTTATGACTATAAGGGGTTCAAAGAACCCGTATTTGTCGGACTTAAGAACTTTGAAAAGATGTTCTCCATGAGTGGATTTAGAGCAGCGTTTTCAAATACGATCGTACTGAGTATTGTCAAATTATTACAAAACACATTTATGGCTGTTGTTGTTTCGCTGTTATTAAATGAAGTTGTGAAATTGAAATTCAAGAAAGCGGCGCAAACCATCATCTATTTACCACACTTTATGTCCTGGGTTGTAACGGCATCTGTTTTTGCGATGATCTTAGCACCTACACAAGAAGGACTATTAAATGCTTTCTTAACTTACATAGGTGTTATTGATAAAGGTTCAGAGATTTATTTTCTAGGGAATAAAGGTTGGTGGCGTTCTGTGTATTATGTCATTAACATCTGGAAAGATACTGGATGGGCGACCATCATCTATATGGCAGCATTATCTGCAATCAGTCCAGATTTATACGAAGCAGCTTCCATTGATGGTGCTAATAGACTTCAGAGGATGAAGTTCATTACAATGCCAGCACTGATGAATACCATAATAATCGTACTCATCTTGAACTTGGCAAAAATCATGAATCTGTTTGAATCCGTATTTGTTCTACAAAATGATGCAGTCATCAGACAGTCCGATGTTTTACAGACCTATGTCTATACACAGACTTTTAACAGTGGTGCATTACCAAATTATGGGTATACAACCTCAGTAGGACTGGTTAAGTCCCTTGTAGGCTGTCTGCTTGTCATCATATGTCACTATGCAAGTAAGAAAATACGTGGCCGTGGAATTATTTAAGAAAGGATGAGATGAAATGAATAAGCATAAAAAAATTAGCATTGCAAATTTACTGATTATAGGTTTTTTTATTCTGGTATGTTTTGTAACACTTATACCCCTTTGGAAGGTTGTTGTGGATTCTTTTGACCTTAAAACGGCCTATGGTATGAAATTTTGGCCAGAAAAATTCGGTTTTGATGGTTATAGATCCGTATTTACCAATCCAACCTTATACCGTCCGTTAATCATTTCGTTTTTAACAACCCTAGGCGGCACATTAATTGGATTAACCTTATCCACATTAGGCGCTTATGTTCTGATTCAAACGGATATGCCCGGACGCTCGTTTATGGCTGGTTTCTTGCTTTTTACCATGATTTTTAATGGTGGTATGATTCCTACCTATTTAGTTATGAATAAATTAGGACTTACGAATACACTATGGCTGGTTTTATTATTGCCAGGACTTAATATATTCAACTTAGTGCTCATGCGTAACTTCTTTGAAGGCATTCCACAAAGTCTCTTTGAAGCAGCTTCCATTGATGGTTGTTCACCAATAGGGATCTTCTTTAAGATTGTATTACCACTTTCTAAAGCGGCTTTAGCGGCAATAGGTTTGATGTTTGCTGTAGGTTATTGGAATGATTATACCAATTACAAAATTTATATCGTTAATTCTGATTTGTTTAATTTCCAAATGAAGCTCAGAAGTATTATTCTTGGTAGTGATTTACCACAAACAATTGGTGGGGCTACAGAGAACACGGTTAGAAATGCTGCAATCATTGTTGCTATTTTACCATTTGTAATAATCTATCCATTCTGTCA
>CAZJIO010000001.1:72670-77728 GCA_964546035.1 uncultured Eubacteriales bacterium | reverse complement strand
TGAAGAATATGAAGAGACATTAAGAACGTTAGTAAAATACTTTATCAAAGGTGTTAATATTGGCGGCGTAAAAGAATAAAGGAAGGATGAGGGGAATATGGCACCAAAGATTTATTGGACAGGAGACTCCACGGTTAAAGAGAATGATTTCACCACTTTCCCCCAGACGGGGATGGGTCAGGTCATTGGACTTTTCCTCAAAAAAGAGGTCGTGATGATCAACTGTGCTGAAAATGGCAGAAGTACTAAGAGTTTTATCGATGAATCCCGTCTTGCCACTGTTTATAATGAAATAAGAGAAGGCGATATTTTATTGATCCAATTTGGACATAATGATGCAAAGCGAGAAGATCCAAATCGTTATACAGAACCTTTTGGAGAATATCAGGAGAATCTTGAAAGATTTGTCAATGTAGCAAGAAACAGAAAGGCAATTCCGGTATTGATTACACCCTTATGTCGAAGATGGTTTGTGGATGAACAGCGTATGCAAGGAGATATACATGGTGATTATCCAAGTGCAATGATGGAAGTTGCACGCTGGTTAGATGTACCTTGCATAGATTTGTTCCATTCAAGTAAGCTGTTAATTGAGGCTTTAGGATTCAAAGAGAGCAAGAAGTACTTTATGAACTTAGCACCTTTAGAGTATGGCAATTATCCAGAAGGACTTGACGATAACACACATTTAAGATATGAAGGCGCAGTGGCTTTTGCGGCACTCATAGCAAAAGGGTTGAAAGATCTTGGAGGGAACTTTCTTGAACTCCTATCCAATCCAGATAGATACTAAATAGCTTCTAGGAGGATTTGCTGTGCAAAAAGAAACGTTATGGAAATCGGATTGTGGTGACGGTACCTATAAAAACCCCATCCTTTTTGCAGATTATTCTGATCCGGATGTCATTAGGGTGGGAGATACCTACTACATGACAGCCTCCAGTTTTAACTATACCCCGGGATTGCCGATTTTGACCTCGAAAGATTTGGTGAACTGGGAATTGAAAAATTATGCAATTGAAAACATTCCATATGAAAGATATACAAATCCTGCCCATGCTAAAGGTGTATGGGCGCCAGCTATCCGTTATCAGGGTAATAAATACTGGATCAGTTATGGGATGCCTGATGAGGGCATCTTTATTTTATGTGCCGATGATCCTCTTGGAAAATGGAGTGACCCAGTTCTACTTCTTGAGGGTAAAGGGTTTATTGACCCTTGTCCTTTTTGGGATGAGGATGGAAAAGCCTACATGATTCATGGTTATGCCAGAAGTCGAATTGGTTTCAAGAGCTTTTTGGGGATTTTTGAAATGTCCCCAGATGGCATAAAAACTTTAAGCGATGATACCTTTATTTACGATGGCACAAAGACTCAAATAACCATCGAAGGACCTAAAGTTTATAAAAGAAATGGATGGTATTATATCTTTGCACCAGCGGGTGGCGTTAAATATGGTTGGCAAACGGTACTGCGTTCTAAAAGTATATATGGCCCATTTGAGGAAAAAATTGTTCTGCATCAGGGCAATACCGTGATTAACGGTCCGCATCAAGGCGGTTTGGTGGATACACCCTATGGCGATGAATGGTTTATTCATTTTCAGGATCAGGGATGTTATGGGCGCATTACCCATCTTCAACCTGTGAAATGGGAAGAGGATTGGCCAATAATCGGCGTGAATCCAAATGAATTCGGTTGTGGAGAACCCTGCCTCATTCATCAAAAACCAAGGGGTCTACAGTCAGGTGAACGGACCTATTTGCAAGCATCTGATGATTTTCAGGCGGCTGAGCTTGGGTTGCAATGGCAGTGGTTGGGTAATCATTCCAAGGACTTTTTCTCATTGAGTGAAAGAGAAGGCTTTCTGAGACTTAATTGCATCAATCCCTCGGGTGAATTCTCCCCTACTTTATGGAATGCCTCTAATGTCTTAACTCAAAAATTTGTTTGCCCACTCTTTGAAGCAGAGACTAAAATACATTTGGATGGCTTAAAAGACAATGAGCAGACGGGTTGTGTTATTATGGGTGGCCAATATGTGTACGGAGCAATCCGTAAAGAAAACAACCTCTTGAGCCTCATTTATCTGGAATCGATAGGTGATGGAAATATTAAAAGTGAGCGTATTAGGATGAATCTTGCAATGGAACCTGACCTTCAATTTGTTGTGTTTCGCGTCGTGCTTTGCAAAGAAAAGGATGAAATAATTTTCAGAATGTCCTATAGCCTAGATGGTGAAGCATTTGCGGATACAGGCTTTACCTTTATACCCTCAGATCATACTTGGGTGGGTGCAAAGCTTGGTCTTTTTTCTATCGCTCTAGATCATAAAGAAGACCATGGTTATGGGGATTTTGAGTATGTTAAGGTCGTTGCGATAGAAGGCTAAAGATGAAAAAGGAAGGGGACTTATGGGATGCACATTTTAGAAGCAATTAACACAAAGAACATACATTTGATCAAAGAGATCCTAGCAGTTGATCCTGTATGTATTGATAACAGAGATGAGGAAGGCGTTCCAATGAGTTTCGTGGCTGCTAGAGGCGGTCATTTTGAAAGTGTGGCATATATCGTTGAGTATTCACGGGCGAGTATGAATGAGGTGGACAACTATAACCGAAACATTTTACATTATGCAGCCATGTCGGGTAATGTGCCCTTGGCAGAATACCTGGTTGAAAAAGTGGGCATGTCTGTCACCTCACCAGATGTAAATTTGGTAACCCCTTATGACATAGCCCACGAAATGGGACATGACGCTCTGGAACAATATTTTGAAAAAGTTAGCGGCGCACCTTTGAAAGACATGTATCGAAATCCAATTCGCACAGGTATGTTCCCGGACCCGTCGGTTGTACGTGTGGGGGAAGATTATTATATGGTGAACTCTTCCTTTATCTATTTTCCATGTATACCGATTTCTCATTCTAAAGATCTTCTTCACTGGAAAATTATCGGATATGCCATCACACAGCCGGAATGGGCTTATTTAGACGACCTAGAAGGCGGCCGCGGTTATTGGGCGCCAGATATTTCCTTTTACAAAGGCAGGTATTATATTACGGCAACCTATCGTATGAATGATACGGGAACCGTCTATCGCAAGCAAATGGTTGTATCCTCCGATAAACCCCAAGGTCCCTACACTGAGCCGGTTTTTATTGATGAAGATGGTATTGATCCTTCTATTTTCAATGACGACGGCGGCAAGAGATATATGCTGCTTAACAGAGGTGCAAGAATATTTGAACTCAGTGAGGATGGCACCCGTCAGACTTCTGAGGCAAGACTGTTATATTACGGCGATCAAAAACGCGCGCCAGAAGGCCCTCACTTACTGAAAAAAGACGGTTACTACTATCTTTTCCTAGCTGAAGGTGGCACAGGCCCAGGCCATCGCATCACAGTTTCTCGTTCTAAATCCCTTTACAGCAATTATGAACCCTGTCCTTATAACCCCATTATGCGACAAGAGGATGATAAGGCAGCAATCGCTCGCTGTGGTCATGGCAAGCCGGTTATGACCCAAAATGGGGAGTGGTATATGGTTTATTTGTGTGGCAGGATGATCGGAGGTGGCTACAGCATCCTTGGAAGAGAAACAGCCCTCGATCCCATTGAGTGGACAAATGACGGCTGGCCAATTGTTAATGGCCTGAAAGGTCCAAGTGCACTGCAGAAAAAACCCAATCTACCCGAGTGCGTTTGGGAAAATGAAGGGTTTGATGATTTTGATGGGATGAACTTAGGACATGAATGGATGTTTCCAAGACCACCGGATGTGGATGGTTATCGACTTGAAAACAGTCAACTGTGGATAACAGGTAGCAAAGCGGCAATGGATACAAAAGATGCACGTAATATATTGCTTCGACGCCAGAAGCATTTTGAGTTTACAGCAGAGACAAAGATGGGACTTATGACGATGGTGCCGGGGCAAGAGGCGGGTATGACCTGTTATTATGATGAAAATACCTGGTTGAAATACTGTGTCGTTTCACAATCTGATGGTAGCTTACACCTAAAGGTCCTTGAACATATTGGTAATCGGGACCTAGAATCGGAAGCTTCGCTAATCTTGGGTAGCAGCCTAACGGGCATTTATCTGCAAATAAAAACCCACTATTTGCGTCGTGAGTTTAATTACAGTTATGATGGCATAGAATACCAACCCTTTGAAATATTGAACAATGTGAATTACCTAAGTGACGAAGGCATCAAAATTGGTAAACGCTTTACTGGAGCAATGGTAGGTATATATGCCTTTGGGGGCAGTAATCAACTGAAAGTTCCTTTTGATTTCTTTCGTTATTTGGAAAAGGACCATTAGAGGAGAAAAGGATGGATCGATACAAAACAGAAGATAATATTTTAGAAAGCTACAATAAGTACAAGAACAACTCAGTGAAAATTTTATTAGCCATCTACAAAGGGAACTATTATAGATTTCTGCTGTCGGCATTTTTTTATATCATTAAGCATAGTCCTGCTTGGCTCATGCCCATAGTCATTGCCAATATCGTCAATACAGTCATGTATGACGCTCAAAATCCATTGGTGACCATTGGGATGAATGCGGCCGTCCTCGTAGTGCTCGTTATTTTGAATGTTCCTATGAATTATCTGCATATTCATTTTAGCAGCCGTGCCATTCGAATTGTTGAAGCGGGACTTAGAGGCGCATTAATCAGAAAGCTGCAACAGCTCTCTATGACATTTCATAAAGAATTTCAGTCTGGTCGCATTCAGTCTAAGGTGATTCGAGATGTGGAAGCGGTTCAAACTTTATCCTCACAGCTATTTGTAGGATTATTGAATATTTCCATCAACATCACCGTGGCACTTATTATTACCGTGGTGAATAACGGCAGTATTTTTCTGTTCTTTCTGTTGACAATCCCTGTTGCTTCCATGACCATTGTATTTTTTCGTAATCGGATTAAAAAGCAAAACCGCAGGTTTCGTAAGGAGATAGAAAGCACAGCGGCTAGGGTTATGGATATGCAAGAAATGATACCCGTCACCAGAGCCCATGCTTTAGAGAATGTAGAAGT
>CAZJIO010000001.1:57943-72626 GCA_964546035.1 uncultured Eubacteriales bacterium | reverse complement strand
ACTGGATATTATTCAGGCCAATTTCGGATCTGTGAGCTGGGCAATTTTCCAAATCTTCCAAGTGGGCTGTTTGGTTTTTACAGCCTCACTGGCTTTAAACCATAAGATAAGGGCCGGGGATATTATTCTCTATCAAACTTATTTCACCTCTATCGTCACACAAGTTTCAGCGCTTATTATGCTGTTGCCCACCATCACCAAAGGGATGGAGTCGATTTCTAGTATTGGAGAGGTACTCAATGAGCACGATGTAGAAGACAACTGCGGTAAGCTGGTATTAGAGGGCTTAGAGGGTCGGTTTGAATTTAACAATGTGAACTTCGCCTATCCCAATACAAAAGAAAGGGTCCTTGAAGGACTGACTATTAGGGTGCAACCCGGTGAGACCATTGCTTTTGTGGGCGGTTCAGGAGCGGGTAAATCCACCATCATTAATTTGTTAATTGGATTTAATACCCCTAGTTCTGGTGACCTCACAGTGGACGGGAACAAGATTACAGACATCAATTTAAGAACCTATCGTAAGCATATTGCAGTGGTACCTCAAAATACCATTCTCTTCTCAGGTTCTATTCGTGACAACATCACTTATGGACTCCCATCTGTTACAGATGAACAGGTCAATGAAGTGATTCGTGCAGCAAATCTAGAAGAATTAATCAGTAATTTACCAGATGGACTGGATACTTTGGTGGGTGAACATGGTAACAAATTATCAGGTGGACAGCGCCAGCGCATCGCCATTGCTAGGGCGATCATCAGAAATCCAAAAGTGATTATCTTCGATGAGGCAACCTCAGCCCTTGACAGTGTTTCTGAAAAGCTGATTTTGGATGCTATGGATCATTTGACAAATGGCAGAACGACTTTCGTTGTTGCCCATAGGCTTTCGACCATTCGTAAGGCGGATAAAATTTGTGTCCTTAAGAATGGCAGGTGTGAAGAATTTGGAACTTATGAAGAATTGATGGCGTTAAAAGGTGAGTTCTTTCATATGAAAACACTACAAGCCTGAATCATAATTCAGGCTTGCTGGTATGACCTTGTATGTACCCTGAAAACTCATTAAAGTAAGTTTCCTCGATTTTTTTCATGTATAAGGAGATGGAATTGTCTTTAAAGGTTAAGTGGAAGTGAACCGAACCAATGCACTCATCGATGATATGGCTTTTGATGTACAAGGTGTGGGGATTAATCCATACCCCTGAAGTGCAGCATTTTTGGTTGTAAATTGGAAAATTTGAAGTCACCATTTGACCGAGTCCGAAGGTGAGTTCAAGTTGGTTGCTGTCTCTATATAGTGTTAAAATGCCTTTTTGGCCACTCCTTTGAAATTCAAGAGAGAGTGCAGTAAACTCGGATGGATTGGGGTCTAACAGGTATGTTTGTTGGTGCAATTCATCCATGAGCGGAGAATCAGATGCCCCTTCAAGAGGCCTGATTGAAAGCCCGTGAATATAACTTTCCAACTGAGCCAAATCCTGACCATCGGAGCTTATAGGCGCATCACTGAGGTAGGGTAACACCTCTTCGTACAGACTGTTGTAAATGGACTGATTGCCCCCGGAGATACCCTGGGTATCTGCTGTTGTGATCAGGATCAAGTCATATTCGGGTAAACAAATGGCGAGTTGACCACCCATCCCATAGCAGGCAAAACCGTTATGGCGGATGCGCCAGAATTGGTAGCCATAACCTTGGTGTTCCTCTAGTGTGGGTCCGTTGATGCGGGTATCACAATGATAGGATATGGCATCTTTTATATAGTCCTTTGAAATCAGTTGTTGATCTAAAAACTGTCCTTCATTCATCAGAAGGGTTGCAAATATGAGTAAATCCGATGGCTTCGCCATCAAACCAGAACCCCCCATAGAGACGCCAAAGGGGTCTTGAAGCATATAGGCTTCTTGAGAAAATCCAGTCTGAGTAAGAAAAGATGCTCTTAAAAAATCAAGTAAGGACATGCCCGTTAGCTTTTCCACGAGAGCGGCAAGGGTGTGACTGGCCGAAGTGTCGTAATTAAAGGCTGTACCAGGTCTATGTGTCGGTTCAGTAGTAAAAAAGCTTTCAACCCAATCAGCTTCAGGATTGTTTTTATAAGTTGTGGCTGAGTAGCAGGTCTGCATCGTCAGCATATCACGAAGGGTCATTTCTGCTAAAAAGGGATGGATTTTATCCGGTAAGTGATCCGGGAAATAATGGATGATCTTATCGGTTAATGACAACTTCCCTAAATGGATTAATTGACCGATCGCAATAGAAGTGAAACTTTTACTCACGGAGAACATCCGGTGCAGGGTTTCGGCATCGTAAGGACCGTAATAAGCCTCTGTGATCAATTTTCCATGTCTTGCCAGCAAAATACTATGCATAGGAATTTTATAAGAATCCAGTTTCTTAATTAAATTTAAAATGCGAACTGAGGGTACGCCCATCTCTTCGGGAGATGCATAGGGAATCTTAACCATCATGTGCTCCTTTTATTGACCATTTTTGGACTGGAATCTGGCATCTTTTGGAGACAATCCGAAAATCTTCTTGAAAGCACGACGGAAAGTATGGGGATTGTTATAGCCCACTTCTTGATAGATGTCAGAAAGATTCATGTCTGTGGAGGTAATCAGTTCCCTTGCGTGCTCCATACGTCTGCGCTCTAAATAACTGGAAAAGTTCTCGCCAGTCTCCTCTTTAAAGAGAAATGAAAAATAACTTTCAGAGATAGAAAATTCATCGGAGATCTTGCTTAAGCACAGAGATGGATCTTGATGATTCTCATTGATATAAAGCTTGATTGAGACGATTAATTTATTCCCCGAGGACTTATTCTCATAAAGCTGGCAGAGATTGATTGCTAAATCCTCAAATAGTTTTAGAGACATATGTTGATCGAAAAGAAGGTCGATATTCGTCAATATGCCACTGTTCTCATCGGTTGTATTAAGCGTAAATCTAATTTTATATAGGGTATTACGGATGTCTGATAGCAAGTATTTCATCAGGTTGAAAGGTAGAGATCTTTTCTCCATATTTTCATAACGGATGATTTCAAATATTTCAAGAACCTGACTTTGGTTACCCGTGGTGATGAAATTAGTCAATTGACTGGTTAATTCTATAGGATAATAAAAGCCATTTGTTTCGCGTTCGATGTTGGCGGAACAGCAGAAGGTGTGCCTTTTTGTCGAGTAGCTGATAATTTGTGTGGCTTGTTGGTAGGATTTCCAGGTAATCATTAAACCCGAATGCCAATCTCCAAGTCCTGCAAAGGTCCATATGGAATAATTGTCCAAAAGGTAGTCGTGGAAGGCATAAAAGGCATTTCCAACGTTGGCGGTTGAGGTTTCTGCGGACTCATCCTCGGAGCTCCATAAAAGGATTGAGAATTCTTTTTCGTTGTTGCTAATCATGCCTGCAGAGTCTTTGAAAAACTCACTTAGGGCAGTTTGGATGATCTCTTTATAGTTGTGGTGATCCGGACCCGTAACGGCTGAATTGTCAACATAGAGCTCGTATTGATTAACATAGGCAACCATAAACAGAACCGAGAATTTTTTCTCCTGAGGTGCAATGTTAAGATATTGTTGGGCATATTCAAGTTCCAGTAGATTGGATATTTTACCATTCATAATATTGGATAAGTAAGTGTCCATAATGATGGGTTTTTGAACCTCAACCAGCTTTTGAAGCATTTTTTGACTGCTTTGTGTATCCACCAATTCATTGCCCAATTGAGTGATTTTTTTAATGTTTGTCTTCGAGAGGAAGTAAATCATAAACACTTCTATAAACAAACCTAATACAATGATTGCAACAAAGATGTCGCGATATTTCTTTAAAGAATAAAGGGCATCGTCTTCTGGTTGTACGAGGTAGTAGTTCCAGTCATTGTAATTGGAGGCCACAGTGGTGACAAACATAGAATTACCCGAAGATTCATAGTTGGAAAAACCCTTATTGAAGCTGAGTTGTGTCAGAGCTTCGGGAGATATATCCTGAGCGGAATCACCTTGGATAGTAAAAACAAGATTTCCTGCGTTGTCCGTGACACAAAGATAACCCGTATCATAGAATTTTAACTCACTGAAAATACCTTTGAGGAGCTTATAGTCGAGCTCAAAACATATAACAGCAGGTACTTTTTTTATAGAGTATTCTGTCAAAGGCAACAGATACAAATAGGTAGAGTCGGAAAAAGTTTTAAAGGGGTCGAAAGATATAAATTGTCGGTAAAGCCCTTTGTTGTTTAGCATATCAAGCCAGTCATCATATCTATTTTTATAATAACTTCTAATACCACTGTAGTAGAGTTTTGTACTAGAAAATTGACCGACTGACAAAATGTAATCAGATTGCTCAAGATAAATATAGTAATTTTTAATAGGTAAAATGGATTCTGTAAAAATATACACAGAAAGATCTTCTTTAGCGTGGTAGGCTAGAAGATAAAAGGCATTTTCACTATTATCAGGTTTATTTGCAAGTTGGGTTATATGAGAGTTTGCTACTACCTGACCAGCTAACACGTCCATGGTCTTGAAAGAGGTATCCAGATCATTGATGGTTTTTTCAAGTATAAATTTGTCTTGGTTTCTAATTTCCTTGCTGACATTGTCGATACTGAGATTGTATAGATAAACACCCATAACAAGTATCACAATGAGTAGTACACTATAAGATATAATCAGACGTCTTACATAGTTGGAATCTTTTGTTCCCATTACAATTTTCCTCCAAATTCAATAATGCCTCAAAAACTTGTGGTTCCACGCTTGATCATTTCAGCGGGGTAGACCGTTTCTGTAGGTACAGCTTGGCTATTGAATACGCCCATCAAAGTAGAGATACAACTATAGCATAGGACCTCAAGTTTGTTGTCAATAGAGGTCAATTCAGGTTCACTGCATAAAGCTAACAAGGAGTTATTATAACCGATAATTGAAAGTTGCTTAGGAACATTAAGGTTGTTGTTCTTTGCATATTTTAATGCGCCAACAGCTAGGGTGTCATCAGAAGTGATGATGGCGTCAAAGGTAATATTACGCTGATACAAAGCTTCTAGATAGGCTTTTGCTTCTGTAATGCTGCCAGGAACAAAGTGAATCTGAGTCTGTAGTCCATCCTCATTTTGGCCCTGTGATTTCATTGCAGCTAAAAAACCAGAAATCTTACGATTACCACTATAGGAGATACTGTTGTATAAATAGTGAAGATCTTTACAGCCACTTTGTATCAAGGCCATAGTCGCAGTGTAGACGGCATTGTAATCATCGCAAAGGGTTGAATAAATGTTGCTCCCGTTCAGGGAACCATTTAAAATCAAGATAGGTACTTTCGAAGCAGCCGCTTTTATGTAATCATTCTCAGCGTCAATGATCTCGATGAAATTAGAGCCGACAAGTATGATGGCGTCCGTTCTTTTGGATAGAAGCAAATCCAGGTATTTCCGTTTATCAGAAAGGTCATGACCTGTACAGCACAGTAAAACACCATAATGGTTTTTTCTGAGTTCTTGCTCCAATAGATAAATCGCTTTGGCCATAAAGGGATCTGATGAATCCGCACACATAATCCCTATGGTGTTCATAGAATTCAGTCCAAGACCACGAGCGAAGGTGTTCGGTGTATAGCCGGATTCGTCGATGACTTTCAGGACCTTTTCTCGGGTTTGATGACTGACATTCGTGCGTTCATTGATTACCCGTGATACGGTCGCAATGGACACACCGGCTTTTTTTGAAACATCGTATATATTCATGGGAATTCACTCTCCGTCATAAAAGTTAATCTTTGGAAGTAATGTAAATGCTTACATAATTACAAGCATACTCATTATACGATATGGCAATACAAATTTCAAGGCATTATATTTTCTATATTTAAATAACAATAATTACTATATATACACAATTGTTGCGGCTATACTAAGGAATTGAGCGGATATAAGTCTGTGATAACCAGGTCAGATTACCCGAAAATGTAAGCGCTTACATGATTATTCGATTCAATAGCATCAAAAATAGCAATATTAGCGCGAAATCATTCACAATTAGCAATATATGAATAGCTTATGGTGAATTGTATGGATTATAATGAAGGGAACTACAATAAACTTAATTACAGGTGAAACAGCATGATACATCAAGTCATTAATAAGACCTCACTTGAAACTCAAGACCATGGTAAGTGCGTACATACAACCATTCAGTCCGCAGTAGATCATTGTAAGTCAGGAGATGTTATAGAAATACAAAACGGTCGGTATGAGGAAAAAGTTCATATTACAACCTCGCGACTTACCCTTATTGGGGAGTCAAGAGAAGGGTGTGTTCTTACTTATGGGGATTATGCCCTTAAGACACATGAGGATGGAAAAAATTATGGAACATTTAGGTCTTATACCTGTTTGATTTTAGCCGATGATGTGTCGGTCCAGCATCTCACCATCGAAAACAGTGCAGGAGATGGTAGAGATGTAGGACAGGCTATAGCCCTCTTTGCAGAAGGTGACAGGCTCCAGTTCAGCCATTGTAACCTCATTGGGCATCAGGATACACTCTTTGCAGGACCTCTCCCAGAAAAGTCTGTTATTCCAGGATCTTTTATTGGTCCGACTGAGAACAGGACCTACCAACAGTGCAAGCAATATTTTTATGATTGTATGATAATGGGCGATGTCGACTATATTTTCGGTTCTGCATTGACGCTTTTTCATGCCTGTCGTTTGGTAAGTAGAAATCGGCATAGCCCTATTAATGGATATGTTACAGCACCATCCACTTGGCAGTCAGAGGCCTATGGGTTTGTATTTATAGCCTGTGATTTTACTGGCGAGGACGGTATACAACCGGGTACCGTATTTTTAGGCAGGCCCTGGAGAGCCTATGGTCAAGTGATGCTGTTATCTTGTAGTCTTGATGAGAGCGTGCATCCCAACTGTTTTGACCCTTGGGGAAATGAAGAAAACAAGAAAACAGCTAGATTTAGCGCATATGGCTGTACAGCTCCAGCCAAGATAAAGGTGGAAAATGAGGAGCCTTTTGTTGTCATGAGGACTGAAGTACCTGAAATAGATTTTTTAGCTCCATGGCATCAAGAAATGCTCAAATATTCAAATAATAACGTGCAAGGATAAGGTGAAATAATGGCATTTAGAGAAATAGCTAAGACAGCAAGAAGCTTGACAATCGAGCTAGAAAATGAAGAAATATACGATACCAAAGAACCTTTTGACATCTATGTGAATGGTGTTTTGAATAAAAAAGAGGAACATAAGAACGTAGTCAGCTTTTTTGGACTTGAGCCCAATACAGATTATGAGATGACCCTGGTTATGAAGAATGGAGAAAAATACAGTCAGACCATTCGTACAGACAATGAATATGTCCGACTGAATGTGAAAAAATTTGGAGCAAAGGGGGATGGAGAAAATTTAGATTCTATGGCTATCCAAGCAGCCATTTTAGCGTGTCCAGTTCATGGAACTGTGTATATTCCAAAAGGTACTTATTATTGTACGCCACTCTTTTTAAAAAGCAATATGACCTTGGAACTTGAAGAAGGTGCTGTTCTGCTTGGACACATAGATAGAGCGTACTACCCTTTGCTACCAGGTGTTACCCTAACAACGGCTGAGCAGGATGAGTCTTATCTAGGGACTTGGGAAGGTACTCCACTGGACCAGTATGCAAGCCTCATTACGGGAATTCATGTTGAAAATGTGGCTGTTATTGGAAAAGGACTCATCGATGGCAATGCATGTAACAGCGATTGGTGGATTGAGCCGAAGAGGAAAAGAGCGGCTTGGCGACCAAGAACTATTTTTCTTAAAGGCTGTAACAAGGTACTCTTTCAGGGGGTTACGGTGAAAAATTCGCCATCGTGGACGATACACCCCTATTTGTCCACCAACCTTTCCTTTATCGATTTAGAGATAGAGAACGACAAGGATTCCCCCAACACAGATGGTTTAGATCCTGAGTCTTGCAGTGATGTTAGGATTATCGGGGTTAATTTTTCTGTTGGAGATGACTGTATAGCCATCAAATCTGGGAAACTCTATATGGGCAAACGGTTAAAACGGCCTTCAGAACGCTTTGTTATTAGAAACTGTAGGATGCGACACGGACATGGGGCAGTGGTTATTGGTTCGGAGATGTCGGGTGGTGTTAGGGACAT
Organism: uncultured Eubacteriales bacterium; assembly: GCA_964546035.1. Classification (GTDB taxonomy): domain Bacteria; phylum Bacillota; class Clostridia; order Lachnospirales; family Vallitaleaceae; genus CAZJIO01. The sequence continues at coordinate 64,451 of CAZJIO010000001.1, read as the reverse complement.
AAAGGTCAGCAAATGTATCTTTGAAAATACAGACCGAGGACTCAGAATTAAAACAAGGCGTGGTCGTGGAAAAGATGGGGTTATTGACAACATCATATTTGAGCAAATTCAGATGATTGATGTGTTAACGCCTTTTGTTATTAATATGTTTTACTTCTGTGATCCTGACGGCAAGACTGAATATGTATGGTCTAAAGAGTGCTTACATGTGGATGATGGGACACCTTTACTTGGTAGCTTTCAGTTCAGAAAAATTGACTGCAGAGGGTGTGAATGGGCGGGGGCTTATTTTCGCGGCTTGCCGGAACAACCCATTGAAGCAGTCCACATGGAAGATATTTTTATCAGCTTCAAAGAAAATGCGAGTGCAGGATGTCCTGCAATGATGAGCTTTGTAGAACCCATCAGTCAGCGTGGCATCGTTGCAGATTATGTGAATCAGTTGACCCTTAACAGGGTCGTTATCGAAGGGTATAAAGGCGAAAGATTGAGTATATCAAATGTAAAAGAAATGCTGGAAACGGAGTAGAAAAGTTGAATACACTGGAGGAAAATAGATCATGAAAAAAGAGATGATGTTGAAAATAAGACAATATATGGATCAGCTTATTGCGGATTCGACCCCTGAAGCACCCGCGTGGAATATGGAGAAAATTCTAAGTGGTGCAGAAAATAAATGGAACTATATTGATGGGTGTATGATTAAAGCTGTTCTTGAGATGTATTATATCACTAAAGACAAAGCCTATCTTGAATTTGCTGATGGGTTTATTGAACACTATGTCATGGAAGATGGCTGTATCAGGTCCTTTGATGTGGAGGAATATAACATTGATAATATCAATGAGGGAAAAGTGCTCTTTGATCTTTATGGGCTGACCAACAAAGAAAAGTATTTGAAGGCGATTAAGACGATATACACCCAATTAGAAACCCATCCCAGGACAAAAGAGGGGAATTTCTGGCATAAAAAGATTTATGAGCACCAAGTTTGGCTGGATGGACTTTATATGGCGCAGCCTTTTTATATGGCCTATGAGACCCAGTTGAACGGTCTCAAAAATTATAAGGATATATTTAACCAGTTCCAATTGGTGGAAAAGTACATGAAGGATGAGAAAACTGGTTTGTATTATCATGGCTATGATTCTAGTAAATCTATGTTTTGGTGTAATCCTGAAACGGGTCTATCTAAGAATTTCTGGGGAAGAGCTATGGGTTGGTTTGTCATGGCCATTATAGATGTCATCGAAGTGATGGACGAGCAAATGTATTATGAATACCGTTATTTGATGGATATGTTTAAAAAGGTTATTGATGCATTGATTCTCGTGCAAAGCGAAAGCGGTATGTGGTATCAGATTTTGGACAAACCAGAGGCTAAAGGCAACTATTTGGAAACCAGCGCAAGTGCCATTATTGCCTATGCCATTTTAAAAGGGGTCCGCCTAGGTGTGCTCCCGGATAGGTATAAGATCGAAGGGCATAAAGAATTTTGGGATATTTGTGATAGATATCTTGAAGAGAAGGATGGTCAGTTAAGCTTAGGAGGCATTTGCCTTGTGGCTGGATTAGGTGGTAACGAACGTCGAGATGGCAGTGTTGAATATTATTTGTCAGAACCTATTGTTAAAAATGAAGCCAAAGGCGTAGCACCGTTCCTACTTTGTTATACCGAAATTGTTCGTGAGTTTGAAGCATAAAAGGGGTGAAAGGAGTTAGAAGCTTATGTATGGAAAAATAGGGTGTAGAGCCCATGATTATGGCAAACACAATATACGTGATTTGGCTGATAAAATAAAAGCAGATGGCTATCAAACCATGCAGCTGGCTTTGAAAAAAGCCCTTGTGGATGTAGAAGATTTGAAAGATTTTTTGACAAAAGAGAAGGCTATGGCGTTAGCCAAGTGTATAAGTGAAGCCAACTTAGAGGTGTGCGTATTAGGTGCCTATTTGAATTATGCTGGACTAAATGATGCAAAAAGAGACGATCAACTCGACATTTTGAAAGGTCATTTAAAAATTGCTAAGACCTTAGGATGTAGAATGGTTGGAACGGAGACAGGGTCACTGGATGAGGAATATAAGGAACATCCAGAGAACCATGGCCCATTGGCTTTTGAGCGATTTAAGGCAGCTATCTTAGAAGTTCTTCCATTAGCTGAAAGGGAGGATACCTACCTGGCTGTGGAAGCAGTTTCTCATCATATTATCCACACACCTGAGAGAATGTACCAACTCCTAGAGGCAGTGCAAAGTGATCGTTTGAAGGTAATTTTTGACATCAGTAATTTGATGACCTTGGAAAATTACAACCAGCAGGACGTTATTATGAGAAGAATGTTCGAGCTTATGGAAGAGCAGATTCTCGTGGTTCATGTTAAGGACTTTGATTTTGTAGACAATAAGAAAATCATATTGCCCCTCGGTGAAGGTAAGCTAAACATAGAGCTTTTAATGGCGTTAGTGAAAAAAAGTCCTGTAAGGGTGGATGTATTATTAGAAGATGTTCCAAAAGAGGCGTTACGCGCTTCATATATTAAGTTGAATGAATACATAAAATAGTGGCTTAGTGTACTAAAAAGTGCAGATATTTTTGTGTAAAAGTTATATTTATGACAGCATATCCCATTTTAAATGTAACTTAGTACTATAAATCGACACGAAAATTAGAGGAATATCCAAAGATGTCAACTATAGAATAAATGTTTTGTGGATATCTCCAAGCAATAGTATAATTAGGATAGGTATTAACTCACTATGGAGGTACATGAACATGGCAGTAAAGGTTACTGACAAGGTAATAAAGAAACAAAAAAAAGCAAAGGAAATGGGCACAAAGAAGGATCGAGCTAAAAAAGAGCATATTTCGTTAAAACTAAAACTCACTCTGTCTCATATTTTGATTGCTGTTTTACCCATACTTATTATCGTAATTATTTTGACAACCCAAGCAAGTTCCTCTTTGTTAGAGAAGGTTAATAACTCTAATTTGGCTTACGTATCAAAGGTAACTAAGATTCTGGATGGTAAATTAAAAAGCATCGAAGATGTAACACGTTTAGTGGTTTCGGATGTCGAAATGAACAAAGCGATCGGTAGAGATGCAAAGAATTACCCCAATGCTTTTGATATGATGAAAGACCGAGAAACAAATATCAATAATAAAATTCAAACTTTAATGTTTTCGAATAACATGATTAGAAACATTATTATTGTCCAAGAAGATGAAAATTTTGGAAATGTTTCAGTTGCTTTAAAAGAACAATTAAAGGATTTCTATACCAGTGAGCTCTATCAAAGAGTTGAGGCCAGTGAATCGTCTTCGGTATGGTTTTATAATCTCTTTGGGACAGAAGATATATTCGTTATGCGTAACATCAGAAGCATTCAAACAGCGAAGCATATAGGCGTTCTTATTATTCAAGTTAAAAAAGAGCTGTTGATAGATGATCTGAAGAAAGATTTCGGTGGTTTGGAAGATATTGCGATTCTAGATGCTGCTGGACAAGTAGTCCTCGTTCCTGAAGATCAAGCTGAATTAGGTGAGATTAAATACTTCAGTAAAATACAAGAACAAATCAGTAGCAGCCTTGCAAATAATGAAGCACCAACTGGAACCTTTAGAACAGAAAATGGTGTTGACTCTGAAATGCTGGTATTATATGGAAGAAGTGCCAATGAATGGATTTATTTATTGCAAATGCCAATTAGTGAGGTATTAGGAGATATTAATCGCATTCAAAAATTAGCAATTATGCTGACCTTAAGTGTTGTTGTTACTGCCATACTTGTAGGGATATGGATGGCGCTTTCCATCTCTAAACCCATTGATTACATACGTAAGAAAATTAAGCTGGTAGAGCAGGGTGATCTTACGATTCAATCAGAGTACTCTGGTAAATACGAAATAGGACAACTATCTCTGAGTTTTAATCATATGACAAGCAATATGAAGAACCTGCTCCAAGAAGTAGGGACTGTAGTGGAGAAGGTCTCCACAAATTCAAAACAGCTGAATGAAATCGCTTTGAATTCAGCCCTTTCTTCAAAGGAAGTTATGCAGGCCGTTGAATCTGTTACAGAAGGTGCAACAGAGCAGGCAAAGGATGCTGAAAAAACAACCCTTATTATTAAAGAATTGGTCAGTCAATTTAATGCCACAGAAGAGCATTTTTCCTTTGTTGTAAAAGCAACGAATAAGACAAAAGAAGCAAGTGAAGATGCCAAAAAAACTTTGGAGACCCTCAATTCAACCACATCAGACACCATTGTGCTCTCACAAAATATCCAAAAAGATATCAAGAATCTTGTTAATAGGTTCCATGAAATAACCAGCATTATCGGTATGATTGATGGCATCAGTGAACAGACTAATTTATTGGCTTTGAATGCTGCTATAGAAGCGGCAAGGGCTGGAGAGTCTGGTAAAGGATTCGCAGTTGTAGCGGATGAGGTTAGAAAACTTGCGATACAATCTAGCGAAGCCGTTAAGAGTATTTCCACAATCATTAGTAGCATTAATTTAGAGACGACAAAAACTGAAAAAATGATTGCTGATGGGGCTACTATTTATGTTATGCAAGAAAAAGCTGTTAATAACACAGAAGTGATCTTTAAAGAGATTGTGAGCAATATGGATACAATCATGACAGAAGTTAACTTAGTGTATGGTCTATTAGAGGGACTTGATGAAGTTCAAGTTAAGGCAACGGATTCCATTACAAGTATCGCGGCAATTGCACAAGAATCTGCGGCAGCTATTGAAGAAGTGTTGGCAAGTGGACAAGAACAAATGTCAGCTGCGGATCAATTGGTCAATATGTCACTGGAGCTTGGCAGTGTAATAGATGTTATGGGAGATCAAATTAGTCAGTTTAATATTGTGAAGAAACAATAAGTAAATAGCATTATGAGTCGAAGAAAGCACCTAAACCCGATTAATTGGGGTTTGGGTGCTTTTTTAGATGGTGGAATATTAGTTGATGTCCCAAATTGTTAGGATGTGGGTCCAGTGCATCCTGTTCAAAATCAAAATCAATCGGTGAGGCGGTACTGTTTTGAAAAAAACTGTACACATCAACAATATCATATTGAAACCGATCTGATTGAGCTCGAATGCTATTGTTGACTTTAACCACATAAGGATTGAAGAATGGATAAAATGGATGCTCTGTTCTTAAAGCGTTATAAAGGGTTAGGACTGAAATATTGGCTTCTGGGGCTTTTTCTCTGATCTTTGATAAGATCATTGGCCACTCTTGATTAAAGTCATAGAGCCCACGATTCATCATACGATTGAGGAGACTTCGGGAGAGATGAGTTGGCAAGAGTGTATTTATGAGTTTTTTTCGCAATCCATACTTATCTGGCATGAATTTAATAACATCGGGTATGGAACCGATGACTGGTCCTAGAAGATTATTTGCACCAATAGAAATGGTAATAACATCAGCGTCCATAACTGCTTCATCCGAAAGACCGCCCAACCGTGTGATTGAGTTGTAAAGATCCAGGGTTTTCCATCCAGGTACAGCTGTATTTATAAACGAATAACTGGTGTCTGCCTGACTTTCAAGGTAGGTACTGTAAAGGTCTGAAAAACCCTTTTGTGGGTCAGAGCTCATGCCAAAGGCTATGGAATCACCCAAGCTTACATATTTGAACATAGGGATAAAGTTACCTTTCTGTTTTTGCTTATTTTTGCCTATTCATTATGGATTATTCAAGATTTTAATAAAAGTGTCTTATGTTACACTTATACCGCAGTATAGTTTACTTGATATAGATACAAATTTTACACTTTAATTATATATAGTTAATAATTACCCTGTACCATGGACAGAGTAAAGCACAAAAAATGAGGAGGAAAAAAAGAAAAAATTTATTCAAAGACTTTTAGCGGTAACACTGGCAGTGGCATTATTACTAACAGGTACAATGATTACATCCCATTTGGTTAAACCAGTAGAGGCTCAAGCAGCTACAAATACCTATTATGGGAAGACCCCTAAGTATATCTTCTTCTTTATCGGAGACGGTATGAGTTATTCCCAAATAGCTGCTGCTACTGATTATTTAGGGACGGTGAAATACGAGGGTAAAAAAGTGGAAAGTGTTGACTTATCTTTTACGCAGTTTCCAGTAGCGGGTACAGCAACGACTTTTGATTCAACTTCTTTTTGTCCGGACTCTGCATCGACAGGAACCTCTTTATCGACGGGTTATAAAACGAGCAGTGGTATCATTAATATGGATGCTTCAAAAAAAGTAACCTATGAAACTATTACTGAAAAGCTTAAAAAACAATTAGGTTATAAGATTGGCGTTATTTCTTCTGTTCCCATCGATCATGCTACACCGGCTGCTTTCTATGCACACCAAGCTTCTAGAGGAAATGTATACGAAATAGCTGTTGAACTTGTGAACAGTGATTTTGACTACTTCGCAGGTGGAGGATTCCAATTACCGAAAGGTAATGATGGTAAGCAACCTGATGTAGTGGACT
>CAZJIO010000001.1:54625-57914 GCA_964546035.1 uncultured Eubacteriales bacterium | reverse complement strand
AACACAAAAGAAGAGATTTTAGCACTTAGTAAAGAGGACGAAAAAATCATTGCAATAAGTCCACAATTGATAGGCAATGCTTTGCCTTATGAAATCGACCGTCAAGCTGGAGAGCTTTCTTTAGCAGATTATACGAGAAAAGGTATTGAAGTTTTACATAATGAAAAAGGGTTCTTTATGATGGTTGAAGGGGGCAAAATTGACTGGGCATGCCATGCAAATGATGCTATGTCCACGATTGAAGATACCCTTGCTTTTGATGAAGCTATCCAAGAAGCGGTTACATTTTATAATAAATATCCAAAAGATACATTGATTATAGTTACAGGAGATCATGAAACTGGGGGACTTACAATAGGATTTGCTGGAACTGGCTACAGCACATACCTAGATAAATTAGGAAAACAAACCATGTCCTACGAAGCCTTTGATGCAACAGTTGGAACCTATAGAGCCAATAAGTCAAGTTTCGAAACTGTTCTTGTAGATATTGAGAAAAATTTTGGTTTGATGACAGCTTCTCATTCAAAGGCTTCAACTGAGCCAGGACTTGTTTTATCTGATTTTGAATTTAATAAACTGAAGGCAGCATATGAATTAAGTTTAATTGAGCAAAAATCAAGAAAGCTCAGTGAAGCAGACAAATTGCTTTATGGCAGTTATGAGCCACTAACTGTAACCCTAACCCACATCCTCAATAATAAAGCTGGTATTGGTTGGACCTCTTACTCACACACGGCTGTTCCTGTAGGTGTTTTTGTTAAAGGAGTAGGTGAGGATTTATTTACTGGGTATTATGATAATACGGATATATTCTTTAAATTAAAGGCCATTACCTACGTGAAATAGTTTGTAAATCAAATAAAGCAATAAAAGTGAGGCTTATGTCTCACTTTCTTGCTTTGTATAAAAAGGAGCATGAATGTAATGCTAAAACGTTTAAAGATCAATAGAACTATTTTACCCATGCTGTTTACACTCTTGATCATTATCATTCTTTTATGGATACCTAATGAGTTTGATCAAATCCAATATCCAAATTCAGATAGTGTTTCTGCACGCGTGTTGGAGGTAGATGACACTCAAATAAGAAGCAACGGGTTATCCGTACATGGTGAACAGATTTGTGAAGTAGAAATCCTAAAGGGTAAGTTCAAAGGGGAACGGGCTAAAGGAACTAATCTACTTATTGGAAAGCTTGAAATGGATAAAATCTTTGTTCCAGGAGATAAAATATTTGTTGTAATCGATTATGACTCAGAGGGAATCACATATGTGAATTTAGTCGATCATTATCGATTGGATTGGGAAATTATCCTATCAATAGGATTTATACTCATACTCGTTTTATTTGCTGGTGGAATCGGTTTCCGTGCTGTTTTATCCTTTATCGTGACCATTCTCATGCTATGGAAGGTTTTAATTCCATTATTCCTGAAAGGTTACAATCCAATAATCGTGGCACTTTTTATCACTATATTCTTAACGACCATCATCATTATGTTGGTTTATGGAAGGGATCGGCGGTCTCTTGCTGCAATTTCCGGTTCTCTCTGTGGTACGGTAATTACCTGTGTGTTAGCCGTAGTTTTTGTGGGACAGTTTAAATTACATGGGGCAATTATGCCCTATTCCGAAAACTTACTGTACTCAGGATATCAGTATTTGAATCTCACACAAATCTTTACCGCAAGTATTTATGTAGCATCTGCTGGTGCTTTAATGGACGTGGCAGTAGATATCACCTCAGCAGTGCATGAGATAACGCTAAATAATCCTAACCTTTCAAAAAAAGAAGCCATTAAATCAGGACTAAATGTTGGAAGAGCCATTATGGGAACAATGACAACGACCTTGTTACTAGCTTATTCAGGGGGATATATCGCCCTATTAATGGTGTTTATGGCGCAAGGAACACCGCTACTTAACATATTAAATCTTAAATATGTATCGTCAGAGATTTTACATACCATTATCGGCAGTTTTGGACTTGTTACAGTTGCGCCTTTTACTGCGATTACGAGTGGTTTATTACTTGGTAGAGGAAATGAGTAATGGAATCGTCCTACATACTGATTGAATTATCAAGGATGCAGTGATAAAATAATTGAGAATACAAAATCCTTGAATAAATGGAGAGAAATCCAAATGAGTATTGGTAAGTTTATAAATAATGGAAAAGGGTTTGAGATTGATACACCCATCACGCCTTCCACCTGGTTTAACTATCTATACAATGATGAATATCACACAGAGATCAGTCAAACCCTTCAAGGGAAAAGTAGTATGGTGGAGAACTACTCACAGAAAGCTTTTACGACAGGCTATCGCTATTTTTATTTACTAGATCATGAGTCTGGTGAAGCATGGAATCCCAATTACATTCCCTTAAGAAAGGCTTATGATCAATATGCTTGTATCCACGAACTGAATACGACGCAACTCATTTCTGAAAATAAGGGTATCAAGACTGAGGTGCGTGTATTCGTTCCGAGTAGTGGATATCATGAAATTTGGTCTGTCGCCCTCACTAATTTATCTGAGGCAGTTAGAGAGGTTTCTATTTTCTCTGTCTTTGGATTAAGCGACCACGGAGTAATGGGCGGCGAGTGTGTTTATGATGAAGAGAAAGGGGTTTTGTATAAATATGCCTTTCCCTACCATGTATTTTATGAAGAGAAAGAAAAGGTAGAAAGTGAACCGAGTTATTATTATATGGTTTCAGATTCGGAGCCGAAGTCTTGGGATATGAGTCAAAGGCGATTTTTTGGCAGTGATGATTTGGGCGGGATGCCTCAAGCAGTTCAAAAGGGCACTTGTTGCAAAGTGAAAGGGGAAGCAGAAAACTTCTGTGCAGCTTTTCAACATACCTATGTGATCCAACCTGGTGAAACGGTTTCTTTTCATCTGAAATTGGGTGTTGCCTCAAGTGTGGAACAAATGGTAGCTATTAAGAAATCCTTTACAGCACAGGCTGTTGAAGCGGAATTGAACCATTCCAATACCTATTGGGACGCGTTGTGTCAACAATTTATCATCAAGACACCGGATGAAAATCTGAATCATTTAGTCAATTATTGGTTGAAAAAGCAGGTTACTTTACTAACGCGATTAAACCGCAGCTCAACCTATTGCCCCATTAGAAACCAACTTCAGGATGCGATGGGATATGCCATGATCGATCCAGAAGGTGCTAAGGCATTTATGTTTAGTGTATTGGGACTTCAACGACAGGACGGCTTCATTAAGCAATGGCGTATGACGGACGGAGCAGCACCTAGAGCCCTTT
>CAZJIO010000001.1:50358-54606 GCA_964546035.1 uncultured Eubacteriales bacterium | reverse complement strand
GTTTATTGAATCATACAGATGGACCTCTATGGCTGGTTATTTGCTTGTCGGTATTAATTCACCAAAATGGGGATTTAGCCATTTTAGAGGAAAAAATACCTTACATAGATGGCGGTGAAGATACTGTTTACCAGCATCTTCTAAAGGCAATCAGCTATATGAGCAAACACTTAGGGCAACATGGCTTGTGCCTAATGGGAGATGGGGATTGGAATGATCCTATTAATGGTGTAGGCAGACTGGGTAAAGGGGAATCCACATGGTCGACCCTTGCGCTGATTTATGGAATTGATTCCATGCTTGAGTTTACGAGGGAGAAAGGTGATCATGCAGCAGAAGACAGGCTCAACCAGTTGAGACAAGCACTTGATGTTGCAGTTAATACACACTGTTGGGATGGCAATTGGTATGTAGCGGGTATTGATGATTATGGCATTCCTGTAGGTAGTCAAGCAGATAACAATAGATTGTTTTTGAATGCACAAACCTGGGCTATTTTAACGGGTACGGCAAGAGGCGAACGGTTGTCAGCGGTGATGAAATCCTTGGAAAGACTGGATACACCCTTTGGTCCTTTGTTGATTGATCCTCCTTTTAGTGAGTGGGATGGCAGATGGGGCAGGGTAAGTATTAAAAAGTCTGGAACAACAGAAAATGGTTCGGTTTATTGTCATGCTTCTATGTTCAAGGCTTTTGCAGATGCGGTTATTGAAGATGGGAATGCGTTATACGGTGTCATTTCACGTACATTACCGACCAATCCTGAAAATCCACCTGAAATCAATTTACAATTGCCGTTATTTGTCTCCAATTATTATTATGGGTTAAGGGACTCGGCTCATTTCGGCCGTTCTAGCGGCCATTATGGCACAGGGACGGGGGCTTGGTTGTTGATGGCAGCGGTTGAAGAGCTTTTGGGGGTTAAGGCCACAGTTCATGGGATTGAAATGAAGCCGTGCTTACCAGATGAGTGGAGGGAAGCCTCCTGCGAGAGAACGTTTAGAGAAGCCCGTTATAAAATTAAGATCATACGCGGAGAAAAAGGCATTAAAGTAGATGGTATTTCTCTAGAAGGGTCAGTGTTACCCTATAGAGCTGGACAAATTTATGAGGTAGAAGTCTCCTATTAGGAGAGTATGAAATAGCAAGAATTTTATGTTTGAAAAGAGCCAAAATTAAACGTCCCCTTTGGCTCTTTTTTTATTGGGGTCCCTAAAAATTGAATTTTTAACGTATTTTATATTAAGTGAGTATAATTACGTTTAAAAAATTGAAAAGAGGTGTTTTATTATTATGAATAAATTTAAAATGAAATTTGTATCGTTGGTTGTGACGGTGGCAGTGCTTGTTATGGCAACGGTACCTATTCTTAGTATAGCGGCTCAACCTACAGTGAGTCTGGGATCAACGGCGGGGTATGCAGTTTTGGCGGGGTCTACGATTACCAATATTGGAACAACCACAATTAATGGAGATGTTGGTGGAGACGTGGGTCTATATCCAGGGACTTCCTTTACGGGTCAAGAGACGATTTCGGTGAGCGGGGCAATACATGTGGCGGATGTGGCTGCAATTCAAGCCAAGGATGATTTGGTGACGGCTTATGAAGATGCTGCGGGGAGGACACCGGTTACACGTATTCCTAGCGAACTAGGTGGGACTACGTTAACGCCTGGTACATACGATTCAGCAGATGGTACCTTTCAAATTACGGGAACACTAACCCTTGATGCACAGGGAGATCCTGAGGGAGTTTTTGTATTTAAAACGGCTTCTTCATTAATAACGGCTGCAGATAGTCAGATTAATCTCATCAACAGTGCGCGCTTCTGTCGGACTTTTTGGCAAGTAGGCAGTTCGGCGACACTTGGATCAAATTCACATTTTGTAGGACACATTTTAGCTTTATTTTCAATAACTGCGAATACGGGTGCTTCCGTGCAAGGCCAGTTGTTGGCTCGAAACGGTGCGGTTACCCTAGATAGCAATACGATTACAAACGGTATTTGTGAGACCATAGAGACCACGGTAGAGGTACCTACGGAGGTGCCAACTGAATTAGAGACAGCTACCCTACACGTCATTAAGCATGTCATCAATGACAATGAGGGCTCAGCAGTAGCAGCTGACTTTAATTTGAGTGTAAACACATCAGAGGCTAATGTCTCAGCAAACACAGCCCCTGGGGCTGAGGCACCTGGAACAACATACACACTTTTAGTAGGTACTTATTCTATTACTGAAGCATCTAACGAAGGCTATACGTTAAGTTATAGTGGTGACGCTGATGCAAGTGGAAATATTACTTTAGCAGCTGGAGACATCAAAACAGTGATCCTTACCAATGATGATATTGCAGTTGAATCTGTGGTAGAAAGCAGTGGGCAGCCCGTTGCAAAAATTGAAGCAGTGAAAGAAACGGTTACAGGTGGACAGCTTCCTAATACTGCCACACATTTAAAGGAACTGTTCATAATGGGTATGGTTTTAATCACAGTTGGCGCAATACTGTGGAGGCGTAAAAAGCAGTATGAATAGTGGTAAAATACTTTGGGACAAATTGATGCTGGTTAAAATTTTAGCCCTTGTCATTATGGGCTTGGGTATGGGAAGTATATTATTGGCTTTGTTGAGTATGTGGCAACAGTCTAATAATGTTCAGAAGATCGATGCATCTGCCATAAGCAGTTACCAAGAAGCAATATTATTCGATGAGGATGTAGCCCATTCCATTACGATAGCTGATAAAAATTTGCCCCTCTATGCAGATGATCCAGAAGAAGGTGAGCTAATGGGGAGCTTGACGATACCTGTTTTAGATCAAAAGATGGACATCTTTCAAGGTACAGGTGTAGAGGAATTGAAAAAGGGTGTAGGGCACTTCCTCCAAAGTGTTCTACCAGGACAAATGGACAATTGTGTGTTATCTGGACATAGTGATACGGTCTTCAAAAATTTGGGTGAATTGAAAATAGGGGATCAATTGATTATGAATACATCAGCGGGTGCCTTTACATATGAAGTAGGGGGCACCCGAATCGTCCATCAAGATGACAAAACAGTCATTGTTCCGACTGAAACGGCGGTACTAACCCTGACCACCTGTTATCCTTTTAATTACATTGGGGCTGCACCACAGCGTTATATTGTTTCAGCATTTTTAGTCCATTAGGATAGTAGAGAGCAAATGAGGTAAAAAAATCAATGTTAGAAAAAATAAAATATCAAATTAGTTTGAAGAAGTTACTCATAGGGTTTGGCGCGCTTATTTTTACAATAGGCATAATTGGTAGTTTCGCTGTTTTTGGAATGCTTATAAAAGCACCGGATCTCGATCCTGATAAGCTCATACTTGCCCAAAGTCCACAAATTTTCGATAAAAATAATGCGTTGATTACAACGCTTCAATCAGAAGAGAATCGTCGTTCCGCTCAGATTGATGAAATACCTCAAGTGCTAAAAGACGCGGTGATTTCCGTAGAGGATGTGCGTTTTTACGAACATGCTGGCATTGATCTGAGACGTATTGGTGGGGCAATTATTTCAAATTTACAAAATGGTTTCGGAAGTCAAGGGGCCAGCACAATTACCCAACAGGTGGTGAAGAATCAATTTTTAACCATTGATAAAACCTGGACACGTAAAATACAAGAGCAATATTTAGCCATTAAACTAGATAAAGCTTATGAAAAGGACGAGATTTTAGAAATATATTTAAATGTTATCTATTATTCAGATTCTCGTTACGGCGTTTTGGAAGCGTCAGATTACTACTTTAGTAAAGAACTTTCAGAATTAACCCTTGAAGATGCGGCGCTCTTAGCGGCTATTCCCCAACGGCCTAACCACTTTAATCCCTTTAAGAATCCAGAAGCAGCCCAAGAAAGAAGAGATTTAGTGATTGGTTTAATGGAGCAAAATGGAAAAATTACAGTAGAAGAAGCCTTAGTTGCACGGGGTATTCCAATTGAAGAACAACTTCAAAAAAGCCAACGGGAAGTGTATCCTTATCAAGGCTTTTTGGATCAAGTCTTAAATGAAGTAGAGGCTCTTGAAGGGATCGATGCAGCAGACATTTATACAAAGGGTTTGAAAATCTATACGACCCTCGATCAAGATTTACAACAATATGTCGAGGGTGTGATGCAGTCAGGGGATGTCATTGAATTTCCAGATGATCAATTTCAAGTAGGTATTACCATGATGGATACAAAAACAGGTGAAGTCCTCGCCATTGGTGGTGCAAGA
>CAZJIO010000001.1:45238-50334 GCA_964546035.1 uncultured Eubacteriales bacterium | reverse complement strand
CAAGCTGAGGGGGTAAGAAGTTGGAATTGGGCTACGGATTCAAGACGTTCACCCGGATCTGCCATTAAGCCTATTTTAGACTATGGCCCTGCTATTGAAGCCTTAAAGTGGTCAACTTATCATCAGTTGGTGGATGAACCGCATACCTATACAAATGGAACACCGGTCAACAACTATGATTTAAAATATAAAGGGTCTATGTCCATGAGAAAAGCCATAGAAACCTCTCGAAATGTTCCAGCTGTCAAAGCTTTTCAAGAAGTTGGCATGGAAAAAGCCAAGACCTTTGGCGAAGGTTTAGGCATTGAATTGGATTCAATAGAAGAAGCCTATTCTATTGGGGGATTTAAAACAGGCGTATCTTCTTTTCAAATGGCTGGTGCATATGGTGCATTTGGTAACAATGGCCTATATAATGCCCCTCATACCGTTAGAACAGTGGTATTTCCTGATGGAAAAGTGATTGATTTAACACCTGAAAAGGTTGTTGCGATGAAGGACTATACAGCATTTATGATCACGGATATGCTCCGGACAGTGGTTGAAGGTTCAGAGGGTACTGGCAAAATAGCAGCCATACCAGGTATTGAAATTGCAGGAAAAACCGGGTCATCTAATTTTACAGAAGAAGAAAAAATCCAGTATGGCATTGAGAATGGTATCAAGGACGCCTGGTTTGTGGGATATTCTACAGCACTTACCACTTCTGTTTGGACAGGATATGGCAATAATGGAGAAGGTTATATTGATGAAAGTCCTGGTTCTGTGGAAAATCAGATTGCAAGGCGCATCTTTAAAGAAGTTATGACTTATGCCCATGAAGGTAGGGATGTGGCTAATTTTCTTCAACCAGAATCTGTGCTACGAGTAGGGATAGATCCGTCATCTGGGTTGCTTCCTAGTGGGGGTAAATCTGGTAGTGAAGTTATTTACGAGTACTTTGTTGTAGGAACCGAACCAACAAAAGTAACGAAAGAGAATAAGAAAAACCAGGATAAAGACGATAAAGATGATAAAGATGATGACGATGACGATAAAAAGCCTAGCAGAAAAAGAAGAAGATAAAGCTAGTAGATAATCAAAACCTATAAGCAGGAGCCAAAAGGAAACGTCCCTTTTGGCTCTTTTTGTGGTAAAATGAGGGATATAATAGGATTGGAGAGCATATATGGCAGAGTCAAGGGAGTATTCGTTAAGTCATCCTCAAAAAAGGATCTTGTATTCACAAATGCGATATCCGGTTACTTCTTTTGCCAATTTGGCGGGGAGTGTAATTTTTAGTGAGGAAGTTGTAGATTTTGTGCTTTTGGAAAAGGCTATTAATGGGGTTGTAGAGCGCTATGATGCACTGAGAATAAGATTGAGAGAATCAGTGGATTATGAAGTTAAGCAATATGTTTCGAACGTAAGAGACCTGAAGCTTGAAGTGATTGAGAAGGCGCCTTTGAAAGAGTGGATGCTGCTACAGAGCAGGATGGCCTTCTCGTTGTTTGATTCCGATTTATTTTATTTTGCCTTGGTAAATGGATCAGACAACAGGGGTGGGTATTATTTTAAGTTTCACCATATTATTTGTGATGCCATGTCTGTATCGTCCATTAATCGACAGATTAATAAACTCTATAAGGCCCTTGTGGCGAGGGACAAACCAATCTTAGAAGGGGACATTCCCTCGTATATAGAATTTCTAGACAGGGAGCAACAGTATTTAGGTGGGGAGCAATATCAGGCAGACAAAGCTTTTTGGTTAAATGAATTTAAGGATATACCTGAGGCCGTTGATTTTGAGAAGCAAGGGCTTTTTAACCATATCCAATCAGAGAGAAAGGTATTTAACTTAGGAGAAGCCTTAACTGGAAAAATTGACGGTTTTTGTAAGGAAAATAATACGACAGTTTTTCGTTTCTTGATGGCTGTGTTTTATGTTTATTTCTTTAGGACCACGGGCAATCAGGACCTGGTTTTGGGAACAGGTCATCATAACCGAGTGAGTAAACGGGAGAGAGACGTGGTAGGGATGACAGTTAGTACCGTTCCTGTGCGGGTTACGATAAATGCTGAGATGGATTTTTTAACCCACCTCAAAGTGGTGACTGAAAAAGTAACGCATTGTCTAGCCCATCAGAGCTATCCCTTTGATTTGCTAGTGGCTGACTTGAGAGAGAACGGCTGTGAGCCAGGTCACTTACTCAACATCATGCTGAACCATATCCCCAGTCAAACGGGGGATTATCTGGTTGAAAGGTACACGCCGGGTTGTGATCCAGGGATGCTGAACATCAAG
Source organism: uncultured Eubacteriales bacterium (assembly GCA_964546035.1). Lineage (GTDB taxonomy): Bacteria > Bacillota > Clostridia > Lachnospirales > Vallitaleaceae > CAZJIO01. Next base: position 48,050 of record CAZJIO010000001.1, on the reverse strand, counting down.
ATTAATCCTAATCAATTGGCCCAGGGACATCCACTAGAAATCGGTATTGATTATAGAATAGAATTATTCCATGCCGAGGACATCGATGGATTAATGAGTCGTTTGGAAGTACTGATAAAGGATATTCTTACCCATCCAAATAAGCAACTCAGCCACCTGGAAATCATGCCAGAAGATGAACAAGATTGGCTTCTCCATCAGTCAAAGGGTCCATATGAAGCGGCTGATCATGAGGGATGCTTCCATAGCCATTTTAGGGAGCAGGCTCTGAAAACACCGAATAATCAAGCACTGGTCTTCAAGGATCAGTCTTATACATATGGTCAATTAAATCATTTAACCGATCAACTAGCTGAAACAATACGTTCTAAAGGTATAAAACCAGATGATAAAGTCGCTATTATGACAGAGCGGTCTGCTGAGTTTGTCATCGGTTTATTAGCTGTATTCAAAGTGGGTGCAGCCTATTTACCCATTGACCCTAGCAGCCCTCAGGAAAGAATTGACTTTATGCTGACAGATAGTCAGGCTTTACTGCTTTTAAGCCAGAAAACCCTAAAAGATAAGGCCCTTCATTTCAAAGGAGAATGGGTTGATTTATGGGATGAAACGGCTTATACGGAGTGTAAGGATGAAAGTTGTGCAATGGATAACCCCACAGATGCGGCCTATGTCTTGTATACTTCAGGAACCTCGGGAACGCCAAAAGGTGTCGTGATAGAACACAAAAGTCTTTATAACTTTTGTGTGTGGTACAGGCAATTCTATGAACTCACGGAAGGGGATCATCAAGCTGCCTTTTGTAATTTTACCTTTGATGTATCACTGGGTGAATTGCTGCCACCCTTATTAGTGGGAGCTACTGTACATATATTGCCAGAAGAAATAAGGCTGTCACCTGAGGCGATCAACCAGTATTTTGAGGAAGAAAGGATATCGGTTGCCTGCTTCCCTACAAGAGTCGGAGAGATTTTTACAGAAGCCACGGACAATCAGTCTCTTAGGGTTTTGACTTTGGTGGGAGAGCGCTTGCAAAAGGTGAAGAAAAGTTCATATAAAATAGTGAATGCCTATGGTCCTACAGAAGCTACGATCTATGCTACGGCCACCTATTTACAGGAAGAGGCTGATCATATCTCCATTGGAAAGCCTTTACCCAATACCTGGGCCTATGTTGTGGATAAACAAGGAAGGCTGTTGCCTAGGGGAATGGCTGGCGAATTATGGCTTTCTGGGGTTCAGATTGCTCGGGAATATCTCAATCTGAAACAATTGACCCATGATAAGTTTAGTGCAAATCCTTTCGCTACATCTGAACAAAATCAAAGGATCTATAAGACCGGGGATTTAGTGAGATGGTTGCCAGATGGGAACTTGGATTTTATAGGAAGACGGGATGGACAGGTTAAAATTAGGGGCTTTAGAATTGAATTTTCTGAAATTGAGAGTCAACTGATGCAGATGCCTGATGTCAAAGAGGCGGTTGTTTTAGGTCCTGGGATCAATGCCTTTGTGGTCCTGGTGGATCCAATAGACTTAGAAGCTTTGAAAATTAAGCTGAGGTTGAAATTGCCAGATTGTATGATTCCCGATAGAATCATTCAGGTCCAAAGCATCCCTTTAACACCGACCGGTAAAACGGACCAGGTGGCCTTAGGTAAAATATTAGCAATGGAAATTCATAAGATCCAAGAAGTCATTGTGGCCGCAAAAACAGTTACGGAGCAAAAGGTGCTTACGCTTTGGACAGAGCTATTGCAACTTAAAGAAATAAGCGTAACAAAAAGTTTTTTTGACTTAGGTGGTAATTCACTATTAGCTATCAGGATGTCTGTTATGATTAAAAAGAACTTCCAATTGAATCTACCCGTCTCCATCTTGTATGGAGAAAACACCATTGAGAAATTAGCACGGGTGATCGATGGGAAAAATACAGGGGATCATTCCTTAGTCGTCTGTCTACAAAAAGGTCAGGGCAAAGATCCCTTATTCTGCATCCATGATTTTTCTGGTGAGGTGATTATCTATTACAACATGGTCAACCATTTGAAAGACGACCAAGCTCTTTACGGGATCCGATATCCCCGGGATTTTGATCCAAGGAAGCAAAACTTAGAAGCTTTGGCAGCAGAATATATCAAACAAATGAAAACTGTGCATCCTAGAGGACCTTACCGTCTCGTAGGTTATTCTGCAGGGGGCATCATCGCCTATGAAATGGCACAGCAGTTATTGGAACAAAATGAACAGGTTCAACGACTAGCTCTTCTAGACACGCCTAATTACAGGGCGTATCCCAAGAGCATTGAACATATCTTCCGAAATGTAGCCAGATATGCTTTTAATTGGCTGGGGGTTTTATCATTTAGGGATAAGCTTAGATTTGCAAGGGTGGGCTTTGCTGGTTTTGAAGCTCAGAAAAGTATGCAGCTTTTACTTTCAGGTTACTTGCCAAAGAAATATAAGGGCAAACTCATTTTGTTTAAGGCAAGTAAAAGGAGGATGCCCATGGATCAATATTTGGGTTGGCACGCCTTCGCTCAGTCAATAGAAGTGTATGAAATAAGTGGTAATCATGTTTCTATCATTAATGAGGAAAACTTTAAAAAAATTGTAGAGGTGATCACAAATGAATAACATCCTTCAACTAAATAATTTTACGACAGCTCAAACAAATATCTACGAACTAAAGGATTTTGAACCCAAGGTCATAGACCTTGCGTATCTGCTTCACAGAGGCGTCACAGTGATACCCTCTGAAGAAACCCTTAATCAATTAAGGACGGGATCGATCCTGTTTAAAGAACGTCTC
>CAZJIO010000001.1:10805-45225 GCA_964546035.1 uncultured Eubacteriales bacterium | reverse complement strand
AATCCCTCGTCCAGAATTGACCCTTGAAGAAATTGATATCAACAGTGAACTTGAAATACATAACTATACGGGTGCATGCCCGACCTTAACCTATGAAATCAACCCCGTTGTAGGCTGTCATGTGGGGTGTTTGTATTGCCTCGTAACAGACGGCGAACACGTTAATCAAATGAAGGCTTATACCAATTATCATCTTTTGGTAAGAAGAGTACTTGAGGAAAAGAAGGATGAAAGTCATTATTATTACTTTTCCCCAAAAACAGAAGCCTTCCAAGAGCCCACCCTTCAGACGGGAATAGCCCATCAAATTCTGAGAGAATTTGATCTTCATTTTAGGAAATATCCCCATTCAAAGGCTAGATTATTTGTTGCGTCAAAGGCCGGAATTCAACAACTTCTGTATCAGCATGAAGGTGAAAGTATTATCGATTTATTCGAAAAGTTGAAAAGAAGGATGCAATTTAACACCAGTGTTTCCATCATGCCTCCAGAGTTACGACAGATTTTGGAACCTTTTGCTGCAAGTACTGAAGAACGCTTAGCGGCCGTGTCCCTTTGTCAAAGCCACGGCATCATGTCTGATTCAGCCTTAGTGCAACCTATTTTAGCACCTTATTTGACTCAGGAAAATATGAACGATTTCTTTAGAAAGCTTCATGAGGTGCATATTATTAATTACAAGCCGGAATTCCTGACAGCCTGTATGGAGAATTTAGGAATGATTGGTCAGCTGGCAGGATATTTGGATCCAAGTATGGAAAAGGCGATTTATGAATACTATATCGCACCAGAAAATAGCCATCATAAAAAACAGCGGGGGCGTACAGCGCCAAATAAAAACCTTTGCACCGCTCATTTAGACCAGCTCATGGCGGTGAGTGACCAATATGGGCTAACTACCAGTATTTGTTATTGGGTGAGAGAGCAGCTAGAGATTTCAGAAGCAGTCATTCCAATCATTAATAAAAACGGCTTTCAATGCCTGGGTTATCAGAGAAAACTATTGGAGCAATAGAGGGGAGTATGTATGGGTATTTTTAAAGAGATCAAGGTACTTGAACTTGGACGGGTATTTTCGGGACCACTCTGTGGTATGGTGCTAGCGGATATTGGGGCAGAAGTTATCAAAGTAGAAAGACCAGGAAGTGGAGATGAGTCGAGACAATTTGGGAGCGATTATTTTAACAGTCTCAATCGAAATAAAAAGAGTATTGCCCTAGATTTAAAAAACCCAGAGCATAAAGCAGTGTTAATGAAGCTGATAGAGAGATCAGATGTGTTGGTACATAATTGGTTACAAGAGTCGCTGGATCAGTTGGGATTTTCTTATGAAGGGGTGAAAATAATCAATCCGAGACTGATTTATTGTGCCATTTCGGGATATGGGTACAACAGTACTTATAGAAATCAGCCTGCCCAGGACATCATAGCACAGGGGCTATCGGGATTTATGAGTTTGACAGGAGAGCAGGAGGGGTTGCCTTTGAAAACGGGCATTCCAGTTGTAGACTATACAACAGGCTTGTATGCAGCCTATTCTATTATGTCGGCTCTTTATATGCGAGAGAAAACTGGAGAAGGACAACTTGTCCATACATCCCTCCTTGAAACTGCGCTGGCTATGACATCTTTTGAAGGTGCGCGTTATTTGACAAAAGGCGAGGAACCTCATAGAAAGGGTAACAGACATCCCAATATTTGTCCTTACAACGTCTATCGGACAAAGGATGGCTTGGTGACGGTAGCCGTAGCAAATCAAGAGATGTGGAAGAGGTTTTGTGAGGCGTTAAAGATTGAGTATCTGATGGACCTAGATTTATTTAGTTCGAACCCATTAAGATTAATCAATCAAGATATTCTAGAACCTCTGTTAGAGGCTGAAATGGTTAAGTATAGCTCAGAGGAAATAACTTTCATTTTAAAAAATGCTAAGGTTTCTTGTACGAGAATCCATTCCATTAAGGAGGCATTTGCGTGTCCTGAAATCAAGGAGCTAAATCAGGTATTAACGACAACTTCAAAGCAACCCGTTTCACTGGTGGGAATGCCCTTTCATTTAGAAAAAATTGAAGAAAGAGCCATTGAGGCGCCCCCTGTATTAGACGCACATAAGGACGAAATATTAAGGGCGCTGGGGTTGAAATTGACATGAGTCACCGAACTGCAAGCTACAGGTGATTGAGTGCAAAGGGCTAACTTATAAAGTGGATCCAAGTCATGGTAATGCACATAGGCTAATATTTCACCGGTAATAGCGCAGTGGGCAGTAGCTGAGGTCACTAGTTTTCTAATCGTAAAGGAATCAAGGGGAATACTAAGCCCTTTGCCCACTAATTTGATATAGCTTTCTTTCGCAGTCCATAGTTCAAAAAAACCACGCACCATCATTTGTTCGGAAAGTTGGCTTAAATAATGACATTCCTCTTGGGTATAGCAATTTTTTGAGAGTTCTGAGACATCTAAGGGGGAGATTTTTTCTATATCAATGCCTATAGGCTGATCACTTACAGCACAGACAATTTTTTCGCCGGCATGTGAGCGGTTGAAATGGATTTGGTTATGACCCAATAGATACGGCTTCCCATAATCAGTCGTCAGAAAACACATACCTTCTATGGGCATACCAAATGCCTCTGATATGGCGTACTTGGTCAAGAGTTCTCCCAAAGCACAAAGAAGGGCATCTTGAATGAAGTGATAGCTTTTTAGCCGACATAAGGTTTGCTCAGATACAAGGGGATACAATAGTTGAAGTGTGTTTATATCCATGGGGTTATTTAAGTTAAGGACATAGATTTTGTTCATATTGAAGGCACCTCCGATCTTATGAAAGAGAAAAATAGCTATCCTAGGACAGCTATTTTTTTGTAGATCATTCCTATTAAATTGATAAGGGGCTATATATCAGTGTGACTTACTTCAATTTCTGGTATCGTGACGGGTTCTCCGCTATAAACAAGTTTTAGTAAGATCGGTGTTAGTAAAGTTGTTATGATAACAACGATAATGAGAGGGACGAAAAATATAGTCGTCATCAAACCGGCGGTTGCCCCTTTTCCTGCTATGATGAGGGCAACCTCGCCTCTTGAGACCATGCCCACACCAATTCTTAGAGAGTCCTTCTTAGTATATCCGGTCAATCTGGCCCCTAAACCACACCCAATGATCTTTGATACAATGGCTACCACTAGTAAAACTCCTGTAAATGCTAGTATGTACCCCGAGAGACTGGTGATATGTGTTTTAATACCAATACTTGCAAAAAAGATAGGAGATAGAAGCATATAAGACATGACTTCAAACTTACCTAATATATAATCGGATTGCTTGACATTGGATATGATGATTCCGGCTAAATAAGCCCCAGTGATATCCGCTATACCAAAAAACTTTTCAGCAACATAAGCCAATATTAAACAAAATACCATACCGTAAATTGGGACTCTTCTTTTCTTTCCATAGTTACTTAAGCGTTTAAATACATAATTGAAAGCAATGGCTGTAATTGCAGCAAATACGAAGAATAATCCAATTCTAAGGAATACACTTAGGATGCTAACAGATTCGTCTCCAAGGCTTAAAACAATAGTGAAAAGGATAATACCAACAATATCATCAATGATGGCAGCGCCTAAAATAGCTGTCCCTGTTGGCGTTTTTAACTTACCCATTTCTCTTAAGGTTTCGACAGTAATACTTACTGAAGTCGCTGTAAGAATGATGCCGATAAAAATATTTTGTAACAATTGTAATTTTGTGATTTCACTGAGGGGCGTGTCTGAAAAGGCCATTGCCACAAGAAATCCACCAATTAAAGGTACTAAAATACCCATAAGAGCTATGACAAGAGATGCCTTGCCGCATTTTTTCATTTCGTCAATATCTGTTTCTAAGCCGGCGGTGAACATTAAGGCGATCACACCAAGTTCTGCCATTTTTTGGATAAAGTCTGTTTCATGAACAACATTTAATAAAGTAGGTCCTAGGATTATACCTGCAGTTAACGCCCCGACGACCTGAGGCATGTGAATTTTTTTGGTTAGGAGACCTAATATCTTAGTACTCATTAAAATGATGGCTAAATCTAGGAAAAAATCAATTTCTAACATAATGTAACTCCTTCTTTCATTAGAAAATTATGAATTGTTACTGCTTCTATATTAATTCGTCAACGGCAGTTCGCGTCATTGAGAATAGTTTTAGCATTTAAGTCTATGCTTACTAATTTATTAATTTTGTTAGAAGAATGTTCCGATCTTTCTATTGCCATATAGGCACAACCAATATAGATACTAATCCCTTTTTTTGATTTTGTCAAGAACGCGAAGATGCAAAAAAAATCATTTTAGACGAGAAAAGTAGGTAATATTACTAATAAAGTGATAAAATTTGGTTCAATTCATGCAAAAAGAGGTAAACCATCGGTCTACCTCTTTACTTTTATCACTTTTATTCTGTTATTTATAACCTGCCGCGTTAAAGGATTTACTCACTTCTAAGGGCTTCAACGGCATCTTTTTTAGAGGCAATCCTTGCAGGAATATGTCCGCCAAGCATGGTGAGGGCGGTACTGACAATGATTAAGGCGATGGCATGGGTCGGTTGTAGCTGAGCCACATCTTCTAAATCAGCCACTTTTAGGATTACGGCGTTAATTGGAATCGTACAAAGCAGAGCAATTGCAATACCCAGTACACCTGAAAAAATACCAAGAAGGCAGGTTTCTGCATCAAATACACGGGTAATATCTTTCTTCCTCGCACCCAGTGCTTTTAAAATACCAATCTCTTTAGTTCTCTCTAAAACAGAGGTGTAGGTAATGATACCAATCATAATCAAACTGACAATAAGGGAAATCGCGGCAAAGGCAATCAGTACAAGGGTGATCCCATTCATAATACCACCCGTCAAACCTGAAATTGTTGCGGCTAAATCCGTGTAAATGATGGTTGCATCTTCAGCTCTACCCTTGTTATAAACATCGAGATAGGTGGTTACAGCTTCTTTGTCTTCAAAGCTATTAGGATATACCATAACCATAAAAGGTGTGGCATTACCCCCTAAAATAGACAGGAAGAGGGTCTTATCTTCTTCACTAAACTCTTTTTTGGTCATAATATTGAAATTGACCTCTTCTTGAGCTGTTACAATATCAGAAGCAAGGGCGCCATCGATGACGCGTTGAGACAATTCATCGCTATAAGCAAGTCCTGGAGACAATATACCTAAGTTACTATCAGGATTTTGGCGGACAATTCCTGTTATTGTTAAGGTGATTGATTCTTGGGAGTCATACATTTTCGCATAATCTGTGCCAGGAAGGAAGGTCCCTAGTTCAGTTTTAACATAATAATCATTGTTTGAAACAATTTTAAATTCTGTACCGATGATATCTGCAAATTTGATACTTTCAATGTCCTGGGTATTAAATCCAAGATTTTTAAGGGTCTCAAAATTAATTCTGTTTCTATTATCAACAACAAGGACTAAATCTTGTTCGCTGCTTGGAAAATTACCTGAAAGGAGTTCGTAATTTTTTACCAAATAATTCTCTTCTTCTTTGTTGATTTGAATCGGGTAGGAAGCAAGCCCTTGACGTTGCATGCTCGATGCGGGAGTCATGCTAGAGGGTGAACCAGAAGTCATGCTTGCAACACCAGAAGAAATGGATACGGGTAATACGTTGTCATCTACTTTGCGGACAAGGTTCATATTAACAAGGCGGGTATAGCCGATACTGTTGCAAATTTCAGGATCGATTTTATTTAAATAGACCATAAAGTCATCTGTGAAAATGTTATTGTGTACCAAGGTATTTTCAGAGGGATCGTATAGAAAAACTTCATCGGAAGTCACTAATTCTATTTCATCATCGCCCATTGGAGATTGCCCATTGGCTTCTCTCATACTTTCCTCAGTGATTTGTAGAGCTGATTGGGATATGATAATAGGGAATTCTGCCATGGCATCGCTTTGAAATTTGTCTATTTGAATTTGAAAGCCGGTGGATAAACTCAGAATGATAGCAATGCCAATGATACCAATACTAGAAGCAAAGGCAGTCAAAAAAGTACGACCCTTTTTGGTGCGGATATTATTAAAAGAGAGTTTCAGTGCTGTTAAAAAGCTCATGCTGGTTTTTTTGAGTTTGAATTCATCGGCCTTTGGACGCTCTACATGAGGGTTGGTATCAGAAACAATATTACCATCTTGAAATTGGATGATTCTATCCGCATAGGTTTCAGCAAGATCTGGATTATGAGTGACCATAATGACCAGTCTGTCGTTGGCGATTTCCTTTATTAAATCCATGATTTGCACACTGGTAACTGTATCAAGTGCACCAGTAGGTTCGTCGCAGAGTAGAATTTCAGGGTTGTTAACAAGGGCTCTGGCAATAGCCACACGTTGCATTTGACCACCAGAAAGTTGGTTTGGTTTTTTATGAAGATGCTCTTTGAGACCTACTCTTTCAAGGACATCAATGGCTCTTTTGCGTTTTTCACTGGAGGATACACCACTTAAGGTCATGCTGAGTTCTACATTGGCAACAATGCTTAAATGGGTGATGAGGTTGTAGCTTTGGAACACAAAGCCGATGGAGTTATTTCTATATGCGTCCCAATCTTTTTCTTTGAAATCTTTGGTTTTCTTGCCTTTGATGGACATTTCGCCACTGTCATAGCGGTCAAGCCCACCAATAATGTTGAGGCATGTGGTTTTTCCAGAGCCGCTGGCGCCTAGAATGGCAACAAATTCCTTTTCACGAAAAGCGACGTTTATGTCGTCTAGTGCTTGGGTTTTAATGTCGCCGATGGTATAGATTTTTCTTATATGCTTAAGTTCTAACATGGTTTACCTTCTTTCTAAATTAATTTTTTACGGATAGAAGCTTTAAAAGTTCACTGAATTCATGCATGCCCTTAACGATGGTTTCAAGCTTTTCTTCTGGAATCTGTTGGAAAATCGTGTCGAGTTGGTCAGCTCTGTTGCGTAAGCTCTGTATTTTATTTTCTCCTGCCTCGGTTAAGCTTAAAGTGACAACCCGTTCATCTTCGCTGCTTCTATTGCGTTTGATCAAACCTTCTTTTTCCATTTGCTTGCACATGGTGGATACATTGCCTTGATTGATGCAGGAGTCTTTGCATAGGCTACCAATGTTTGTGACGGTGCCTTCGGAAATGCCTATGAGAATATATGTTTGAAACATAGAAAGTCCTTCCGCTTGTACGATCGGTTCAGTAAACTTTTGCATGCCGATTTTGATCTGATACATGATGGACCACATTTCTAATTTAAATGCACTAATTTGCAAAACGGGCTCCTTTCTTCAATTGTTCTGAATATATTTATTTTAAATATAACGTGTTTTAAATATAATATAGTTTAAATATAACAATGTCAATAGCAGATAGAGAAAAAAGGTTGAAATTTCCTAACATTTTTATGGCGGTTATGGTACAATAAAGTCACTATAATGACAAAAAACAGGAGCTTGACTATGAAACAGAAAATAGGTTTGATTTTAGTTTTCGCAATACTACTCTCTTATATCAGTGCTGCTTCAGCGGTAGAGGACACATTAAATCTACAAACTCAAGCGGTCATTCTTATTGAACAATCCACAGGTAAAGTGCTTTATGAGAAAAACGCCCATGCACGCATGTTTCCTGCGAGTACCATCAAAATTCTAACAGCCTTGGTTGCCCTAGATAATGGTGCACCAGAGGATATCATAACCATTGGCAATGAAGTTTTACAAGTACCCTTAGATGCCAGTAAAGCAGGCCATGTACCAGGCGATCAAATTAATTATAAGGATTTGTTAACGGCCTTACTCTTACCTTCTGGAAATGATTCTGCCTTTGTAATTGCTACCCATGTTATCAAAAAAACAACAGGTTTAGAGACCATCGACAGTATTCAAGCTAATGCACAATTTGCACTGCTTATGAATAAAAAAGCTCAGGAACTTGGTGCAAAAGAATCGAATTTTATTAATCCTCATGGCTATCATGATGAAAATAACTATACCACTGCCTATGATATGGCCATTATAACTAGAGAAGCACTGAAAAACCCAATAATAAAAGAAATTGTAGCGACACCAACGGCTTATCTTAATAAGGAAGGTCAAAGAACCTTTGAATGGAAAAATAGAAATCTATTATTAGATCCTCGAAATGCAGATTTCTATTATCAATATGCAACAGGTGTTAAAACCGGTTTTACAGGTGAAGCAGGGGAATGTTTGATTGCTTCTGCCACTAAGGATGACCTTGGTTTAATAGCAGTACTTTACAACAGTCCAGTAGATATGAGATGGGGCGAGGCTAAAACCTTGTTGGATTACGGTTTTGAAAACTATAGCTTACACGATATCGTACATACAGGTGATGTTGTTGATGAAGTGAAAGTGGAAAAAGCGACTAAAAAAGGTGTTTCCAAAATAGAGGCCCTTGCTAATGAGGATGTTTCATTGATTTTGAAAAATACAGAGGTATCTCAATTAGAAAAGACAGTTACCTGGAATGAGACTTCCTTTGTTGCACCCATAGAGGCTGGACAAATTGTTGGTAAAGTAGCCTACTCTTTAGAGGGTGAAATATTGGCAGAAGTTGAGTTAGGGGCTAAAGAAGCCATTGCAAAGCAAACAGCTGCTGAATTCATATTTTCAATCCATGCTGTCCCTTATTGGGGAGGCGTGTTAGGTGGATTTGCCGTGTTAATGCTGGTACTAGCCCTTATTAAAAAAGGTAAAAGCAGCAAAAAGGGTTTTCATTCTAGATAAAGGGTGAGGTAAAATGGAAAGTATTCAAGTGATTTTTGGAGAAAGAAGCTATGAGTTAAAAGAAGAGAATTGTCAGGGAATTCTTAATGATGAAGAAAAACCTGTGGGTGGTCTAGAGCTTATAAATGTTCTGGGGTTATTAAAGCAACATCCAGAGGTTAGATTTGATTTGGAATACTTTGACAGTGCTTGTGAAAGTTGCCGTTTTGGTAGGGCTGAAAAGTTAAAGACTTTTAAATTTTTAGAGTATCATTTCTATGCATTTACAAAAAACGGTCAGTATGTTGTTAGTAATATTTCACCCGAATACACCACCTTCAAGGACCTATTAAGAAAAAAGACAGTGGATGAGAGCTATTTGGTGAGTGTTATTATTTGCGAACATTGTGGCGAGTTTGCCATAGAAATAGAGTGCGGAGATTTTTTATAAGGAAAAGGCATGCAAATTTTGCATGCCTTTTATGCTGGTTATTTTAAAAATTAGCTTCTTTAATTTTCTTTTGAATATCTTCTTGGGATACCTCTTCTTCGTTATAGTCCACAGTGATGTAGTTTTCAAAAGGGTCTACCCTTACTGCATTGATGCCGCCTAAACTATGAATTTCGTCCGTAATATTTTTAGCATGTGCTTTCATTTTTGCAGCATCTGTAAAGGAATTCGTTAATTTAAATTTATCAGCTTTCATTTGTGATCACCTCCATGTTTTAGTATGAAGCATTGTATGAAAAAATATTAACAAATCGCAACAAACACCTAGAGGAGTCAATTTGCATACTATGTAGTAAAAAGTAAGAGGTAATTCGAATGCCTAGACATTTTGACGATTTTGACGATAGAGATTTTGATGATAACGATTCACCCAATCCATTTGGTATACCAGGGTTTAACCCTCCTGGAGGACCCGGAGGACCAGGAAGAGGGCCAGGTAGAGGGCCAGGTAGAGGTCCCATTGGTCCTCAAAGACCCCCTCAGGGACCCGGAAGTGGACAGATGCCCCCTGGACCACCACCAAATAGAGCGCCAAGAAGAGGCTCGGACAGACCACGACGAGGCAGTTATCAACCAGGTCAATCTGTATATGCCGTAGATCCAGGCGCTATTATTGGTTGCCGCTATAGGTACACGTATATTTGGTTAGAAAATGGTCGTAGCTTTTGGGCTTGGCTCACCTTTGTAGGAAGAAACTCTGTTGCTGGATACCGTTGGACGGGAAACCGTTGGGTTTATTTTGGCACTGATTTAGATAATATTTCTGACTTTCAATGTTTTTAACCTTAATAAAAACCATTCCTTTGGAGTGGTTTTTTCTTTGATACACAACTGTAACATTGGAAGGGTTGACATGCCCTTGTCCCCTATGGCATAATGATGAAGGAAAATTAATCCATAAACATTTGAAAAGGAGGTAAGAATTAAATGGCAAAACAATTGAGAAGACTTAATACAATTTCATACAGGACACCTATAATCCTTGCCTTATCACATTCAATTTAGTCAGAATAGATGAGATGATACGCCATGAGATTATAGTCTCATGGCTTTTTATTTTTAGTGAAAAAAAAAAAAAAAAAAGCCGTGAGATGACTCATGGCTTTTTTGTCTTTCTAAATAAATAAACTTGAAAAGGAGAGTAAATAAAATGGTATATGTTAAGACTGTAACTGTTAACGAAGATTTGAAATTAAAAGAGGTATTATATTACTATGAAACGCATCGTAAAAAGAATGAAAGATCTATTTTCAGACAATGAACCCAGAATTATCGAAAAAAGAATCTACGGTCAACAACTATATATATATAAAATTGACAAAAACGAAACGACTATTTACTAAAGTTATTAACCAACAAAAAGCTATCACACAGATATTCCCCCGTGATAGCTTTTGTTATTAATTAAACATCATTTAGTCAATCGTGATACCGGCACTGGCGTATCCGAAGAGGGTATTGACGAGTGTAATTCCTGTGGCATTTGCGGAAAATACCATTAATAAACGTGTTTCTGGTGCAACAGGGATCGATAAATTCCTATGTATGCCATGGCTAATGACACCTGCACTAATGATTCCCGTTAACGATGGTGTTAATCTGACTAACGAACCTTCAACAGGATGGAAAATGTTATTTGGTGTAGTAGAGGCATACAGTTGTGCGTTTATGCAGATGGCAGAGGAGATGAGGGAAATACCAATCGAGGTACTGAAATAGGCAGCTATGGAAGTTATGAGACCTCTGCGAGGAACGCTAAAGGCTTCATTCAATAGCAATCCTGGTCCACCACTTAGATTTAATGTGTTCGACAAGACTGAAATTGTTGATGCATTGCTTCCAAAGCCAATAATACTGCCAATACCTACTAATCCACCCGCTATAGTTGTTAAAGTGACTGGTGGTCCTGATGCAAAAGGTATAATCGCGCCTCGTCCAGGAGGACCTTGCTCGCCAGGAGGACCGGCAACACCAGGAGGACCTTGCTCGCCAGGTAGACCAGCAATACCAGGAGGACCTTCCTCACCAGGAGGGCCAGCAATACCAGGAGGACCTTGTTCTCCAGGAGGGCCAGCTGGTCCTGGTGGGCATGTCCGACATATTGGATCAGGGGAACCCTCACAGGATGAACACTTACAATCTTCGTTATCGAATTCGTATTTTGATTCACAACAATGGTTTTGATGCTTTCTCCATTTCATAGAGTCGTATCTGGGATGATCATTCATAAAAAAACTCCTTTCAATAAATGTTGAATAGTACTACTCAGTACTATCTTATGTAAAGTAGTTTTGAAAAGTGAATAGGTTGTCAGATAAAAGTAAAAGAGCAGCATATGTTTTTTTATATGCTGCTCGGTAGGGTATGGTTATTTTACAGGTTATGGAATTTCTCGTAAGCTTCAATTCTGGCTTCTTGCAATAAGGTCAAACCAATGTCATCTAGTCCGTTTAATAATTTGTGCCTAAAAAATTCATCTAGTTCAAAAGAGAGCTCAAACCCTTGAGCATCCTTGATTTTCTTGTTTTCTAAATCAATTTCCAAGGTATAACCTTCATTTTCGAGATTGTTGAAAAGGGTATCCACATCAGTTGCTGAAAGTTTGATGGGTAACATGCCATTGTTTAGGCAGTTGTTATAGAAAATATCAGCAAAGCTCGGTGCAATGATGACCTTAAAGCCATAGTCAAGCAGCGCCCATGGGGCATGTTCTCTTGAAGAGCCACAACCAAAGTTGGCTCTAGCTACTAAAATAGAAGCCCCCTCATAACGTTTATGATTTAAGACGAAATCAGGATTTTCTCGACCTGCTTCATCAAATCTAAATTCATAAAATAGAAATTGACCAAACCCTGTTCGCTCAATTCTCTTTAAAAATTGTTTTGGGATAATGGCATCGGTATCCACGTTCGTTCGATCCATAGGAGCAACGAGGCCGGTGAGTTTTACAAAAGGTTCCATGTACATTCCTCCTTAGGATTAATTGGTTTTTAAGGTTCTAACATCAACAAAGTGACCAAAGACAGCTGCAGCGGCAGCCATTGCAGGGGATACTAAATGTGTACGACCACCACGACCTTGTCGTCCTTCAAAATTACGATTAGAGGTAGACGCGCAGCGTTGTCCTGGTTGAAGGACGTCCGGATTCATTGCAAGACACATGCTACAACCCGATTCTCTCCATTCAAAACCAGCGGCTTCAAAAATGTCATTTAAGCCTTCTGATTCAGCCTGTAATTTCACTTGTTGAGAGCCTGGAACGACAATTGCTGTGACGCCAGAGGCCACTTGTCTGCCCCTGGCGATTTCTGCCGCGGCTCTTAAATCTTCAATACGTCCATTTGTACAAGAGCCAATAAAGGCATAATCAATAGGGATAGCATTCATAGGGGTGCCAGAAGTAAGCCCCATATATTCTAAAGCCTGTTGAGTGGATTTTTTGACATCAGCAGAGCCAAAGTCATCAGGGGAAGGTACAACAGAAGAGATACCTGCACCCATTCCAGGGCTCGTTCCCCAAGTCACTTGAGGTTCTAATGTATTGAGATCAAAGGTAATTAGTTGATCAAAAGCAGCATCTTCATCTGTAACCAACTTTTGCCATTCTACCACAGCTGCATCAAAGGCTTCAGCTTGAGGTGCATAAGGCTTACCCTTTAAATAGTTGAAAGTGGTTTCATCAGGGGCGATTAAACCCGCTCTAGCACCCGCCTCGATGGCCATGTTACAGACAGTTAATCTTTCTTCCATGGTCAATTCACGAATGGCTTCACCAGTAAATTCGATGACATAACCTGTGGCAAAGTCAGTGCCATAGGCACTGATTATACCTAAAATTAAATCCTTAGCCGTAATCCCATAACCTAAATGACCTTTGACTTGTATGTTCATAGTTTTAGATTTTTTTTGTTGTAAGCATTGCGTTGCGAGAACATGTTCGACTTCACTCGTTCCAATACCAAAGGCTAAAGCCCCAAAAGCACCGTGAGTTGCTGTATGACTATCGCCGCAGACAATGGTTTTACCTGGTAAGGTTAAGCCCAGTTCAGGACCAATAACATGGACAACCCCTTGGAGCGGGCTATCTAAACCAAAGAGGGTGATACCAAACTCTTCGCAATTTTTCTCTAATGTTTCAATTTGTTTTTTTGAAATAGGATCTGTAATGTTATAACGATCTAGTGTCGGCACGTTATGATCCATGGTCGCAAAAGACAAGTTGGGTTTTCTGACCTTTCTATTTGTGAGCCTTAGACCTTCAAAGGCTTGAGGGGAAGTTACTTCATGGAGTAGATGTAAGTCAATGTAGATGATGCTTTGATTTCCTGCATCTGTATGCACGAGATGATTGTTCCATATCTTTTCATATAAGGTTTTACCTGACATATCGTTCACCCTTTCTTAATTAATGATTACAAACGTTGTTGTTATATAGATTATAGTATATGTCATTTGAAAATGGAAGATGTAATTGATAATTGTTCTCAAAAGAGTATTATAATTCGTTTGACGAGGTATACCAAACATGATAAAATTCATATGTAATAGGGGGTATACCATATGTATCAGGACACAAATACACAAAATTTTTTCACCTTTGAAATCATCAAAACAGTGCTGCTCAACTCAAATGATCCCAATGAATTTGCGACCTCTCTCACAGGACAAATGCGTGAAGTCTTGGGGTGTAAGATTGCAGTATTTCTTCATTATAATAATGCCTTTAAGGATAAGTTTAGTTTGACAGTGTCTACTGAACAAGAAAGTGAACTTCTTACAGTTGAGAACTTTGAAAAAATGATGCAAGGCTTAAAAGGCATCCAAAAAGTTACTTTTTTTGATCATTTAGAAGATAAAGTCCGAATGGAACACCCTTTTAAGACGGTTTTGGTGGTACCCTTTTCTCATAAAGATGACATGTTAGGGACACTCCTCTTATTTGATATCCTGCCTTTATTTGATGTTGACAATGTGGTCAGTACTTTAGAGGCTATTACCTCCTATACTTCCATCGTATTATTTAACATCATCTCACAGGAAAAGCTAGAACAAATGATCGATACCAGAACGAGTGAACTTTCTCATGCCTTTGAAGAAATCAAAAGAGCCAATCATTCGAAATCTGCCTTTATCGCAAATATGTCTCATGAAATGAGAACGCCTTTAAATGGCATTATTGGCTATCTGAGCCTACTTGGGGATCAAGAAAAAGATCCCAAAAAATCGGATTATATCCAGAAAGCCTCACAAGCCTCACAAATGCTCTTGACACTGATATCTGATGTGCTAGATTTCTCTAAAATTGAATCCAATAAGGTGGTTTTAGAACGCTCCTTATTTTCAATCACTTCTGATGTTTTAGAAGTCATCGATCTTGTCAAACCAAGAGCCTCAATTAAAGGTTTAGAAATCCATTTAGAAATAGCACCTTCAGTGCCAAGTTATGTCATGGGTGACTCCCATAGATTCATACAAATCCTTACCAACCTGATTAGCAATGCGATTAAGTTTACTCAAGAAGGCAGCGTTAAAATTCTCATTGATGCCATAAGCCTTGGTGATCAGATCAAGCTTATTTGTGATGTAACAGATACAGGCATTGGTATTAGACCGGAAAATAGTGAGAAAATATTTGAGGTCTTTATGCAAGAGGATGTATCTACGACACGTAATTATGGGGGCACAGGCTTAGGCTTATCCATCACTAAAAATCTCGTAGAGCAAATGGGTGGTAAGATTCAAGTGGAAAGTGAAATTGGGAAGGGCTCAATATTTTCCTTTTATATATTTTTAGATAAGACCTCAAAAGATAGCGTGCTCCTGATGAAAGCATCAGAGGAGCGGGAAGTGGACTTGGATGAACTGTCTTCGAAGTTTAGAGTTTTAGTGGTTGAGGACAATGAATTGAATCTTGAGCTTCTAAATGAGATTTTATTGATGAAAAAAATTGTGGCAGATAACGCAAGAAATGGCGTAGAAGCCGTTGAACTATTTAGTAGGAATCACTACGACTTGATTTTTATGGATTGTCAAATGCCTAAAATGGATGGATTTGAAGCAACCAGGCAAATAAGAGCCCTTGAAAAAGGGGGCATGCGAACTAAAATAGTGGCACTTACTGCAGGGGTTCTAGAAAGTGATAAAGAGAAATGTTACCTGGCAGGAATGGATGATTATTTGCCAAAACCCATTAATTTTAACCATATCCTTGAGAAGTTACAACTGCCTAGTGGATGACAAAACTTGAAAAATAGGGTAAAATAGAGTTAGTCGAGGTCTGCTTAGGAGGCGAAGTAACACATGTTTAGAAAACTAAAAATCTTTACCCTTATTAATTGTCTTTTGGCCCTGATTATAGGTTTTGTCGGAACAACGCTTCTCAATACTAAATCGTGGAATCACATAAAAGAGGACTTTCATAGCTCTAAAAGTGAACAAGTTAATTTCTTTATATCTGAAACCCAAGAAAGTATTACCGCCCTGGTTTCTGCAAATGCACCTTGGACAGATCTACAAGAACAGTTGATCGTGCATAATACGGATTGGCTAGAAGTTAATGCCACAGGTTATTTGGTCCAAAATGAGAGTTTTAAAATTGATTTTGTCATGGCAGCTACTGAGGATTTATCTTATATAAACCAATATGGTGATGCGGTATTAGAACCCGTTATGCAGGCTCAGTCTTTTTTGCGGGCTTTGGTTGAAAATAAAGACTCAAGTGAGATTATATGGATTAATGAGATGCCTATGTTCATTGTTACCGCGCCAATTACAAATAATGATTATGAAAATCCAATGGGTGTTTATGTACTTGGCAGGTGGCTGAGCGAGGAAAATTTACAAGATTTAAAGCGTATTTTAGGGGAAGATATTCTTAAATCCTTAGTGGTTACAAAAGAAAAAATGTATACAGGTTTGATGACAAGGGATTATTCTATTCTAGAATTCAGCTATCCCGTCGAGATGGATGAATCCATAGATTATATTAATTTAGAATTTAAGACTCCTTTGTACCGCAATATTTTTTATGTTCAAAAACTACATACACTTGTTGTTATTCTCATTACAGGACTTATTTTTCTAACCATTTGGTTTCTCTATTTTAAGAAACTGTCTAATGGGGTCACGGAAGTTATTGATGCCGTCAAAAGGATCTCTAGTGGAGATTACGACGTAAAAGTCATGGACTCAGAGATAGAGGAAGTTTCAGAACTGGTCTTATCCGTCAATAGAATGGCGACAGACATTACCAGTCATATCCATGAAATTGATAACAGCTATGTATCCATGATTGAAGTCATGGCAAACTCCGTTGAAATTAATGACGCCTATACGTCACATCATAATATGAGGGTGGCGAATTTTGCGAGAGTTATTGGAGAGTTAATCAATTTTGAAGATATTAAGACATTAAACATTGCGGCTAGACTTCATGACATCGGAAAAATTTCAATACCAACTGAAATCATTAATAAACCAGGCAAGTTAACAGCTGAGGAATATGAAATCATTAAGGAACATCCTTTGGCAGGATTTCAAATCATGGATAATATTGATTTCTTTAAGGAGATAAAATTAGGGGTTTTATACCATCATGAACGTTATGACGGCAAAGGCTATCCAGAAGGACTGAGAGGTGAAGATATTCCTCTTATTGCCCAAATCATTAGTGTGGCGGATGTATTTGATGCCTTGGCTTCAGATCGTCCATATCGTAAGGCCTATGGTTATCTAGAATCACTAGGGATTATCAGAGAAAATTCAGGTACGATGTTTAATCCTATTATTGTAGAAGCCTTTGTTGGTTATATGGAGGAACTTTATAATCTCTGTCAAAAAAGCAGTCAATAGGATTGATTTTTTATTAAAAGAATGATAGAATTAGGGCGTTATCGAAAACGATTCCGGTATTTATTACATCACATTCAAGGAGGTTTCATATGACCTGGGAACTGGCTAAAGAGAGGCTTCAAAAAGCAGGTATCTATTTATTCCTTTTAGTATTATTAGCGCTTTGTTTATTACCGTTCTATATGCTGATGATCAACGCATCGCGAAGTCCGGCACAAATTCAAAGTGGGTTGTCTTTACTGCCGAGCACCCATTATATCGAAAATTTAAATGTACTCAAAGACTTTGTTAACATTTGGAGGGGTTTTGCTAACAGCAGTTTTATTGCAATCACTGCGACGGTCTTAACCGTATATTTTTCAGCATTAACGGCTCATGGGTTCACATTTTTTGAGTTTAAAGGGAAGAAATTCATTTTTGGTAGTATGTTACTGTTTATGATGGTGCCCTCTCAACTTGGGCTCATCGGATTTTATCGACTTTGTTTTGTTTATGGACTTATGGATTCATATGTGCCATTAATTGTTCCTTCTATTGCGAATATCTTTGGTATCTTTTTTATCAGACAATATCTGCTAACGAGTATACATCCTGCACTGATTGAGGCCGCTCGTATTGATGGCTGTGGAGAACTTCGAATTTTTCATAGACTGATCATTCCCATGGCAAGTCCAGCCCTTGCAACCATTGGTATTATGTCTTTTATCGGCAACTGGAACAGTTACTTACTGCCCAGGGTCCTTATTACTTCCTTAGCCAAAAGAACCTTGCCGGTCATGATCGGCACAATAAGGGGTGTTTTACCCCATAGCAATCAAAATGCAATTGCAGCTGCCGTTACCATTTCAGTATTTCCCATCATTATTATGTTTATCTTTCTTAATAAATATGTCATTAACAGCATTAGTGAGGGTGGCGTAAAGGGTTAGAAGTAGAGATATCATACCCTTTCTACTACTAAGTGGTATTGCTTTCTGTCATTAAAAAGGTTATTCTGTCGATGTAACTATTCATAACAACGAAGGGAGCCTTATTTTATGTATATGATTGGTGTTAGTGTTTTCTTAGCTTTACTGATTTTAGCCACTTCCTTTAGTGGAACGAGCAGTGCATTTATTGATTATCCAAGTGTTTTAATCATTTTATTAATGACCTTACCAATTGTTATAGGTTCAGGATTATTTCAAGATTTAAAAAGGTCCTTTAAGGTCGCTATGTCGAAGAAGAATGTTTTTACCCGTATAGAACTGGAAAAATCACTGATCGCTGTGGATTTGACCATGAAAATGATTGCTTTATCGGGTGGTATTGGCACGCTTATTGGTTTGATTGCTATACTGAGGTACTTATCGGATTTATCAACTCTTGGACCTAATTTATCAGTTGCAATGCTCACACTTTTCTACGCCTTGTTTGGAATTGGTATCTTCATGCCGATTAAAGCAAAGATTAAAGTGTTCCTATTAAATAGTTAAGGGTGGTATCTGAATGAAAAAGATACTGACGAGAGTTGCTACAATGCTCATCTACCTCGTTATTTTATTGTGGTTGGTTAACTTTAAACTGTTGATCTTATTTAATTTTAAATACATAGTCATTGTTCTTTTAGGTTCTGGTATTTTGACCCTTTCAAGTTATAAAAAGGGGATTGAACCCGAGGAACTCATTGCTGCAGGTAAATGGAATATTCAAATAACAGGGTATTTGACCACTTTTGTGTTGCAACTTACTTATGTATCTACCGGTTATGATTCTAATAGTTTGCTCTATGAAGTGGTTATGAACTGTCGCCCTTTGCTGTATGCGGCGATTCTATATATCATTGTCAATGGACTCAGTGAAAAGCAGACGGTGGATGAGGAAACAGAAGTGGATTGGAAGGCTTTAGGGCTCACTAGTAGAGAAATTACCATTGTCGAACGCCTGCTGAAGGATCATTCCAATAAAGATATAGGCGAACAACTTTTTATTTCTGAAAGCACCGTGAAAAAACACATCTATAACATCTTTAAAAAACTAGAAATTACAAATCGAGAACAATTAAAACACATCAAAAAAAGAGCCTAGGCTCTTTTTTAATGTGTTTTTTTGTTTGGTTCAAGGGGGCCATAGTTTTGGCTTTAAGTGTAGTCCGAAGAATTGGCAGTGGGTTAGCTACGTCAGCCCGTTGCGCTCCTGCGCAAATGGCTGAGCTCGACGTCCTGTCTCGCTGCTCCGCTTAACCCACTGCCAATTCTTCTAGTTATTTAAGTAAGCATGCCAAAACTATTAGGTAATAAACCTTATAGCATTGAAAGCAAGATGGTTTGCGCTATTTTATAATTATAACTTGTGAAACCGAGACAAAAAGGCTATACGATGTGTTCGCTAGCGCAGCAGGATGCGAAGCGGCCCGAATTTGCGCATGGATGCGCATCTGAGGGAATAGAACACATTGTATAGCCTTTTTGTCGACAGTCTGAAAAGAGCCTAGGCTCTTTTTTTTGATTTAACTGACTTGTGAGGTATCAAACTGGCTGTTGTAAAGATTGGCATAGAAGCCATGATTTTGGAGGAGTTCTAAATGTGAGCCTTGTTCAACGATGTCACCATGGTTCATGACTAAAATGAGATCAGCGTCTCGAATAGTGGATAAACGATGGGCGATGATAAAGCTCGTGCGATCCTTCATCAGGTTGTTCATGGCTTTTTGAATTTGAATTTCGGTACGGGTATCCACGGAGCTGGTTGCTTCATCTAAAATCAAAATTCGAGGATCAGAGAGAATCGCTCTAGCAATGGTAATCAACTGTTTTTGACCAGAGGACACATTCGTCGCTTCTTCATTAAGGATCATATTATAGCCATCTGGAAGCATATGCACAAAACTATCTACATGAGCTGCCTTTGCGGCCATTTTAACTTCTTCATCGGTTGCATCCAGTCGTCCATAACGGATATTTTCCATAATACTGGCATTATACAACCAAGTATCTTGCAAAACCATACCAAAATGGTTACGAAGATTCTCTCTAGAATAAGCTCTTATATCCACATCATCTACTAAAATAGCCCCTGAATTCACATCGTAAAAACGCATGAGCAGCTTAACCATAGTGGTCTTGCCAGCACCGGTTGGGCCAACGATGGCTACTTTTTGACCCGGTTTTATATCGGCAGAGAAGTTATTAACAATGATGGCATCCTCTTTGTAACCGAAATGCACATTTTGAAATTCTACATGGCCCTTGATGTTTTTTGTTTCTTCTGTTACAGGGTTTAGAGCTTCAGGCACTTCTTCGGTTTCTTCAAGAAATTCAAACACACGCTCAGCTGCTGCTGCTGTTTGTTGGAGTACATTCGAGACATTAGCAAGCTGTGAAATTGGCATTGTGAAGTTTCTCACATATTGGATAAAGGCCTGAATATCGCCGACTTCAATGGTTCTCTTAGCTGCTAAAGCACCACCAAGTACGCATACGGCCACATAACCCATATTACCCACAATGGTCATAACGGGCATCATTAAGCCAGATAAAAACTGTGATTTCCAAGCCGTGCCATATAACTTTTCATTGAGGGCATCAAACTTTTCAACGCTTTTTTCTTCGCCATTGAAGGCTTTGATGACCACATGACCACCGTACATTTCTTCAATGTGTCCGTTTACATTTCCAAGATAGTCTTGTTGATCTTTAAAGAACTTTTGGGAACGTTTAACGATCATGATGACAAGAAACATTGAAATTGGAATGATGCCAAGGGCAACCAATGTCATCCAACCATTGATGGTAATCATCATGATGAGAACCCCAATAACCGTTGTTGCAGATGTAATCAGTTGGGACAAACTTTGATTTAAAGTTTGACTCACCGTATCCACGTCGTTGGTTACTCTTGAGAGAACTTCCCCATGGTTGGTGCCATCAAAATATCTAAGGGGCATTTTATTAATTTTTAAGGAAATATTTTTTCTCATATCGTAGCTGACCTTCATGGCCACATTTGACATGATATATCCTTGAATATAGCCAAAGACAGAACTTAAAGTATAGAGAATCACAAGACCTAAAATAATTCTTCCAATATAAGTGAAATCCACACCGGCGCTGGTGCCAGCAAGTTTGCCTAGTATCCCTTCAAAAACCTTTGTTGTTGCCTTACCTAAAATCTTAGGACCAAAGATCCCAAAGGTGGCACTGGCGATTGCAAATACAATAACCACTAAAATAGCCACACGGTAGGGCTTGAGATAAGCTAATAATTTCTGCATGGTGGCTTTAAAGTTTTTCGCTTTAGCACCGCCCATCATCATGCCGCCAGGACCTCTTTGGGTATCACCGCCACCACGATGCTCACTACTCGTTACTGATTTTTCTTTTTTACTCATGCTAATTCCTCCTTCGACAACTGTGAAAGGGCTATTTCTAGGTAAGTCTCACAGGACTTCATTAATGCCTCGTGGGTACCAAGACCAACGATTTTACCATCTTCAAGAACGATGATTTGATCGGCATTTTTAATGGTAGAAATACGTTGTGCCACAATCAAAACTGTGCTTTTGCCTGTCTTATCTTTTAACGCCTTTCTAAGGGCTGAATCTGTTTTAAAATCGAGTGCTGAGAAGCTGTCATCAAAGATGAAGATTTTTGGCTTCTTCACAAGGGCACGGGCAATGGATAGTCTTTGCTTTTGACCACCAGAGACATTGGTACCACCTTGGGAAATATCTGCACTGAAGCCTTCGGGTTTTTCATTGATAAAATCCATGACTTGGGCAATCTCTGAAGCTTCTTTCATATCATCGATACTAGCATTATCTCGGGCGATTTTCAAATTGGATTCAATAGTACCGCTAAAGAGAGAGGCTTTTTGAGGAATATAACCAATGACTTTTCTGAGTTCATGTTGGGTCAACTGGCGAACATTTAGACCATCAATGATGATTTCACCTTCTGTCGCATCATAAAAACGTGGGATAAGATTGACAAGGGTTGTTTTACCTGAGCCAGTAGAACCGATAATTGCAGTGGTTTTTCCTGAAGGTGCTTTGAAACTGATATTTTTTAACATCGCTTCCTCTGCTCCAGGATATTTAAAGGAAACATTTTTAAATTCAAGAGTGCCTGTTGCGCCACTTTCAAATAATTTTGGCTGCTCTGGGTCAAGAATTGTTGAAGGTGTATCAAGGACTTCTGCGATTCGTGTTGCTGAGACAGAAGCTCTAGGTATCATGATGAACATCATGGACATCATGAGGAAGGCAAATAAAATCTGCATCGCATATTGCATAAAGGCCATCATATCGCCAACCTGCATAGAAGATTCAGCAATCTGATGCGCGCCAACCCAAATAATAGCTAAGCTGACACCATTCATGATGAGCATCATTACAGGGAATAAAAAGACCATGACGCGGCTGACAAATAGGTTGGTGCTCGTTAAGTCATTGTTAGCACCATCAAAACGTTTTTCTTCAAACTTTTGAGTGTTAAATGCACGAATAACCATCATCCCTGAAAGATTTTCTCGGGTGATCATATTGAGCCTGTCGACTAATTTTTGGATCGCTTTGAATTTCGGTAAAGCAATGGCAAATACGATACTAATGAGTAGCAATAATAAAAGAACCGCAACTGCGATAATCCAGGACATCTCCGAGCTCTTTCGAAGGGCCAAGATAACGCCCCCAACACCAATGATCGGCGCATAAAAGACCATTCGAATCATCATCACCATTAAGGATTGGATTTGTGTAATGTCATTGGTACTTCTGGTAATCAGAGAAGCAGTTGAGAATTTATCAAACTCGGTGTTAGAAAAATTACCAACCTTTGTAAAAATGGATTTACGCAGATTACGACCCAGTCCTGCTGCTATTTTAGCAGCAATATAGCCAACTGCGATGGAACAAACTGCACCAATCAATGTAATGAGCAACATAAGGAGACCCATATTGAGGATATATTTGTTTTGAATTTTGCTGGTGTCTACACCAAGCCCTTCATAAGTGGCTTTAACCATAGCGGCTCCAGCCTGAAGCACCATTTTGTCTCCCATTGCCTCAAACCTGCTATTAGAAGATTCAGTGAGTTCTAGACGCTGTTCTTCTGGAAGAGCAGCTATTAAAGCAAATAAATCTGTACCCGCTGGGATCGTTTGGCCATTTAAGGAAAGATCACCGCCCTTTGCATCAGAGATCATTTGATCAATGCCTGCAACGGATAATAAGGCTTTTGCCAGAATTAATTCAATGCTGTCTAGTTGGGTTTTGGTGGACTCTTTTAAGATGAAAACAGCTTCACCCTTTAAGTTGGGATACTCTTTGCCGAGTTGGGTATAGGTACTAGCTAATGAATCGGTCAATTCATAACGCTCTAGAACCAACTCTTGCCCGGAAGCATCCATAAATAAGGTTAACTTACTCATATCACTTGCTTTGATAGCCTCAGGAACCGCGCTGTCAATACCACTTTGTTGAATGCCCGTATTCACAATGTTGGACATATAGTCCGGCAAAGCCAAATCACTCATTGCTTGGACATACAGCAAGGCGATAGCGAGTAAGAGAGGCAGTAAAAACGGTTTCATAAATTTTATTAATTTGAACATATTTGATCGACTCCTTTATACATTTGACTCGTTGAAATTATGGGATCGGCTCATTAATTCATCTAGGGTTTGTAGACCTAAAAGAATGCGATCCAGCTCATGGGGTTGTGCCTGGCTAATGATGTTGGTTAATAATTCATCTAAGGATTTAAAATGACAACTCACTTTAGCCTTGAAATCGGGGGATAAACGAACAATGACAACCCGACGATCCTTTTCATTTCTCGTTCTCTCTACATAACCTTGACCTTCTAGACGGTCAATTATGCCTGAAACTGTGCTATTAGATAGCCCAAGCTTATCGCTTAAATCACTGACCTTCATATCACCAAAATGGGCTAATGTGCCCACTAGCATGCCTTGGGGAGCGGTTAGTTTCAGTTCTACAAATTGCTTTTCTAAATTCTTTCTAAAGGTTTCTTTTACCTTTTTAATCACTCGAAGAATCTCATAACTTGCATTCACGTCGTCCATGGAATAACACACCTTCTTTCGTAAATTCTCAAAGTACTTCGTATGCGATTGTTTAGTATACGAAATATATTTTAGCGCTAATCCGTCGTGAAGTCAATCATTAATTGGTAAATGTTAACTTTTTCAACAAAAAGTTGAATTAAGTCGAAAAATAAGCTATAGTATAAGAGAGACGATTCTGGGCAGAGGGGGTTATTTTGTGTGGAAACATGTTCTTATTGTTGAAGACGATGACATCATGCGAGAAGTCATGAGCATTGCCTTTAAAGAGAAGGGATACATTGTGTATCAGGCTGCAGATGGGGAAGAAGCCTTAGAGGTATTTAAAGAGTACGAGAAGGAAATTGACTTGATGATTCTCGATGTTATGATGCCAAAAGTTGATGGATGGTCAGTTTGCCGCAGAATTAGAGAGCGTTCAAATGTGGCAATTAGCATGGTAACCTCTAGGCAGGATGACACAGATAAATTAATGGGCTACGAACTAGGCGTCGATGAATACGAAACAAAACCCATTAACATCAAGATTCTCCTAGCTAAAAGTGAGCGACTTCTAGAGCGTATTATTAACAGCACAGCAGGGAAGAAAAATGTTGTAGAAAAAAATGGCATTGAGATTAACAAAGAAGCTTATACTGTAAGAGTAGATGGTTGCGGCGTTGAACTCGCACCTAAGGAATATGAGCTCTTACTCTATCTTATAGAAAATCAAGGTCGGGTCTTATCTCGTGAAAAAATACTCGAAGCCATCTGGGGATACGATTATTTTGGAGATGACCGCGTTGTGGATACCCACATAAAAAAGGTCAGAAAGAAAATTGGCGATAAGTCAAAATACATACAAACAGTCGTAAGAGCAGGCTATAAATTTGACGTTTAAGGACAAAACAAAACCAGGGGGACGGAGAAAGTGACAACTTTCTCAGTTCCCTTATTGATTTTGATGGCGATAAAGTGTAGAATTAACCTGTGCGAGAATTTAATGGATAAAATGTGATATGAAATCGGAGGATTATTATAATGTACAAAAATTATTTTTTTGATTTATACGATACACTAATCGATGTGGAAACCAATGAACATGACGACCTCGTCTGGGAGAAAATGGCTTTATATTTCAGCTACTACGGTGCGGTTTATGAAGCGCAAGAGTTTAAGGAAAGATATTATTCAGTCATTGGTAAAGTGATTGGTGGCAATCCTGAAACAGATTACCCAGAAATTGATGTGGAGTATGTCTTTTATAAATTATTTAAAGATAAAGAAGTTAAACCCAAAAAGAGAATGGCAAGAGATGCGGCGAAGGTATTTAGAATGCTTTCCACCAATTTCCTTGAAGCTTTTGACGGCGTAGTAGATATGCTTGCAGTTTTGAACAGTCAAAAGAAAAAGATTTTCATCCTAGCAAATGCTCAAAACGTATTTGCAATGTCTGAGCTTAGAAAGGTTGGTATTAGAAAGTATTTTGATGAACTTTACTTCTCATCCGACTACGGTAAATGCAAACCAGATCAAGACTTCTTAGAGGTGGCCTTTGCTGCTGAAGACATTAAGAAAAAGGAATCGATTATCATCAGTTCTGATTATCATAGAGACATCAAATCTGCAAAAGCAATGGGTGTTGATGCACTGTTTATCAATGTTAACCCAGAAGAAGTGCAAGAAAAAGCGGATTGTAAATTTGAAGTTAAAGGCAGAGATTATCTAAAAATTATTGATTTGCTTGTGAAATAAGAGCTATTAGGAGAGACATAAATGGATAAGAACGTAAGTGGTTCAAAACTCAAAAGTAATATTGTAGAAGGCATTCGAGTCGGGTTGATGGCTTTTGTTATTTGTTTTGTCATTTCATTTTTGCTCTCTATACTTTGTAACTTTACGATTATGAAGTTCTTAAAGGATGCCATGCAGGGCGCGATTACTGATTCTGGAGCGACTCAATTTGGCATGATTGTTAAATTAACATCGGTTATTTTGAGCTTTTCAGTTTTTAGCAGTTTAGGTGTCATTAAGATCGGTGTACTCTTCTTTGCTATTATACCTTTTTTAGCTTTTTTCATTGCTGAGAATAGGGATCTTAGAAAAGGTGGGGTGACCTACTGGAACCTGATAACGTATTTGGTGTCAAGTTTCATTTTCTCAAGCGTTCTGAGCCTGTTAATGATTTTCACAAGGGGCGAGTTGCTTGGCCTTGATATCAGCTTTGCTTCGGTTAAGAATTGGTTCGTTACGATTATCGTGATCCTCGTGATTCAATTGATTATTGGGCTCAATTACAATAAGCAGGCGAGCAGTTACATAAAAGCGACGCGTATGCTTTTTTGGATGGTTTTTGGCATTGGTACCGTATTAGCGCTTGTGGGACTCATTAAATTGATGGCTTCTGTACCACTTAACTTAATAGGAAAAGTCGGTGCCATTATTGTCCTGTTGCCTAATTTCTTAGTTTATAAAGGCTTCTTGTTAATGGGTAACAACATTAAAACCAGTAGTGAACTTTCAGAATGGATGGATCAGGTTGCAAGCCTGCAGATATCTTTTCAACAGCTCTCTGTGTTGGCCAGTTTGATCGCCATTGTTGGTTGGATTGTTATTGTCGTTATTTCACTGTTGTTTATCAACAAAAGTAAGTATTGGTCTGAGATGGGACTATTTGCCCTGACGTTCTCAGTAATTGCTGTGTTCCTAGCTTTTTGTACCTCGACAAGTCTTGGGACTGTTATGTTTGTTGGTGAGGTATTTATTGGCATCAGTTTGTTGCAAGCTTTTTTTGTACCGCTGGTATCCATTGGTGCACTTGGGGTGGTCGTCTGGATTGTTCGTAAAATGATTTCTGTTGCGAAAGACATCTAGTGGGTGCACCTTGACAAAAGGTCATAAGTATTATAAACTACATTTACAATAACTGCATAAATCAGTAGCATTGATGAGAAATAGTAAATAAGAGGGTTTATTTCAGAGAGGAAGTCCTAGGCTGTGAGACTTCTATAAGCAATTTATTGAACCTACCTCTGAGCTTTATATGAAAATATAACGTGCCCTCACGTTACAGAGGACATAAGATAACAGGTCTTGACTTGTTAAATTAGGGTGGTACCACGATATACTTCGTCCCTTTGGATGAGGTATTTTTTTATTTGTTTTTTATTTTAGAAAATAAAGGAGAGTTAAAAAATGGCAAACGAAAAGAAGTTAGTAGAAGCGATTACCTCAATGGATCAGGATTTCACTCAATGGTACACAGACGTCGTTAAAAAAGCAGAATTAATCGACTATTCCAGTGTGAGAGGCTGTATGATTATCAAGCCTTATGGCTATGCCATCTGGGAATTAATCCAAAAACAACTCGATCAAAGATTTAAAGATACAGGACATGAAAATGTGTATATGCCAATGTTCATTCCAGAAAGCTTATTGCAAAAGGAAAAAGACCATGTTAAAGGCTTTGCGCCAGAAGTGGCTTGGGTCACCCATGGTGGCGATGATAAGTTGACAGAAAGACTTTGTGTGAGACCAACATCGGAAGTTTTGTTCTGTGATCACTATGCTAACATCATTCAGTCCTATAGAGATTTACCAAAGCTTTATAACCAATGGTGTTCTGTGGTGAGATGGGAAAAGACCACGAGACCTTTCCTTAGATCATTAGAATTCTTATGGCAAGAAGGTCACACGGCACATGCTACTGCAGAAGAAGCAGAAGAAGAAACCATTAAAATGTTAAATGTGTATGCTGAGTTCTGTGAGAATGTCTTAGCCATTCCAATGGTTAAGGGACAGAAAACTGAGAAAGAGAAATTCGCAGGGGCTAAGGCGACTTATACCATTGAAAGCTTAATGCATGATGGAAAAGCGCTTCAGTCAGGGACATCACATAATTTTGGCGATGGCTTTGCTAAGTCCTTTGATATTAAATATACGGATAAAGAAAATAAATTACAATACGTTCATCAGACTTCTTGGGGTATGACGACGCGACTTATTGGCGCGGTGATCATGGTTCATGGAGATGATTCAGGTTTGGTGTTGCCACCTTCTATTGCACCAATTGAGGTTATTATTGTTCCAATTATGCAAAAGAAAGAAGGCGTCCTTGAAAAAGCAGCTGAGCTTAAGGCGAAGTTAAGCAAGTTTGCAAGGGTTAAAGTAGATGAAACGGATAAGAGCCCAGGCTGGAAATTCGCTGAGTATGAAATGAAAGGCGTTCCAGTGAGACTCGAGATTGGACCTAAGGATATTGAAAATAACCAAGCGATATTGGTTAGAAGAGATACTAGGGAGAAAATGATCGTTAGTTTGGATGATCTAGAAGTGGAAGTTAAGAAGTTGTTAGAGAGCCTGCAAGTTGGGTTGCTTGAGAAAGCGTTGAAGCATAGAAATGAACACACTTATGAAGCTAAGACTATGGCAGAGTTTTCAAAGATTATTGATACAACGCCTGGATTTATTAAGGCTATGTGGTGTGGAGAAGAGGCTTGTGAGACTGCGATTAAAGAGCAGACAGGCGCAACTTCTAGATGTATGCCTTTTGAGCAAGAGCATGTTGGGGAAAATTGTGTGTATTGCGGAGAGAAGGCGGAGAAGTTAGTGTTTTGGGGTAGGGCTTATTAAGGGGTAGAATTTGAATCAGAAGAGCTTGAAAACATTGGGAATTCAGTGGTTTCAAGCTCTTTTTACGTTTCTGTATCATTCAATCATTAGGTTAAGTTGATTTGATTATACTTTTTTAGAATGATGTGATAAAATGGTAATATATGACTAATTAAGGAGGATCTTTCATGAATATTGGTGTTGTCACCCGAATTGATGATAAATATATGCTGGTTATGGCGAATATGGGTATCGAAAAGATTAAACCCAGAAGCAATGCAACAGTGGGAATGAAAATAGAATATTCACGAAAAGATATCTATATTGGCTTTAACCAGATAAAATTAAAATATATCATAGCAGTATTATTGCTCCTATTATTGGCGGTCCTATCTACATTCGTTCTTTTTGCAGAGAATTATGAGGATGCATATGCAGTTGTTTCAATAGATATTAATCCCAGTTTAGAGCTATATATGGATGAAAACAATAGAGTTATGGGTTATCATGCATTTAATGATGAAGCTAAAAGGATATTAAACGAAGAAATAGTTTCTTTACATATTCAAGAAGCACTTCAAGTTGTAATAATAGCTGCACAAGATCATCATTACCTTTTGAAGGATGATATGATACTAATTTCCCTTACCATTAATAATGAAAATAATAAGGTGCTTTTTATTGAAGAACTCATTAAAGAGTTTGCTCTTAATAACGAAGAAAAATATAGATTTATTTATGTGAAAGGTACAAATAGCTTTCAAGATAGAGATCATACAGTATCATTTGGAAGACAACTGCTTGCTGAAATTAGTGGTATTGAAATTACAGAAGCAAATAAGATTTCTGTAAAAAAACTTGTTCAACAATCCATACCAACTACAAATATGGATCAATTGAAGTCATTTGAAATCAGTGTTGATCATGGAGGGAATGGAAAGACAGAAGCTATTGTACTGATGGAGAAGGATATAATAGATAAAAACGATATCGAGACTCATACACAATTAGATGAGTCACAACAAGAAAATGATTTATATAAAGAGAATGTTTATGAGAACACTCAAAAAATAAAACCAGAGAGCCCAAGTGTAGACCAAAGTAACCCAGAAGCAAAACCAGAGAGCCCAAGGGTAGACCAAAGTAACCCAGAAGCAAAACCAGAGAGCCCAAGGGTAGACCAAGGTAACCCGGAAGCAAAGCCAGAGAGCCCAGGGGTAGATCAAGGTAACCCAGAAGCAAAGCCAGAGAGCCCAGGGGTAGATCAAGGTAACCCAGAACCAAAGCCAGAGAGCCCAGGGGTAGATCAAGGTAACCCAGAACCAAAGCCAGAGAGCCCAGGGGTAGATCAAGGTAACCCGGAAGCAAAACCAGAGAGCCCAGGGGTAGATCAAGGTAACCCAGAGGTAAAGCCAGAGAGCCCAGGGGTAGATCAAGGTAACCCAGAAGCAAAGCCAGAGAGCCCAGGGGTAGACAAAGGTAAGCCAGAGATAAAGCCAGAAAATCCAGAAGCAGGTCAGGGTATTGGGCCAGAAGTAGAATTAAATGATAATGAAGTAAAAGAAACTGGCAATAAACCGAATAGATAGATCGCTTTGTTTAAAACTCTTTCTTACTAGAATAAAGTATCACTATTCTCGCTAAGAAAGAGTTTTTTTGATCCAGTATAAAAGGGAGTGAGGGTATGAAGAAGAAGGTATTGTTTACGGTAATTATGGGGTTAATCATTGCAATATTTTTGATAGTAGTTGAAAAGACAATCGCCGATAGATCCCCGATAGCACTCTCTTCTTTACAAAAGCGATGGCTTAAGGAGATGGAAATTGAAAAGCTATATTATTGCTATGATGAGTCAGTTAAAGGTGAAAATTATATTTCTGATGCAAAAGAATATGTGCAACTATTATCTAGAAGTCTCGATATAGAAATGGTTGAAAAAGATCTTCAATTTGTCATGGAAAATAAGGGTTTGATTCTCTCAAAGTCGGATTATTGGCTGGAAGAAGCGTACTATGAAACAAATAGGATATCTTCCAATCTATTTTCAATTTATGCAGATCGTAGTTCTGCTTTTACACTATCACAGCTTGAGAATAGAAAAATTGGTATACTTTCAGTAGATAATGAAAACCTAAATATGCACCAGATTTATTCTGAAATTAATTTTGAAGTTATTGAAGCCCAAAATATAGAAGAATTATTTGCCATGTATTTAGATAAGAGGATTGATTTTATGGTTGTTGGTGAAGAGTACCCAGTACTTTTTTATCAAAATGAATTAATCGCAAATAAAGTTTATCAAATCAATGCCACATATTCTACAATGAATATATATGTTCATAAGGAGTATGATAAGCTTACTGATATATTGAATAAAGGTATAAGTTATATCGATGATCATTATACTTTTGAAATTGGTAAAATCAATGATTTAAATGAATGGGAAAAGGAAAATTTTGACAAACTTTTGACAAAAGAAGAAGAAGAATGGATTCAGAATCATCCAAACTTGAAAGCTGGACTTGCTATAAATCCACCCTATACCCTTAAAATTGACGAAAGAGTATATGGTGTTTCTATCATAATATTAAAGCAATTTGAAAGATTAACGGGCATAACCATTGAATATATAGTAGGTGATCATGATACCTTAAAACAAGATGATCAACATTTTGAGTTAGATATTCTTTGGTTAAAAAATAATACCAACAACTTATTGTCAACCGATTCTTCTATTCTCAGTGAATACGTTGTGGTTGGGATAAACGAAGCACCACCAGTGAATAGTATCTATGACCTATATAACTACAAGGTAGGAATGCTATTTGCTGACAATGTCAGTAATCAGTTGTCAGCGTTGTTATCAGAATCAAATATCATGTATTATCAAGATGAAAAAACCCTAGTAGAAAAACTTTTAGATCATAGTGTTGAGGTCATTATATTACCAAGGATTGTATTCGATTATTATGAACAAGTGATGGATATATCTCATTTGGATATACGATACAATTTAGACTTTAAATATGAATCCAAATATTATTTGCCTAAAGGTGACAAGGTCTTACAAGGGATATTAAATAAATCTATTTTATTTTATAACCAATCAATTGTGATTGATAAAAGCTTTAAAAGTATACCACGAAAAAATGATGATCATACTATTAAGTATATTGGAGTCATTGCAATCATAGTTTTTATTTTCCTATTAGGTTATTTTATTCGATATAAAATAAATATAAATGAAAAAAAGAAACTAACCTATTTGCTTTTGCATGATGCATTAACCAATCTTCCAAACAAGTATGGCCTTTCCAAATATATTGACCAGTTGATCTCTGAGAATCAAGAAGGCGTTTTATTCTTAATTGATATTGATAATTTCAAAACCATTAATGATCGACAAGGGAGCCAATTTGGAGATCAAATATTACTGGAATATTCACAAAGACTGCTGTCTTTATTGGATGAAAAAACGATACTTGGAAGGACGGATGGGGATAAGTTTTCTTTAATTAGTAGGGCTGTTAGTGAAAGCGATAAAGAGAAGGTAATTGATAGAATTAAGGAGACAACCAAAGACTACGCCAACTCAAAACTAGAACTGAATGAATTTTCTATAAGCATAGCACTTACCTTATTTCCAAAGCATGGCAGAAGCTTTGAAGAGCTATATAGGTATGCAGAATACACTGTAGAAGAGGTAAAGAACAAATATTATACGAATGGTGTAATGGAATTTACATTTGATATATATGAAAAACAGTTAAAGGAACAATTACTTATAAAAGACTTTGAAAAGAGTTTAGAGAACAATGATTTTATATGTTATATACAACCACAAATTATATTGCCAGAAGAAATGGTTATTGGTGGTGAAATGCTTGTAAGATGGCAACATCCAGAAAAGGGATTGATTTATCCGGGAGATTTTATTGAAACCCTTGAGAAAACTGGATTTATACCACAACTAGATTTTTATGTACTTCGAAAGGCATGTGAACAAATTAAGATCTGGCAAGACCATTACCCGAATCTTAAGATTTCAGTAAACATGTCACCTCAATCTCTAACAACATCATCGATGATAAAAGTCTTAAAAGAATGCATTGATGAGATTGGCTTTAACACTAATAATTTAGTTATGGAAGTCACAGAAGATGTGAGTATAAAAAATTTTGATATAGCGAATAAAATCTTTACTCAATTAAAACAAATGGGGATAAAAGTGGCATTAGATGATTTTGGTAAAGGTTATTCATCTCTTTCTTGTCTAGAAAAATTATCAATAGATATTTTAAAGATCGACAAAGCCTTAATAGATAATATACATTTAAAGGAAGAGTCGAAAGAAATATACAAAGCTATTAGGCGAATTGCAGATGTCTTGAATATTTCTGTTGTTGCTGAAGGTGTAGAACATATAGAGCAAGTTGAAATTCTAAAAGAGAATAAAAATACGGTTGTACAGGGTTACTATTATAGCAAACCCCTTTGCATTGAGGATTTTATTAAGCTATTGAGAGGGAAATTATGAAAAAAAGTATAGGTTCATTACTAATGGTCGTAGTTCTAGGAATATCTTTATTTGCAGGTTGCATTTCAAAAGAAGATATGAAATTATCAAGCAGTGATGAGAAAAAGCAATATAAATTTGGTGCCACGTATATGACACTTAACAATCCATTTTTTGTTGCCCTTAATAATGGAATAAAAGATGTTGTTGAAGGCAACGGAGATATCCTTGTAGCTTTGGACCCGGCTCTTGATCCCAATAAACAAATTAGCCAAATTGAAGACTTGATTTCCCAGGGCGTGGATGTCCTTTTTGTTAGCCCGACGGACTGGAAAACCATTAAGCCGGCCCTATTAGCAGCTCAAAAGGCAGGTATTCCAATAATCAATCTGGATTCACCTGTATATGATGAAGATTTAGTAAAAAGCATTATAGCTTCCGATAATTACAATGCAGGTGTTTTATGTGCGATAGATATGATGAGTCAATTAAATTCTGCTAAAATTGTCATCTTAGAACATCGGACAGCAAAATCAGCAATTGATAGAACTCAGGGGTTTATTGATACCATTAAAGGTATGGATCAGTATCAAATCGTAGCAAAAGAATCATCAGAAGGACAACTCGAACAGGCAATGCTAGCAATGACAAATATTATTGGAGGTAATCCTGAAATCGACGTTGTCATGGCATTAAATGATCCAACTGCTGAGGGTGCTTTAGCAGCATTGCTAGAAGCTAACAGAGAAAATGGCGTTCTTATTTACGGTGTTGATGGTGCACCTGAAGCGAAACAATTGATAAAAGATGGAAAAATCACAGCCACAGCTGCTCAATCGCCCATTACAATTGGGAAAACTGCAGCCCAGGCAGCTTATGATGTCCTAGCGGGAAAAGAAGTTGAAAAACACATAACAGTTCCTGTCATATTTATTGATAAAAATAATGTTGACCAATTTGGGACAACCTATTGGCAATAATGGATAGGTGACATTTGTCATCTGTTTTATATGACATGTGATAATTGAAGAAAGTCTTCATTTAACGCATAATATAAAGAGTGAAAAGTAAACACAAATAGAGAATGGGGAGGTTTATGATAACTCTTACAAGAATA
>CAZJIO010000001.1:10123-10771 GCA_964546035.1 uncultured Eubacteriales bacterium | reverse complement strand
AATTTTGTCATTAACTTCATGATCATTTTCTTTTTTACATTTGTTATTTCATCAACAACAGAAAAAATATGTGATAGTTTTCAGGCCAGAGTTTTCTTGGAAAAGGCACAATATTTACCAATCATTCCATGGCAAGTACCTGTTTATGCAAGCAGCCTTTTGCTTCTATTTGGTATTTCTAACTTAATTAAAGCCTATTTGATCAAAAAGCAAAAAATGGGTGTGGCCTTTTTGCTCATTTTAGATTTTGTTATATGCATTATGATCACGTATTATTTGGAGTTTAGTTATCGTGGCATTTTTTTATTGTTAATTGCTAATGTGATTCATTATACAATAAATAACCGGCTACGTTTCTGGATGATGGCCATTGCATTGATTTGTTATATTATTTTTAACTACGATATTTTGTCGAGTCGTCTTGTGATCGTATCCATTAATGAATACATCAATTACTACTCTAACAATTCGAAATTCTATATTCAAGCGGGTAAGATTATACTTACCTCCCTCAATGACATTGGGTTTATCATTTTTTTGTATTTCCTATTACAAAACAAAATCAATGAAAATAGAGCGATCAGGCAACTGAATCAGCAATTACAAGTAACGGCTTCGGAACTTGAGGTTGCAAATATTCAGTTAAAA
>CAZJIO010000001.1:8977-10108 GCA_964546035.1 uncultured Eubacteriales bacterium | reverse complement strand
AGTACGCACCGGAATATGGTGAAATTGTTAAAATGAAGGAAAGAAATCGTTTGGCAAGAGAGATTCACGATATCCTTGGACATTCCTTAACAAGCATCACAACAGGCATAGAAGCTTGCAAAGAGATGATTGGTTTAAATCCAAAGGCAGTAGAAAAGCAGCTTGGAAAAATATTGGAATTGTCAAGAAAAGGTCTACTGGATGTACGAAGGTCCGTTAGAGAATTAAAAATTGATTCCTTGGAAAAATATGAATTAATTCCGGCGATTAAAAATCTAGTCAATGATGTGAATAGTTGTACAGCGGTTAAAGTTGATTTATCGATAAAAGGTACCATTTTAAAATTGAAGGATGATGAAGAACAGACCCTGTATAGAATCATTCAGGAATCTATTACCAACGCCATACGACACGGAAAAGCAAATGATATTTTCATAGATATTGAATATGTGAACCATACCATTGGCGTAAGCATAAGGGATGATGGCATCGGATGTGATCAGATCCAGGACGGATTTGGATTGACGCATATTAGAGAGCGCGTAGAAATGCTAAATGGTAACGTCAGTTATAACAGTGAAATTGGGAAAGGCTTTGAAGTTCGAGTAGAAATTCCAGTGAGGTGGGGTAAAGCGTATGATTAAAATACTAATTGTAGATGACCAAGAGCTGATTCGACAAAGTTTAGAACTGATGCTTCAAAGTAAGGTTAATATCGAAGTCGTTGCAACTGCCGAAAACGGTAGGGAAGCAATCAGATGCGTACATAAATACAATCCGGATGTTGTATTGATGGATATTCGCATGCCCGATATGGACGGCATAGAAAGTCTTAGGATCATTAAGGAAAACTGTCCCAAGACCAAGGTCATCATTTTAACAACCTTTGATGATGATGAATATATTTACGAAACGCTGAAACTCGGTGCTAACGGTTTTTTACTTAAAGGTATTTCCATAGCTGAACTTGTTAAGGCAATTGAAACGGTTATGACTGGTGGCGCCATGATTGAATCGAATGTTGGAAGCAAGGTGCTTTCGTTATTTTCTCAAATGGCGAGAGCAGATTACCGGTTTAAATTAGAACTGAAAGACTATGAAAGACTTGTTCTTAATGAGTTAAAAATAGTG
>CAZJIO010000001.1:8663-8914 GCA_964546035.1 uncultured Eubacteriales bacterium | reverse complement strand
ATGGCACAGTAAGAAATTACATCAGTTGTATATTAAAAAAACTGGATTTAAGAGATCGTACACAGATTGCCATCTTCGCAATTCAATCCAGTATTATGCTGCGCACATTAGAGTAGGTGAATAAATGAGGATAAAGAAAAGAGTCATTTTTTGCGGGTTGATCGTTATGATCGGCATCGTCATTTATACCATCAACTACAAGAATAAACAAGAAATTATCTTGGAATTCGGGATGTATTCTGGCAATGAAT
>CAZJIO010000001.1:0-8565 GCA_964546035.1 uncultured Eubacteriales bacterium | reverse complement strand
CGAAGCGGTACGTTAATGGGAGACTATTCAGAATGGCTGGCTCAGAAAATTTTAAAAGGTAAGGAGCCTGATGTTTTTCTTGTTATGCAGGAAGATTTCAATACCTTTGCATCCATTGGTATGTTACAGAATCTGGATAGTTACCTGAAAGAAGACGCTTCAATCAGCGAAACAGACTATTACACTAAGGCATTAGATGCAGGACAATATGGTACGACTCAGTACGCTTTACCTATGGAAATTGTACCGACATTTATGATTGTCAATAAAACCTTGCTAGAGGCAAATGGTATTAAGATGCCTGATGCCACTTGGTCAATCAATGATTTTTATCAAATTTGTAAAGATATGACCAAAGATACAAACAAGGATGGCATAATAGACCAATTTGGTGTTTATGGTTATGATTGGGATCATGCTTATTTTGGTGCAGGTAAAACTTTTGTTAATGGCTCTAGAGCTGCGGACATCTATGATGAGAGACAATTGTCAGACGCTATTGAATTCACGAGATCTTTATATCAATTAAATAGCGGGCAAGTTGTTAATCAACATGATTATGATGCTGGGACAGTTGCCTTTAAGACATTTTCCTTGGATGAATTCAGAGCTTATAAGCCCTATCCCTATCGTATTAAGAAATACTATAATTTTAATTGGGAAACCCTGCCCTTTCCAAGAGTTAATGATGAAAGCCATTCCAAACTTTATACGGTTCAAATGGGCATGAGTAGTCGTTCAAAGCATAAAGCTTTAGCTTGGGAATTCATTAAATATATGACCAATAGTGATGAAATCCAAAAGAAGATATGGGAATATACCTATACCCTTCCTACTAAAATCGATGTTGTAGAACAAGTCTATGCTGAAAACCAAAATGTTGAGGACATTCTTAATCCCGATTTTTTACAGAATGTTATTAATCAATCTGTGACCGAACCTACTTTTAAATCCTATACAAAAATAAAGGAATCTATGGACTTGAGGATCTCTGTAAGCATCCTAGGAAATAAATTGACCAATGATACCATTCGAGGCTTACGGCAAGATGTAGAAGAAATCTTGCAACTATATTTAGTGGAATAAATGTTTGTATATGAGACTGTAACACAACCCAAATTGTGTTGCAGTTTTTTTATTGCAAAAAATGACATGACACTTATCAGTAAACGAATGACATTTGTCAATGTAACCGAGTGACAGATTGTAATTATATTTAAAAATTGCTTCTGTTATATTGTAAAGGACAGTAGCAACTATTCTAAGGGCTAATAAGTACGGGGAGTGTGATTATGAAACATCCTATTATTTTACAGATGCAAGGCATCACCAAGACTTTTCCAGGCGTGCGTGCGCTTGACGCAGTGTCGCTGGAAGTACATCGTGGCACTATTCTCGCTATATGCGGTGAGAATGGTGCGGGGAAATCAACCTTGATGAAGGTGCTTTCCGGTGTTTATCCCCATGGCTCCTATGAGGGAAAGATCATCTATATGGGCAAGGAAATGGTATTCAAGGATATAAAAGAGTCTGAGAGTGCTGGAATTGTCATTATTCATCAAGAGTTGGCAATGATTCCAGAGCTTTCGATTACTGAAAATATTTTTCTAGGAAATGAGATTGTAAAACAGGGATTGATCGACTGGGAAGCTGAGAGAAAACGCACAGCAGAACTGCTTGAGATGGTTGGGCTGACCCTTGATCCTAACATCTTAATTAAGCACTTGGGCGTAGGTCAGCAGCAATTGGTGGAAATTGCAAAGGCACTTTCCAAAAATGTTAAGTTGCTCATTCTCGATGAGCCGACCTCGGCACTAAATGAGGACGATTCCGCTAACTTACTCAAACTTATGAAAGGCTTAAAAGACAGGGACATTACCTGTATTATGATTTCACATAAGCTCAACGAAATCGCGGCCATATCTGATTTTGTCACAGTCATCCGCGACGGTCGAACTGTTGAAACCTACGCCGTTGAAGCTGGACACGTTGATGAGGACCGGATTATCCGAGCTATGGTAGGGCGATCCATTGAAAATCGTTATCCTGTTCATGAATCGAAGGTCGGCGAAGTGATCTTCGAAGTAAACAATTGGCGTGTAGAAGACCCCAATAATCCGGGCCGTCTGGTATGTAAGGACTCTAGTTTCTATGTGAGAGCTGGGGAGATTGTCGGCTTCGCGGGTCTTATGGGTGCCGGAAGAACTGAACTGATGCGTTCTATCTTTGGGAGAAACTACGGCGTCTACCTAGGTGGCTCTATCAAGGTCAGGGGCAAGGAGATTCGCGTTAAATCCGTTGCCGCCGCAATCCGTAAGGGTATCGCGTATGTACCGGAGGATCGCAAGAACTTAGGTCTCAATCTGTTAGACAGCATTCGAAAAACGACTGTAAGTGCAAATCTTAAGGCTATTTTACGGGGTAGACTGCTTGATTTGGAACAGGAATTTCAGGTTTCTGAAACCTATCGCCAGTCGTTAAATATCAAAACACAAAATGTTGACCGCTGTGTGGCCACCTTGTCGGGAGGGAACCAGCAAAAGGTTGTTTTGGGTAAGTGGATGTTTACAGAGCCGGAGGTGCTCATACTAGACGAACCCACTCGTGGGATTGATGTTGGAGCTAAGTATGAAATTTATCGCCTCATTCATGAGCTCGCAGATCAAGGGAAAGCAGTCATCATGATTTCCTCCGAGTTGCCAGAGCTACTAGGTATGTCAGACAGAATTTACACGATATTCGAGGGAAACATAACGGGTGTGATCGAACGCCGTGAGGCTGAGCAGGAAGTACTGATGAAAATGATGACAAAAACCTCAGCGTCAGAATCTAATGGTAGAAAGGATGATAAGTTGCTATGAAATATTTAAAGAAAATACTAGGTGGGGGACTACGGGACTACACCATGGTAATTGCCTTAGTGGCACTTACCATCATCTTCAATATTACTTCAGAAGGGAAAATGGTTACTTCCTCCAACTTCCAGAACCTCATATCCGGTAATGCCTATGTTATGGTACTGGCGATAGGTATGTTGATGGTCATTGTAATCGGACAGATCGATTTGTCCGTAGGTTCCGTGGCTGGTTTCTCTGGGATGGTAATGGCCATTGCGGTGCGGGATTTAGGATTACCATGGTGGCTCGGAGTGCTCCTTAGCCTTGCAGTTGGCGCTACAATCGGAGCATGGCAGGGGTTCTGGCTAGCTAAACTCAGTATTCCCGGATTTATTACAACCTTGGGCGGGATGATGATTTTTAGAGGCGGCGTCATCTGGATTTCAAAGTCGATCTCGGTGCCTGCACCTGTTGAACTTAAAATTTTTGGGGCGGGATATTTGCCCGAATGGGGACCTACATTTACAGGTATGAACAACTCAACACTGCTGTTGGGAATAATAGCAATCGCTGCTTTCGCCTTTGGTCAATTGAGAAAGTACAATCGTGAGGCAAAAAGGCCCGAAAAACCAGAAGAGCTTTGGCCAGTGTTGGTTCGAATTGGATTGATTAGCATCGTTATTGGTTACATAACATGGATTTTTGGCACTGGGCGCCCAGGTACATCCTTTCCAGTACCAGGTCTGATTCTTGTGGTTTTGGTCATTATCTACCACACCATCACTCAACGTACCAGATTTGGACGCCACATATATGCAGTCGGAGGCAATAAAAGCGCAGCCGCATTGTCAGGTGTCAATGTCCAGAGAACCTATTTCCTCACCATGCTCAATATGTCTATGCTTGCTGCTTTGGCCGGAATTATGTTTGTAGGTCGTTCAACTGCGGCTGGCCCATCGGACGGCATCGGTTGGGAATTAGATGCGATCGCTTCGGTCTTTATCGGCGGAGCGGCTGTTTCAGGGGGTGTCGGAACCGTTATTGCAACAATGGTGGGAGGACTGGTAATGACTGTTCTCAACTCCGGGCTGATGCTCATGGGTGTTGGTGCTGACCGCACTCAGGTTATTAAGGGTTTTGTGCTTCTTGCGGCAGTTGGATTCGATGTTTTCAACAAGCAGCAAGGTCGCAAATCCATCATAGGAAGGTTATTTCCTGGAAAAAGTAAGTAACTTAAGGAAGGTAACCATGCCAGCAGGGGTTAATGGACTGTTGACGGGTTTACATATTAGTCGATGGACTTAAAACAGGAGGGTAGTATCAAAATGAGAAAATACTTATCTTTATTACTTGTAGGATTACTGTTCATGGCAATGGTACAGACAGGTTGCAGTCGTACACCTGAAAGAACCGTAACTGAAGCCGACGTAACTCAAACCACAACAGATGCGCAGACACCTGCTTCAACTGGTGGTTTTGCCGCAGATGCAGTAATCGGCGTTGCATTGCCTTGGCTTGGAACTCAGAACTGGTCAGAAGCAAATGATATGTTCAAGAGCAAATTGAAAGTTGCTGGCTTTGAAGCAATCGTTCAACATGCAGATAATAAGGTTCCTACACAACAACAACAAATTGAATCTATGATTCAAAATGGTGCTAAGGTAATCGTTGTTGGTCCAGTAGACGGATCACAGCTTGGTTCTGTTTTGGAAGAAGCAGCAGCAGCTGGCATCTACATCATCGGTTATG
The DNA here is from genome assembly GCA_964546035.1 of uncultured Eubacteriales bacterium. Taxonomy (GTDB): domain Bacteria; phylum Bacillota; class Clostridia; order Lachnospirales; family Vallitaleaceae; genus CAZJIO01. Next base: position 3,979 of record CAZJIO010000001.1, on the reverse strand, counting down.
ACCGTCTTATTGAGAACACCACAGGAATTGACGGTGTCGTTCAATTTGACAGCATCAAGACTGGCGAGCTTCAAGGTCAAGCTTTGTTAGACGGCTTAGCTGCTCAAAAAGGTGCAGGTCCTTACAACATAGAGCTTTTCGGCGGTGGCCCTGCTGACCCTAATGCGCCTAACTTCTTCAAGGGTGCAATGTCAGTACTACAACCTAAAATCGATGACGGTACAGTAGTCGTAGTATCCGGTCAAAACGAGTTTACGCAATGTGCTACTTTAGACTGGGACAATTCCAAAGCGCAAGTTCGTATGGATTCACTACTTTCTGGTTTCTACTCAGACAAAGAAATCCACGGTGTTCTTTGCCCTAACGACGGTATCGCTCGTGCAGTTATTACCGCATCTGAGCAAGCAGGTCAGGCACTTCCTGTTACATCAGGTCTTGACGCTGAGAACGAAACAGTAAAATGGATTTGGGAAGGTAGACAATATTCAACCATAGCTAAGCCTACTGACACGCTCGTTAGCAAAACCATAGAAATTATCAAATCCCTTCAAGCAGGCAACGGAATGCCAGCACCTGACACAAGCGTGGACAACGGCAAGAAAGAAGTAGGTATTTATGCACTTCCTCCACTTGTTGTCACTAAGGAAAATGAAAAAGAAGCCTTTGCCAATGATCCTGGCCGTTTAGAGCTACTTAAGTAGATCATTAATAATTCTTTCAAAAGTGTCAATGCCATCATTGGCACTTTTGTTTTTTCAAGGAGGCAACACCGTTGAAACAAGAAAAAATAAAGAAAAACTTACTATCGATTAAAGTGAAACTGATTTTGTCACACATTTCAATCGCTGTTTTACCAATTATCATTATGGGCATTATTTTAACGACTCAGGCGAGTACTTCATTAATGGATAAGGTCGACAGCTCAAATACAGCTTATGTGAATAAGGTAACGCATATTTTCCAAAATAAGCTCTTGAGTATTGAAGACATCTCGAAAATGATTGTTGTAGACATGGATATGAATAAGGTGCTGGGAAAGGGACTGAGCGATTATGACAATGCTTTTTTAATGATGAATGATCGGCAGCAAAATATCACAAAAAAGGTTGAATCTATCTTGTTTTCAAATGCTTTGGTTGTTAATATTTTCTTTATTAAAGAGGATGAAATCATTGGTGGCGTGACAAATAATCAAAAGGACTTATACAAAACATTTGCTGATTCTGAGGAAAACAGTAGACTCTCAGAAGCCGGTGATAAACCAGTATGGTTTCATGACTTATATGGTACAGATGATTTGTTCTTAATGCGTAAAATTAGAGATATTGAATCAGATGAAATACAAGGAACATTAGTCATAGAAGTAAGGAAAGATTTATTGTTGAAGGATTTGAGAATTAGTGATTTTAACAATTTGGATCAAGCTTCACTTATAAATATTTCAGGACAAGTGATCATGACTGCAAAAGAAAATGGGGACATGACAAGTACTGATTTTAATAGAGAATTAATTCAAAAAATTAAGGCAGATCCAAACAAAATTGTTGACTCCTATACAACATCAACGGGTATTCAAAATGAATCTATGATTCTTTATAGTGTGCTTTCAAACGGTTGGGTATATGTACTTAATATCCCCACAAGTGCTATTTTAAGTGATATTAGAGTTCTAAAGAATGTGGCAGTTATTTTAACAATCGTGTTTATGTTGGTCGCAGTGCTTATTGGGGTTTTTATTGCAATTTCCATATCTAAGCCAATCGATTACATACGCAAAAAAATGAAGTTAGTTGAACAGGGCAATTTAACAGTTCAATCTTATTATGATGGAAAACATGAAATCGGACAGCTTTCTCAGAGTTTCAACCATATGACTGCTAATATGAGAAAGTTGCTTGAAGAAGTAGGCACAGTTGTTGAGCATGTCTCAACCAATTCGAGTGAACTGGGTAAAATTTCAGAAAATTCTGCTGCATCTTCTAGAGAAGTCATGAAAGCCGTTGAATCGGTTGCTGAAGGTGCTATTGAACAAGCAAAAGACGCAGAAAATGCTTCATTAGTCATTAGAGATTTGGTCAATCAATTTAATGCAACAGAAGAACACTTCTCATATGTTGTAAAAGCAACGAATAGTACCATACATGCAAGTGAAAATGCAAAAGGTACTTTAAATACATTGGATTTGACAACGAAAGACACGATTCAATTATCTAGAAAAATTGAAAATGATATGTCCATGTTAGTGAAAAGATTTGAGGAAATTTCTGGTATTGTTGGTATGATTGATGGCATCAGTGAACAAACCAATCTACTCGCCTTAAATGCAGCCATTGAAGCAGCACGAGCTGGAGAATCCGGAAAGGGATTTGCTGTAGTTGCAGAAGAAGTCAGGAAATTAGCCGTTCAATCCAGAGGCGCTGCAAAAAATATTTCAAGTATCATCCATAATATTAATGAGGCAACAATGATGACCCAAGAGATGATTCAAGAGGGCAGTACAATTTACACGAAACAAGAAGAAGCAGTTCATAATACAGGTACTATTTTTAAAGAAATTATTACGAATATGGATGCCATTATGCATGAAGTTGACCTTGTGTATGTGTTATTAAGAAACCTTGATGGAGTTCAAGTCCATGCAACAGATTCCATTACAAGCATAGCGGCTATAGCAGAAGAATCAGCCTCTTCAATTGAAGAAGTATTAGCAAGTGGTCAGGAACAATTAGCAACAGTCGATCAGCTTGTTCATGTATCATCGGAATTAAGCAATGTCATTTCCGTTTTGAAATTACAAATGGAAAAATTTCATATAGATCATAAGTAATTGACAAATATACTCGGAGGTAAAACAATATGTTACTTGGTGCTTTAGAGGCTGGTGGCACAAAAATGGTCTGTGCGATCGGTAACGAAAATGGAGAAATATTAGATCAAGTTAGTTTTCCTACAGAACAACCCAATAGTACAATGATCAATATCATTCGTTATTTCAAGGGTGCAGGTATAACTGGATTAGGGATTGGTAACTTTGGACCAATTGATTTAAATCGCAATTCAAAAAAGTATGGATACATAACAACTACGCCTAAACAGGCATGGATTAATTACAATATTGTAGGGACATTATCCGATGCACTCAGGGTACCCATTGGTTTTGATACGGATGTTAATGCTTCTGCGTTGGGCGAAGCTACATGGGGTACTACAAGTGGTTTAGATACAAGTATATATATTACAGTTGGTACGGGCATTGGGGTTGGCGTCATTGTTAACAATCAGATCCTACATGGGATGCTTCATCCTGAGGCAGGACATGTCTTTGTTAACAAACGAGTTGATGATCATTATAGGAGTAATTGTAGTTATCACCCAAATTGCTTGGAAGGATTAGCTGCAGGACCCGCTATCGAAGGCAGATGGGGCAAGAAAGCTCACGAATTATGTGATCAAGAATCGGTATGGGATTTGGAGGCTGATTATTTAGCTCAGGGAATTGTTGGATATATTTTAACGCTATCACCACAGAAGATTGTTTTAGGTGGTGGTGTTATGCATCAAGCTCAGTTGTTTCCTATGATTCGCTCAAAAGTTCAGGCATTGCTCAATGGATATATTGATACAAATGAAATCCATCATATGGATGAATATATCGTTCCAAGTGCTCTAGGAGGTAAACAGGGTATTATGGGGTGTTTGAGGTTAGCCTATTTAAATACTTAATTCGTAAATTCCTTTTAGTCCCCGCTAAAATGATTTCATATAGGCAATGGATAAAACCCCTGAATTTAAGGGGTTTTTATTCGTTTTATTGCATTGCGATACAATAAGTATTGATTAGTAAGAAGTTTTTGCATATCATTAGGCGGATTAATGCTTTTGATTTTTTGCTGAATAAGGTTAAGATATAAACAACATTTGAGGAATTGGAAAAGGAGATATGAGACTTATGATTGAGAGCATTATTTTTCTTTGTGTT